>CALHLW010000133.1 GCA_938034615.1 uncultured Neomegalonema sp. | reverse complement strand
TATTTGAGCATCGCGACCGCGTCGAAGCCGGGCATCTTCTCGCCCATTTCCGCAAAGCTGGCCTTCAGGCCGCCGAGCGACTGCATATCCGTGCCGGGGCGCATGTATTCGTCGTGGTCGAGGATGGTGACACCGTTCATGTCCTTGACGGGCACGATGGATCGCTCGAAGTGGTTCGCTTCCCAAGCTGCACCCGCGCGCTTCTGGCTTTCGACGGCGAAAGCATCGCAATCGTCGCGGCTGAAGCCGTATTTGGTCGCGATGATGTCCGCCGAGATACCCTGTGGGACGAAATAGGATTTCATTGCCGGGATCGGATCGACGGCGATGGCGAATCCGTCGCTGCCCATCGGCACGCGGCTCATCATCTCGACACCCCCCGCAACGTAAAGATCGCCTGCGCCCCCCTTCACCTGATTGGCGGCGAGGTTCACCGCCTCCATCCCGGACGCGCAGAAGCGGTTGATATGCAGGCCCGGCACGCTCTCATCGTAATCGGCCTGAAGCACAGCAGTACGCGCGATTTCGCCGCCCTGCTCGCCCACGGGGGTCACGCAGCCGAGGATCACGTCCTCGATCAGCGTCGTGTCGAGATCGTTGCGGTCGCGCAAAGCCTCCAGCACCGTCGCGGCGCATTTCAGCGACGTGACCTCGTGCAAGGAACCGTCCTTCTTGCCCTTGCCGCGCGGGGTGCGGACGCTGTCGTAAATATAGGCTTCGGTCATGGTCTTCTCCCTCGCCGCACGGCGCGACGGTTTCGCTAAAGAGTCGGTAGCATTCTGGTTTGGCGGTCAAGCGGTACGCACAGGATGGCACACGTTACACGCAACGCGTGAAAACACGGCATCACGATACACCGTAAAAGCTCGCCAAGCGGTACTTTATTGGGTGACTTTCGCTTTGTTGAGTGGTTCATTTCGATACAAGAAGTATCGGAGGGTAGTATGTCATTGTATGGCGTTTCAGGATATCCATTCATGGATGCCCTTCCGCGCGGCCAGAGCTTCGTGAATTTCGTGCAATCGCGATCTTCGACACCACCCTCCTCCCCGCCGCAAGGGTCTGCACCGACGCCGACAGCAGTTGTTCCCACACCCGGCGGATTTGACGATGACGCCAAGGCCACCATCCTGTCACACGAAGAAACCGACATTGGCGGAGGGACGACGCGCGTTGATGCTGAAAAATCACTGAGCGACGGTTCCACCAGCACTGCAACGCGGTTCAAACATGCAGATGGCACCCAAACCGTCGTGAGCGAACGTCGCTCCATGCCAGACGCCGAAGGATACGAGAAAATCCGTGTTCGCGAGGAAACCATTGATGCCGACGGCACGCGGCACGTCACCATCAATGTGTTCCGGGTGCCCGCAGGGACTTCTCTGGACTGGAAAGGCGAGGCCGCACAAAAATATTTCCTGCATACAGCAAGCAAATCCCTGCCACCGGGGATGCAGTGGGATGACGTACCTAATAATCGACCACCCGAGTTGGTGGCTGATACGTCGGAACGCCTGCGGGATACATCTCCACTCCAGAATCCAAATGGGCGTCCTGTCATACCGCTGGCACCCTGAAGATATTTCAGCGTCGCGCCCATCAGGTATTCGAACCGAGTGGATGACCGGGCATCAAATCATAGGGATGTTGCCAGCCGGGGAGCGTTTTAACGCGCTCTTGCCAGGCTTCGATGTTCGGAAAACGGTCGTCTTCGGTCCACCCGAATTCCTCGCGCGGATAAAACAGATAACCTGAACAGGCCACATCGGCGATGGTGGCGCGGTCGGCGGCGATCCAGTCTCGGGTTGCAAGATGGGCGTCGAGCACCTTCATCGCGCCTAGCGAGCGGCCCTTCATGAAGCGGTTCACATCTTCGCTACGCGCCTGTTCCGGTGCCCAGTTCAGCATGAAGCGATAGATGCCCTGAAAGCTGTTGAGCTTGTGGTTCTCGAACAGGACCCAGCGCAAGATTTCGCGGTGTTCTTCCTCGGTCTTCGGACCGAACTTGCCGAATTGCTTGGACAGATAATCGAGCATCACGCCCGATTGCGATAGCGTAACGTCGCCATGCACGAGGACCGGACATTCGCCCATGTCATTGATCGCGCGAAACTCTGGCGTGCGGCCCTCGCCATTGAAGAAATCGACGAAGACCGGCTCCCAATCCGCCCCGCAGAGCGCCAGCATCAGCGCGGCTTTGTAGGAATGGCCCGACTGGGCGAAGCAGTGGAGCTTGTAGTCGGCCATGATGTCATCCTCCTGCGTCTTCAACGAAATAGCCTGTACGGATCATCGCGTCCGGGGTCGTGGTGTCAATGTGCAGCTTTCATGCAGTGTCTTTCTTCGCATCCGCCGCTTTCAGGGCGGGACGGGCATGGATGCGGGCGATGAGAGATTTCAGGCGCGGATCGTCGGGTTCGGGGAATTTGGCTTTCGCGGCCCAGCGGGTGAGGTGGCCGAGGAAGAGATCGGCGATGGTAAAGCCGGGGCCGGTGAGGTAGTCGGTATCGCCCAGGCGGACGGCAAGGTTTTTCAGGCCGCGCTCGTATTCCTTGGCTGCCGTTTGGCCGATGCCCTCGACGCGGTATTTCTCGGGCAGGACGAAGCTGTGCTTGGCCTTGGTCCAGAGGGGGCCTTCCAACTCGTCGAGGATCGTGAAGAGGAAGACGTCGTGGCGCGCGCGCTCCGGCGTACCGGGATCGGGGACAAAGGCGGCGTGTTTCTCGGCGAGATAGAAGAGGGCCGCGAGGGAGTCCGGGATCGTCAGTTCCGTTGCGCCGCTTGTGTCGCGCAGGACGGGCAGCTTGCCGCTGGAATTGGCGGCGCGGGCCTCATCGGTCTGGGGCAAAACGGGCGTGACGCTGTAGGGTGCACCCAGTTCTTCCAGCATCCAGATCAGCCGGATCGCGCGGGTATTGGGATGGCCGATGACCTCGTACATGGCGCTTTCCTCTTCCTTCAGTTTCCGTGGACCATCAAGGCGACCGTCACCGGCTCGATTTGCACGCCGCGCCAATTGCGATAGATATCGGGGCGGCTGCGAAAATCGGTCAGAAGCATGGGGCGCGTCGCCTCGGGCACCCCCGCCGCCACCATCGCCTCCGTCAGTCGTATCCCGCCTCCGGCGTCAATCTCTGCGGCTATCTCCGCCGAATGGCGTGAAACGATCTGTTTCACCCTGCCCCGCTTTGCATCGTAGCCTGCATTCTCGTAGGCCGAGGATACTGCTGCGCCTGGAAGTTGCCACAGGGGCGGAATGTGGGACGGCCCGCCGGAACACCCGGCGAGCAGTATCACAATCAGCAGAAGGTCAGAACGATTCCGCATCGAGGGCCATCATGGAGGCACCACCAGCCTTGATGCGAGCGAGATGCGTGGCGGTCATGGGCATGACACGCTCCATGAAATAACGGGCGGTCTTGAGTTTCGCCTCGTAGAAGGCCGGGTCATCCGCGTTTCCGGCCAGCGCATCCTGCGCCGTCTTTGCCATTTTCGCCCACATATAGCCGATGGCCGTGTAGCCGAAGAGGTGGAGGAAATCGGTGGAACCCGCCGCCGCTTCATTGGGGTCTTTCATGCCATGCTGCATGAACCACATGACGGCTTCCTGAAGCTCTTTCGAGGCTTCCTTCAGGGGATCGCAGAACTCGGCCATATCCTCATGCTCGCCGTTTTCCTTGCAGAAATCCTTGACCATGCCGAAGAAGGTCTGCATCCCCGCGCCGCCCTTCTGGGGCAGCTTGCGCCCGATCAGGTCGAGGGCCTGCACCCCGTTCGCGCCTTCGTAGATCATGGCGATACGGGCATCACGGACATACTGGCTCTGTGACCAATCCTCGGTGTAGCCGTGGCCACCGAAGACCTGCTGCATGTTCACGGCGGTCTCGAAGCCCTTGTCAGTCAGGAAGCCTTTCACGACCGGGGTGAGCAGGGCGATCAGAAGGCCGGCTTCCTCACGGGCTTTTTCGTCGGAATGCTTGCCCTCTTCATCGATCAGGATCGACGCCCAGTAGTAGAAGGCCCGTCCGCCCTCGACGAAAGATTTCGCGTCCATCAGCATCCGGCGGATATCGGGGTGAACCATCAGCGGGTCGGCTTTCTGATCCGGAAATTTATCCCCGTCCAACGCGCGGCCCTGAAGGCGGTCTTTCGCGTATTCCACAGCGTTCTGATACGCAATGGAGGCCTGGCTAAGGCCCTGCATCCCGACCAGAAGACGCGCTTCGTTCATCATCAGGAACATGGCGCGCAGGCCCTTGTGTTCCTCACCGATGAGCCAGCCGGTCGCCTCGTCATAGTTCATCACACAGGTCGAATTGCCGTGGATGCCCATTTTTTCTTCGAGCTTGCCGCAGGCGAGTGTGTTGCGGTTGCCGAGACTACCATCATCATTGGGAATGAATTTCGGCACCACGAAAAGGGAGATGCCCTTCACGCCTTCAGGGCCGCCCGGAATCTTCGCCAGCACGAGATGGACGATGTTCTCGCTCATGTCGTGTTCGCCGGAGGAGATGAAAATCTTCTGGCCGCTGATCTTGAACGAGCCATCGCCGTTCGGTTCGGCCTTCGAGCGCAGAAGTCCCAGATCGGTGCCGCAATGCGGTTCGGTCAGGTTCATGGTGCCAGTCCATGCGCCGCTTACCATCTTGGGCAGGTAGATGTTCTTCTGCTCCTCGGATCCAAAGCCTTCGATTGCCTTGATCGCACCGTGGGTCAGGCCTTGATACATCGAGAAGGCCATGGCAGCTGAGGATGCGAATTCGCCGACCACCGCGTTGATAAGGTAAGGCATCCCCTGCCCGCCGTATTCTTCGGGCAGGTCGATACCGGGCCAGCCGCCCTCGCACTGCGCCTGATAGGCTTCCTTGTAGCCATCGGGCGTGCGGACGACACCGTTTTCCAGGGTGCACCCTTGCTTGTCGCCGGTCTCGTTGATCGGCAGCAGAACCTCGGAGGCGATCTTGCCCGCTTCTCCCAGAATAGCGGTGGTCATGTCGTCGGTAAGGTCTTCGTATCCTTCGACGTTGCTCGCATCCTGCACACGCAGAACTTCGTGGAGAACGAACTGAGCATCGCGAACAGGGGCCTGATAGATTGCCATTAGGGTTCTCCCGGTTGGTCGAAACGAAAGGGGCGACGGGGAATCGTCATGTAAAAACGCACTTGCGTTGAAGTTCAGTCGTTCTTTTTCTCGTCGAGAAGTTTGGCCACGAAATCCATCTGTTTTTGCAGATCTTCGATGGCGACCGTCAATTCGTCACGCTGGCTACGCATGGCATCCAACCGCCGACCTGCGACTTCCATCGTTCGCGTCAGTTGCGAGACCTGGGTATTGTCGGTGTCGTACAGGTCCAACAATTCGCCCATCTCGGCAAGGCTGAAGCCGAAGCGCTTGCCGCGCAAAATCAGGGCCAATCGCGCGCGGTCACGCTGGTTGAACCTGCGCCGCGTTCCTTCGCGCGAGGGGTGGAGCAGGCCCTTGGCTTCGTAGAAGCGAAGGGCGCGCGGCGTGACATCGAACTCCCGACAGAGCTGGGTCACAGTGAAAGTCTGAGCCATATTCGACTCTATATTCATTGAACCATCCATATTCATGCCCTTATCTGACGCTTACGTTAACGTCAACATGTTTCGGCACGACATCGTACATTGTGCCAATATTCCACGGTCAATCAAATCTAAAGAGGTATGGCCTAGAGATCAGTCCCGGTCGCCCTCTGTAAGGCGCCCTCCCGGAGTTATGTGCGGAAACACTGGTCATGATCCAAGGCGAGCCTCTTGAAGAGACCCCAGGAAAAGACGCCGAAGGCGCGGACACCCTCGGAATGGGGCTTGTGATGCACGCTCCCGACTCGGATCGGGCAGCGAAGTCCGATACCAGTTCCGATTACTTTTCCCGGACCATCGAATCGGTTGTCGAAGAGATGGAAGATGATGTGAAGCCTGTCGAGGATACGCTGGATTCCGACGTGGACGAACTTGTGAGCGCTTTGGCCGAGGCTGAAACCGAGCGCGACGATGAATGGATCGAAACTGCTCAGGACGATGACAAGATCGAATCGGCCGAGAAATCCCATGCCATTGACAAGTCCGGCGATAAAGACTCGGCACTGAAGATCGAAAACTCCGGTTCCGACGATGATCGCGAGAACAGTGAGGCCGAGGACGGCAAGAGCGCGGAAGATGCGCTCATGGTTACGGCTGCAACTTCCAGTACAGGCGATTCGGTTGCCGAGAAGAAGCAGGAAACCGACACGCTGATCGACGCGGTGCTGGCCACGTCTTCCGATACGTCTCCAGAAGAATCCGAAAATAGCGATTCGGCGGTCGAAGAGGCCATCCCTCTGGTGACGGAGCCTAGCCCCGCGCCGAAACAGGACGATGCATCACCGGGCTTGCTCGGCCTACAGGCAATCAACGTGCTGAACGAGAAGATCACCTCTTCCGAGGGCCGTTACGACGATGCCCTGACCAAAATCGGCCATGCACTCGGCCTCATCGCCGAACGCATCGACGGGCTGGAATCCCGCATGACGAACCAGACCATTGCGAGCGTCGCTCTGGCAGCCGCCCCTCCGTCTATGGACGATGCTCCGATCGACGACAGCGTCGCGCCCTACATCGCGCGCGCCGAGAGAGAACTCAAAGCCAGGAAGGAATCGGGTTCGATGGATATATTTGACCGGATTGCAAAAGCTGCAGAAAGCGAATTCGACGGTCAGGCTTCCGTTACGGAAACCCGCGTCATCGACAATCCAGGAGACGGTCGCCGCGTCGGAACGAAACGATGGCAGCCCTCGAAGACTGTTAAACGCCGGATGGAGCAACTCGAACAGGCGCGCGGCGGCGTTGCTGTGAAAGAGGATGCGACGGCGCAGAAACAAGAACCCGCGGCACGCACTCTGCGCGCGGATGTCGATGCCATCACGGCAACGGAAGGCGCGAAAGCGACTTCCCGCGCGCAGGCCAAGGCATCCCCGGAACCCGTCCTCGATCTCGACGACGAGGAAGAAGATGATTCGGGTCTGAGCGTCGTGCCGGGTGCCCGTGGCCGCCGCCGCAATCGTGCTCGCAAATCGCGGTTGGACGAGGATTTCGAAAACGTCTTCGTCGAGGATGAAGCCAAGCCCTCCATCCAGAGCCTGCGCCGCAAGATGCGGGATCGTCCTGTCGAAGCGCCAGAAGACGAGGCCTCCAAGGGCGGAATGCTCGGCAATATCCTCGGCAAGAAATCGGCGAAGAAAACCGCGCCGGTCGAACCGGATGACTTCGACGAGGATGACGAAGACGAACTGATGGCCGCTTTCGACGCCCCGGAAGAGCGCGCTGAGAGAGCGGAACGCAAACCCGCTAAGAGCAAGTCAGCCGTTGCCGTCGAAAGCGATGATTCAGACGGCAAGAGCGGTGTCAGATTCGCAGGCGGCCCTCTGCTCTACGTGTTGATTGCCGGAGCGGCAGCGGCAGGGTTCTTTGTCTGGAAGACCTATCTCGCCTGAGTGACCCGAACGAAGACAGATAAGGAAGGCCCAGCGACTTGATCGCCGGGCCTTCTTTGCGTTCGCACCCCTGCTCACGGCACCCCGTCGGGCAATTTCTCGACAATGAACCGCCTGACCGGTATCGCCTTGCCTGAAACGAAAGGTGGATGCGTGCCGATGACGGACCTCAACAAACGATTGACCGAAGGGGTCGCGACACCGGATGGCGAGGGAGTCGTGCTCGCCGGATTGCCCCACTCGGCGGCGATGGGGATGCGCCTTATCTCGACCGGGGAGGGCGAAGCGGTGCTGATGCTGCCCTATTCCGACATGCTGATCGGGGACGTTGCGACGGGTGTACTGGGCGGAGGCGCGATCACGGCATTGCTCGATACCTGTTGCGGCACGGCGGTTTTCGCGAGCAAGACCAAGGGCATTGCCTCGACGGCAACGCTCGATCTGAGGATCGACTACATGCGTCCCGCGACGCCGGGGCGCGACGTCTATGCCCATGCGGAATGTTATCGTGTGACGCGCTCGGTCGCTTTCGTGCGAGCGCTGGCATGGACTGAGGGGCGGGAAAAGCCGGTCGCGACGGCCTCAGCGGCATTCATCGTGGAACGCAAAGCGGAGAAGAGCGCATGACCGAAACCGGCGCGCGCTCCGACCTGCTCGACGGTCTCTCGGCGTCGATTCCCTATATCCGGTTTCTCGGTCTGATCTTCGAGCGGCGGGGAGACGAGATCACGGCGCTGATGCCCTATAAGCCCGACCTGATCGGCAATCCGCTGCTGCCAGCGCTCCATGGCGGAGCGACGGGGGCGTTTCTTGAGATCACGGCAGTCATGCAGATAGTCTCGGATCTCGCGCTGAAGGATATGGCGGCGGCGGGGGGCACTCTGCCGAACGGATATGCGCCGGTCATGCCCAAGCCCATCGATATCACGTTCGATTACCTGCGCTCGGGCAAGTCCCTCGATACCTATGCGCGCGCCATCGTGCAGCGGCGGGGACGGCGGGTCGCGAATGTGCGGATCGAGGCATGGCAGGAGGAGCGCGCGAAGCTGATCGCCACGGCACATGGGAATTTTCTGCTGAGCAGCGGCGGAGCATGATCGACGCGCGCGCCATCACGGGGCCGCGCATTCTCGCCATTGCCCTGCCCGTCGTGCTGTCGAATGCGACCGTGCCGCTTCAGGGAGCGGTGGATACGGCGATCATCGGCAATGTCGGATCACAGGCGGCGCTGGGGGGCGTCGGCGTCGGCGCCGCGATCTTCTCGCTCGTATTCATGGCGTTCAATTTTCTTCAGATGGGGTGTTCCGGCCTGACGGCGCAGGCATTGGGGGCCGGGGATACGCGGCGGGTGCTGAATACGCTGGCCCGGACGCTGGTGATCGCGTTGACCATCGCGGCAACTTTGATCGTGCTGCAAAAACCTATCCTCGCGCTGATGATGCGGTTCTTTGCGGGTGGCGAAGAAATGCAGGCCGCTGCCGCGCTCTATTTCTCGATCCGCATCTGGGGCGCGCCGTTCGAGCTTGCCTCCTATGCCGTCATCGGGTGGTTTGCAGGGCAGGAGCGGACGCAGCTTCTGTTTCGGCAGCAACTCGTCACGACGCTGTCGAATATCGCCCTGAGCCTGATCCTCGGCTGGTGGCTGGAGTTCGGGCTGGCGGGGGTGGCGAGTGCGACCGTTCTCTCCGCCGCGCTTGGCTTCGGCTACGGGCTGTGGATGGCGCGGGCGCAGCGGCGGGTGCTGATGCCGGAGTGGCGACCCGACTGGGCGCGCATCCTCAAGGGCGAGGAATTGCTGCGGGTGATGGCGCTGAACCGGGATATTTTCATCCGCTCGGCCCTGCTGACCTTCAGCTTCGCGTGGATTACGCGACTGGGGGCGCAGCAGGGGGAGACGATCCTTGCGGCGAATGTGGTGCTGATGCAGTTGCTCTCGATCTCAAGCTATGGGTTGGACGGATTTGCTATGGCGGCGGAGACGCTGGTGGGGCAGGCAAAGGGAGCGCGGGATCGGGTGGCGTTTCGCGTGGCCGCGATCAAGACGAGTCTGTGGTGCGGGGGGCTGGCGCTTGGGGTGTCGCTGCTGTTCCTCGTGTTCCGCGAGCCATTGATTGCGGTGCTGACGGACCTGCCGGAGGTGCGCGAGGTAGCGGGGCGCTATGCATTCTGGGCGGTGCTCGCGCCGATGGCCGGGTTTGCCTGTTATCAGCTCGACGGCATCTTCATCGGAGCGACGGCCAGCGGGGCCATGCGCAATGCGATGATCGTGACGGCGGTGCTGTTCTTTCCGCTGAGCATCTGGCTGACTGGCGCATTCGGAAATACAGGGGTCTGGGCCGCGCTCTACGCGATGTTCGCGCTGCGCACGGGAACGCTGTTGGTCGCCTATCCGGCCATCGAGAAGAATATTCCGTTGACCCGTTGAGAGGCACGAAACTGGTTTCTCGACAATGTGGCCATGCTGTTCATGCCGTGGTCAATCATGTTCCTCGGCTTCGTCGGCGTACATCTCCGCCGCCGCCTCCGCGAAGACCGGGCCATAGGACTGAACGGGATAAAGGCTGCCTGTGTCTTCCGGAGCGATAGCCGCTCGTTGCGTCATCCGGTAGATCGCATAACAGGCGATCAACGCACAGAGAACGCAATTATAGACGAAAAATCCATCCGGCCCGATCCAGCTCATCATGTAGCCGACGATGATCGGGCCAAGGCTGGCTCCGACCCCGTTGATGAATACAAGACCGCTGGAAGCGGACGCCATTTTCGAGGGTGGAAGATAATCGTTCGTATGCGCGATCAGCAGACTGTAGAGCGGGTTCGCCACGGCTCCCAACACCGCCGCCGCCACATAGATCGCGATGAGGTTATGCGACATCAGCACGCCCATCGCGCAGGCAACAGTCCCGACTGCGGTGGTAATGATGATAACCTTGCGCCGATCCACCCGGTCCGAGATCCACCCGATCGGATACTGTGAAACCATGGCCGAGACGTACATCAACGAGACAAAAATCGCGATCTGGTCCAGCGACAGCCCGATTTCCCCGGCATAGACAGCACTCATCCCGAACATCGACGCGAAAATGCCCCCGAGCAGAAAGCTGCCGGCACAGCCCAACGGCGAGGCGCGCATCAACTCACCCAGACTCATACGATCATTGTTTTCCGACATCGGCGCCGGAGATGCACTCAGCAGGATCGGGGCAAAGGAAACCGAGACGACGACCGACATCAGGATGAACAGATCGTACCCGCCCGGATCGGAGAAGTTCAGCATCGACTGTCCGATCACGATTCCGGTCATCTGCACGATCATGTATGCCGACAGCGTCTGCCCTCGATTCTCGTTCGTCGCCGTGTTGTTGAGCCAGCTTTCCGCAACCACGTACACGCCCGAAAATCCGAACCCTACCACCAACCGCATCAGCGCCCAGGCCAGCGGCGTCACGAAGACGGCATAGATGATGAACGCCGCCGAGATCAGTGACCCGAGGGCCGCAAACACGCGCACATACCCGACCTTGCGGATCAGATCCGGCGCCATCCATGACCCCCCGAGGAACCCGATGAAATACGCCGACATGACGTAGCCCATCGTCTGCGGATCAAACGCCTCCATCTTCCCGCGCACACCAAGCAGCGTGCCTTGAAGAGAATTGCCGATCATCAGCAGGCCGATCCCGAGGAACAGCGCCCAGGAGCTGGTGAATACCTTTAACATGCGCAATGCCTAGTGGTTCGGTCGAGGTTAAGTCACTCGAATGGTTACATGAATCGAATCGCAGAACAGGAATACCGCGCTTCGTTCCATCACGAGTGAACCACTAGGGGGTCGGACCAGTGCCGTGATCGCCCGCAAACGACATCGCGATGCCGCAATCGGTTCAATTGGATCGATCAGCCGGTTTTGGTTTGGCAAGCTATCAAGATGCCGCCGACGATCGACTCCAGCGATCAGGCTCTCCCAATTTGTTTCATCCTTGAGATTTTGAGGCCTTGTCACCCCGCGACTTGATCGCGGGGTCCATAGTCCAACACATACTGCACGACGGATTCCACGATCAAGTCGCGGAATAACATGGGCTTTGCGGACTCATCGAATCCAGAGCGCCAGTGCGCGTAAGCCGATATGATGTTAAAAATCGACAACGCCTTCGGTAAGAACCCGAATCCCGGAGACCCATTGCCTTCTCAGCTTGATGGGCTCTTCTTCTTGCTGGTCGACTTTTTCTTGGAAGACTTCTTCTTACTTGCCTTCTTTTTACTGGCCGTAGATTTTTTCTTGCTGGATTTCGTCTTCTTGGAATCGTCCTCGGCCTTGACCGTTTTCTTCTTTTTTGAAGTCGATTTTTTCTTTTTGCTAGACGTCGCCTTCTCAGACCCGCTGCCAGACGTCACAGCGGCTTTCTTCGCCGTCGGTTTCTTCTTCGCTGCGGCGGCACCACCATTCGGTTTGGCACGGCAATGGGCGCTGACATTCGTGCCCTTCTTGGTCTTGTAGCCCTTGACCCAATAGCAGGCTGTGGCCCCGTCGCACTTGCCACTGGACATGCCTTTGCAGACCGACGCCGCACTGGCGCTACCGCCGCTCATCGTGAACCCGGCGAGCGCCGCAAGAATAACCAGTCGTTTCAACATGCCTCATCTCCAACAAAACGACGCCCCGCCCCCCTTTCAATGCCGCATTGCAGCGTGAAACGCAAGTCTACCGCCAACGGCATTTACACCCTGAGGTCAACGGAGTAGCGTCTGCGGCGTATGGAATTCACATGAACGGGAGAGCCTTCGATGCTGACAGGACGCATGATCCGCGCGGTAGCACTCGGCACCATCGCCGCATTGACGACGGCGCTACCACAGGTCGCGTTAGCCGCCGACCGGGAAGTCACGTTGACGATCCACCACTTCCTCAGCCCCAAGGCCACCAATCAGGCGAAGATGATCGAGCCTTGGGCGAAACGGATCGAAAAGGAATCCGATGGCCGCATCGGCTTCGAAATCTTTCCCTCCATGTCCTTGGGCGGCAAACCCCCGGAGCTGTACCGTCAGGTCCGCGACGGCACAGCGGATATCGTCTGGACCCTGATCGGCTATACCCCCGGCGTCTTTCCACGTACCGAGGCATTTGAGTTGCCGACCGTGCATCTCGGCTCTGCCACCGCCACGAACCTCGCCATTCAGGACAATTACGACCTGATCGCCGATGATTTCGACGACATCCATCCGCTGCTCATCCATACCCATGACGGCAATGCGCTGCACATGCGCGAGCCGGTCGAGGACGTTCAGTCCCTGGATGCCTTCAAGGGCATGAAGATGCGCACTCCCTCCCGCACCGGCGCGTGGATGATCGAGGCACTCGGAGCAGAGCCGGTGGGAATGCCCGTCCCTGCCCTGCCGCAAGCGCTCTCGAAAGGCGCAGTCGATGGCGCGCTGATCCCCTTCGAGATCTTCCCGCCCCTCAAACTCGCCGAGCTGACACAAACCTCCGTCGAAGGCCGCAACAAGGAGCGGTTCGGCACCTCTATCTTCCTCTTCGCCATGAACAAGGAACGCTACGAGGCGATGCCCGACGACTTGCGCGCGATCATCGATGCCAATTCGGGCCGCGAGTTCGCCGAGCAAATCGGGGAGGTCTGGCACGCCGAAGAGACCACGGGCAAACGCCAGCAATACGACAGCGGTGGCACCATCCTGCGTCTCAATCAGGAAGTGACCGACGACATCACTGTGCGCGGCCAAACCATCGTGGAGCGCTGGATCGAGGAAGTATCCGACAAGGATATCGACGGTGAAGCGATCATCGACGCCGCCCGCACGTCCGTGAGAGAGCATACGAAGTGACACGACCGGCCCCTGAAGCGTGAACAGCCTTATTACGTCGCTTGCCCGCATCTGGGCCATTCTGGGCGGCGTGATCCTTCTCACCATCGTCGCCGTGACGGTGGTGAATGTCGGGGCTTTCGCGCTCGACCGGTTCGCGCGGCTGGCCGGGGGGACGGTTTCCGCCCTGCCCGGCTACGAGGATTATGTGCGCCTCGCGGCCGGTGCGGCAATACCGATGCTGTTGCCATGGTGTCAGGCGCAGCGCGGCCATCTCGCCGTCGATCTCTTCCTGAGCCGCGCACCCGATGCCTTCAAGCGCGCCATCGACCGGCTCTCCCTCTTTTTCATGGCGGCGCTCGCTCTGTTCCTTGCGTACTGGATGACCCTCGGTCTTCTTGAGACCCGCGACGACGGCGCTCTCAGCGCCGTGCTCGGATGGCAGGAATGGCCGTTCTACATCACCGGAATTGTGTCTCTCCTGCTCTGGTCTCTGGTTTCAGTGGCGCAGGCGATCAGCGAGGGCCCCAACCCGGAAGCGATCCCCCATGCTTGATCGCGAGACGGTCGGTCTGATCGGCCTTGGCGTGCTGTTTATTCTGCTCGCCCTGCGCATCCCCGTCGGCCTCGCAATGGTGCTGACCGGGGTCGGCGGCAACTACGCCCTGTCGCATGTCGCCAGCTTCCTGCGGTTTGAACCGTATATGAAGCAGTTCAAGACGCTGTTCTTCAACTCGGTCGCCAATTATGAGCTGTCGGTCGTGCCGCTCTTCATCCTGATGGGCTATCTGGCATCGGAAACGGGCATATCGCGCGATCTCTTCACAGGAATGCGCGCGGTCGTGGGACGGTTGAGGGGCGGCGTGGCCATGGCTGCGATCACTGCCTGTGCTGGCTTCGGCGCGGTCTGCGGCTCGTCGCTGGCCACCGCTTCCACGATGGGCAAGGTTGCCCTGCCCGAATTGCGGCGCATGAAGTATTCGGTGCGGCTTGCAACCGGCACATTGGCGGCGGGCGGCACCCTCGGCATTCTGATCCCGCCATCGGTCGCGCTCATCATCTACGCCCTGATCGTTGAAGCCTCGATCATCGAAATGTTTCAGGCCGCGATGATTCCCGGCCTGATTGCCGTCGCGTTCTTCATCGCCGTCATCGCGGTTGTCGTGCGGGTTAAGCCATCGCTTGCCCCCGCGCTCGATGTGATGGAGGCATCGGAGCGGCGTGAGGCACGGCGGCGGCTCTGGCCGATTCTGGGCATCTTTCTCGGCATTATCCTCGGCCTCGGTTTCGGGTTCTTCACCCCGACCCCGGCGGCGGCCATCGGTGTGTTTGCCATTATCGCCTATGGACTGGTCGTGCGGGACGATACGCGCGGCCTCACGATGCCCCGCCTCGGCACGGCCCTGCGCGAGACCGCCGTGACGGCGGGAATGATCGCCTTCATCCTGTTCGGTGCCGAAGTCCTGAAAGGATTCTTCGCCCGTGCCGGGTTGCCCGCCGCCATGGCAGACTGGGCCGGATCGAGCGGTTACGATCCGTTCGTCGTGCTGATCGCGATGCTCGCGATTCTGATCGTGCTGGGCTGTTTCATGGAATCGCTGGCGATGATCCTCGTCGTCGTGCCGTTCTTTTGGCCCGCCCTGGTTGAGATCAATGGTGGCGACTACGCGGTTGCCGAGACAGCGGCTTTCGGCATGTCGAACGACGAGCTGAAGCTCTGGTTCGGCATTTTGGCACTCATCGTCGTGGAACTGGGATTGATAACCCCGCCCGTGGGTCTGAACGTCTTCATCATCAGCGCATTGGCCAAGGACGTTCCAATCTCCGAGACATTTCGCGGCGTCATGCCGTTCTTTGGCGTGGAGGTCCTGCGCATCGTCCTCATCGTCGCCTTGCCGGGCCTATGCCTCTGGCTACCGCGTATGATGTCGGGGTAAAGGCGGCGGCGGTTTTTCAGCGGTGAGACCGGATGATTTCTGCCGAAATTATGGAAGGCCGATCGTCTGACTGACGGCACAAAAAATGCGACAGCTTCCGCTGCCGCATTTTTTGTCGATCCGTTAACCGGATCAGTTCGTGGTAGTCGTAGACGACGAGTTGCCATCATCGTCATCATCGGATGCGATTGCGATACCCACGAGCGCTGCAAGACCAGCGGCACCAAGAGCCAGAGGCACGATGCTATTACCCAGACCAGCTGCCTGAACAGGCGCATATACTGGAGGAGCTGGCGGGAGTGCTGCAGGAGGAGGAGGAGGAGTATACGCTACAGGAGTCGGAGCAGGGGCAGGAGCAGCAACGATCTCACCGGAGTACGGCTGGATGTTGGAGAGCTGCGCAGGCGCGGCGGTTCCGCAATCCTCGACATAGGCAACTACGTTACCACCAGCACCACCAGCGGCGTCGACATCCCGGCAGTCGAACGTTTCTGCAAGCTCGCTACGATTGAGGGTAGGAACGTTCTCAATACGACTCCCGGCGTTGATCCGGTCATTCGACAATGGAACAAGTGCCTTACACGGCTGACCATTCGGCCCAAGACCGGTCGCAGGATTACAAGCGGCCCCAAGGCCCTGATAAGCAGTCTGCGCAGAAGCAGGTGCAGGAACGGCCACCACGGCGAACGACGCTGCTGTGGCTGCGATTACAATTGAACGAAACATGACACTTCCTTGTTGTTTTGGCGCAAGACCGCATGGCCCCGGCACTGATCCTAACCAGCGATATCACGCGGCGACATCCCTATCTTACCGAAACGGGACAATCATACGCAAGCTATTACCGCAACCCCCATTTCCGACCTTCATAGACATAGCCGTACTACCGTAAAACGGCAGGTGAGAGCGGCGTTTAGCAAACCCTATATCAGATTGCTGTAACATAGAACACACAATTTATCCCAATTCCATGCACCTGCGCCGTCATATAGACCTGTAATGCAAACGGTATTCGCCGAATCTCGAATCACACAGGAACGCTGACCGATGAAAACCTGCGTTGCCATCATCGGTGGCGGACCCGCCGGATTGTTGTTGTCGCAGATCCTCCATATCGCTGGAATCGATACGGTCGTCCTCGAACGCCGCTCTCGTGATCATGTCGAAGGCCGGATTCGCGCTGGTGTTCTGGAGAACGGTACGCAATCGCTCTTGCGCCGGGCCAGTGTCGGCGAGCGGATGGATCGGGAGGGATTGATCCATGGAGGCTTTTCCATCGCCCATCGCGGGGGAATGCACCGAATCGATTTGATGACGCTCACCGGTCGGAATGTAATGGTCTATGGCCAGACGGAAGTGACGCGGGATCTCTACGCAGCCCGCGATACGATGGGGGGTGTCGTGTTGCACGATGTCGAGGATGTCGCGGTGCACGACCTTCGATCCGACAAACCCCACATCACGTTCAACCATGCGGGCGAAGCGCATCGTCTCGACTGTGACTTCATCGCCGGGTGCGATGGTTTCCATGGTCCGAGCCGCCAGTCGATCCCGCGTGAAAGCCGCAGGGAGTTCGAACGGGTGTATCCCTTCGGGTGGCTTGGCGTCTTGTCGGAAACCGCTCCTGTCGACGACGAACTGGTCTACGCCGGCCACGAGAACGGCTTCGCACTCTGTTCCATGCGCAACCCGCGCCTCTCCCGCTATTACATTCAGTGCCGATCCGACGAGAACATTGCCGATTGGTCGGATGATCGATTCTGGACGGTACTGCGCGAGCGGCTCCCGGTAGACTTGGCTGCACGACTCGAAACCGGCCCCTCCATCGAGAAGAGCGTTGCGCCCCTGCGTTCCTATGTCTGCGAAACCATGCGTTACGGTCGTTTGTTCCTCGCGGGAGATGCCGCCCATATCGTGCCTCCGACGGGCGCAAAGGGATTGAACCTTGCCGCGTCCGATATCCACTACCTGTCGGAGGCTCTGATTCAGTGGTACGGCAGCGGTAACAGCAGCGGAATCGATGGATACGCAGATCGCGCCCTGTCGCGGGTCTGGAAGACGGAACGCTTCAGTTGGTGGATGACGTCCCTGTTGCACAGTTTTCCCAAAAACTCGCCTTTCGAGCAACGGATGCAGACGGCGGAACTCGACTACCTCACAGAGTCGCAAGCCGCGATGACAGCGCTTGCCGAAAACTATGTCGGTCTCCCATACTGAAACCTGTGGGCCGTCGTCCATTTCGGTTCCCATCAGGGCACACCGGCTACAGGTTGTGCTTACTTCTGACGAGTGAAGGTAATTCCCATGAACGGTGCCCGCGTCCTTACAAGTACCCTGAGCGCTGCCGGGGTAGAAACCGTGTTCTCCCTGTCGGGCAACCAGATCATGCCGGTCTACGATACCGCCATCGACGACAGGTTGCGGATCATCCACACGCGACATGAAGGCGGCGCGGTCTATATGGCCGATGGTTTCGCCCAAGCCTCGGGCAAGCTCGGCGTGGCTCTTGTGACGGCGGCCCCCGGCTTCGCCAATGCGCTCTCGGCGGTCTATTCCGCGCGCATGAACGAAAGCCCCGTCCTATTCCTGAGCGGCGATTCGCCCATCGGCGAGAGAGGCAACGCCCCGTTTCAGGAGCTTGACCAATGCGCCATGGCCGCCCCCGTAGTGAAGGCGACGTTCCGCCCGACGACCCCTACCGAACTCGGCACGATGCTCGGCGAGGCGATCCGCACCGCGCTGTCCGGGCGGCAAGGGCCAGTCCACATCGCCCTGCCCTTCGACGTGCTGAACGCCGATGCGGATGAAAGTGCCCTGCCCGCCGACGTCGCGCCTTCCATCCGCCCTTTCGACAATGCAATGGCCGTTGCGGCGGCATTGGCTGGAGCAGAACGCCCCCTGATCCTGACCGGGCCGATGCTGAACGAAGGACGTGGCGGCGGGCGCGCGGCAGCACTGCGCAGAGCGACCGGTGCGCCCGTTATCTGTCTCGAAAGCCCGCGCGGCCTGCGCGACCCGGCCCTCGGTGCCTTTGCAGAGATACTGCCACAGGCCGACCTGATTCTCGGAATCGGCAAGGTTCCCGACTTCACCATGGGATTCGTCCGCCCGCCCGCCGTGGCAGATGATGCAAAACTCCTGTTCATCGATCCCGATGGTCCCGCCCTTGACCGCGCCAAAGCCCTCGCCGGAGACCGACTCGTCCTCGCCACCCAGGCCGACCCCGGCGCTGCCGCGGATGCCATCATTGCCGAAGCCCGCCATCTCGACCGCGCCGACTGGCTTACAACTGTCGATACCGCGCACCAACACCGCGACGATCCCTCCACGGCACCCGGCATCCATCCCCGGACCCTCTGCGCTCATTTGCAGGCAGTTCTCGACGCCGCCGATGATCCGGTGCTCATCTGTGATGGCGGTGAGTTCGGTCAGTGGGCGCAGGCCCTCCTCAACGCCCCCATGCGCCTGACGAATGGTCTGTCCGGCGCAATCGGGGGCGGCATCGGCTATGCTATCGGCGCAAAGATTGCCCGCCCCAACGCCACAGTGGTCTTGACGATGGGCGACGGCACGGCGGGCTTCACGCTCGCTGAGTTCGACACCGCCGCCCGCGCCGATGCGCCGTTTCTGGCCATCATCGGCAACGACGCCTGCTGGAATGCCGAGCGCCATATCCAAATCAGGGATTACGGGGAAAACCGCGCCATCGGCTGCGATCTCGATCCTAAGACCCGCTACGACCGCGCAGCGGCAGCCTTGGGCTGTCACGGCTCGAAGGTATCCGATGACGACTGTATTGCTCCCGCCATTCAGGCCGCGTTCGCCAGCGGCAAGCCCGCCGTCCTAGACGTCGCCATCGCCAGCCTCCCCGCCCCTGTATTCAGACGCGCGTAACGCTCACCCATTGCTGGCGGAGGGCCATCATGCCGAAACTGGCCATGAAGGACACATCCGCCGCATCCGCCCCGACCCCGATTCGCGCGATTGTAGAGGGGTCGGCCATGCCCGTCGGGTCGACGAGATGCCAGGCGTTATCCAGATAGACCTCTGCCACCGCATGAAAATCGGGGGGATTCACGTCGGGCGCATAGACGCTGACGAAGCGCGCCGGAATTGTCGAGGCGCGGGCCATCGTGATGAGCACATGAGCGAAATCCCGGCATACGCCCTGCCGCTGCACGAAGGTTTCCAGTGCCGTTGTCTGCGGCCCGCTGGCACCCGGTACATAAGCGAAGCGATCTTCGATCCAGTCTCGCAGGGCCATGATTCGGGCACCACCGGACGTCTCGCCGAACTCGGCATTTACGAAGGTCTGGAAGGCATCCGAGGGGCAAAAACGTGAAGGCATGAGATACCGCACCGCATCGCCGGGCAGATTATGCGGCGACACCTGCGACAATCCTGCGAGATCCGGCGTTTCCCGGTCGATGGCTACGCGCGCATTGTACATACACAGAAAATCGTTTTCGAGGCGCAGCCATAGCCGTCGCCCTACGTCGCTCTCCGCCGCGATGCTCCATCCGTCCCCGGCCCATCCGTTATTGAGCGAAACATTGCTTATCTTCTGGTCGTCCAGTTCGGCGGCTTCGATTTGCAACAGCAGATCGACCGGACCACTGACGGCATAATCGAGCCGGACGGCGATATCGAGTTCCATGATGGACTGTCTTTCAAAGGAGGGAACGGGAACGCAGCCTTGCCGATATAGCGCGGAGGCGCTACCTGCCACCTTATGTTGAAAACCCGCGTCATCCCCTGCCTCGACGTCTCCGCAGGCCGCGTCGTCAAAGGCGTCAACTTCGTCGATCTCGTCGATGCGGGCGATCCCGTCGAGGCCGCCACCGCCTATGACGCCGCCGGAGCCGACGAATTGTGCTTTCTCGACATTGGCGCGAGCCATGAGGGACGCGGCACGATGCTCGACGTGGTGCGCCGCACGGCGGAGCGATGCTTCATGCCGCTGACCGTCGGCGGGGGCGTCCGCACGCTGGAGGATATCCGCGCGCTCCTGCTCGCCGGGGCCGACAAGGTATCGATCAATACCGCCGCCGTGAAAGACCCCGATTTCGTCCACGCCGCCGCGCAGAAATTCGGCGCGCAATGCATCACTGTGGCCATCGATGCCAAGGGGGTCGGGGGCGACCGCTTCGAAATCTTCACCCATGGCGGACGCACCGAAACCGGGATCGACGC
>CALHLW010000132.1 GCA_938034615.1 uncultured Neomegalonema sp. | reverse complement strand
GCTCTTCCGGTAATTGTGACCACACTGGGCGACCAGTTTAAGCTTCGCATCCGGCAGCTCGTTTTTTATGGGTTTGTCCCAGCTAACTAGTTCAGATTCCTCTAACCCACTGTCTGAGTTGAACAAGTTGGCTTAACGGGTCACTGTTGTCGAAATGCCATTCGCACTCCTTCAAAAATAACCCGAAACGGGCCTTGGGAACACCGTTGAATTTCCGCAGGTTTCGCTTCGCCTGATTCCAGAAATATCTCGATGCCCACGATATGGTTTTCCTTGTCTGCGAATTCCTTCGAGTGGTTGATCCGCTTGTGCTTGAAGGCGGAGGTGTCGAGGATATTGTAGCCCTTCCAACTGTCCGAATAGACGATGCTGTCGGGCACGACCTTGCGCTCGATGATCGGATAGAGCGTCGCAGAAGAGGCGTCAGGGATGATCCGCGTATGGACCCTCCCACCGCGCTCAAGGATGCCGAATACCGGCACTTTCCCGCCTGCACCCCGTCCTCACTTACCCTTGCGCTGGCCTCCGAAATTGCTCTCGTCCACCTCGATCTCGCCGAGAGACATCTTCTCCGCTTCTGCTTCCGTCTCGTAGGCAATGATCTCGCGAAGGCGATGAAAACAAGGCGCTGCCGTCTTGCGGTTCACACTGCACAGAGACGACGCCCATTCGTGCCGTCGCTCCGGCTACAAAATGCTCGATCAGACGCGATTGCTTATACCAACTCAGGCGGCTCTTTCTCACAACTCTCAGCATAACACCTCATGGCGCTAGGTGGGACAGCCTCTAAGTTTTAAATAAACTTTCTTTTAAGCGATCAGATTGATCGTTTGCGTCTTTCTCTACCGCCCTCCAATGCTTATCAGGA
Source organism: uncultured Neomegalonema sp. (assembly GCA_938034615.1). Lineage (GTDB taxonomy): Bacteria > Pseudomonadota > Alphaproteobacteria > Rhodobacterales > Rhodobacteraceae > JAHDDY01. The sequence continues at coordinate 7,135 of CALHLW010000132.1, read as the reverse complement.
GCAATGGGGGCAAACCTCGCGACCAAGTTGTAGTTTCGAGAAATCGAGTGGATCGCCTCTTCATGGATCATTTTTTTTGTCCAGAAACGCTCTAGTTTGCGGCGAAGATTTGCGTATTCGACTGCGGTTCTGTTGTGGCGGGCTGCACGAGATGGAAATTGGCTGATATATTGGAAGGCTGCCGTGAGCACCACGAACAAGCTCAAAATTGGAATCAATATTACGGTAAATTCCGAGAAAATATCCATAAAATTATAGAAGGCATCTAAATAATTTCTGACGGTTCCATCACTGTTTGTCGGCCTATTGTATAAACCCGCAAGGCCTTTGGTTACAGTTAAAAATAATACCGTAATAGCGAAAATAAGATTGACGATCGACCAAAATCTGTCGTGTTTTTCAAGAACGGAAGCGGTTCTGAAGTGCGCCATTGAACCTCGGAGCAATCGACTGCTCCACTCATTAAAAAGTACAACAACTCGCTCCCACTGATCTTCATCGTTACTAAATTGAGCGCTGTCTATCTGGGAATCGTCATGCATTAAATTATCTCCTGCAACTAGCAAATAGCATGAATGCGTCTATGCGTCAAATTTGAGATCCAATACATCGAATATATGGAATTTTTGGCCCTGTTGCATAAATCAACAGCTGGTCAGGCTTTCTCTTACGCTTGCTGACTTCATATTTTCACGACCGCGACCGTTTTGGGGCTTCCAAGCGCGGCAAACCTGTTGAGAACATCAGCGCGGATTTGCAGTTCAGCAACCTGTCGGTCGAGGTCGCGTGCCATGATGCCGTCGTCGAGTAGCTTGACGCAGTGCATTTTGGTTTTGACGCGGGACCGTCGATGATAGCTAGCCCATAATTTCCACAAGGCTCGCCCAAAACGTTTGCAGGCGCGCAGCGCTTCATTTCTGACGATGGCCCCTTCCGTGTCAGGCTTCCACGGTTTAGCATTTCTACGCGGCGGTATGATCGCATCGGCCCCACGTTTGGCCCACTGCACGGCGCAATACCATCATGGCACTTGCGAGTGTCGTAAGCGCCATCTGCCGTCACAGTGGCGATGTCCTGATCTGGCGGGATTTGCGATAGCAGTGCGGCGAGCATGGGTGGCCCGCCGCAGGCGCATCGCCGACCCCTGCACCGGTACCCTCGACGGCCCGTATCTCCAGCGTTTCCTCGTTGACTGCAATGTGCAATTTCGGCCACTGATGCCGTTTCGACGGGCCATGCTTGTGAGCATGCCACTCGCCATCGCCCTCCACTTTGATGCCAGTGCTGTCGATCAGCAAGTGTAGTGGTCCCGCTGATATTTGGCATGAAATGCTGACGGCGAGGCCTTTCTGGCGACGACTCAGTGTACTGAAATCGGGAACCGGCCAATCGAGCCCCGCAAGTTCCAGTAAGCTCTCCACGAACCCTGTCGTCTGCCGCAACGCCATCCCGAACACGACCTTCAGCGTCAAAATAGGCCTGGATCGCGGCATCGCTGTAGGCCTGCTGACGACCCCGTATACCTGATGGGGCAGCCTCCCACGCCATTGTCGGATCAAACCAGATCATCAGAGAACCACGGCGCTTCAAGGCCGCGTTGTACTCAGCCCAGTTCGTTGTTTTCTATGCCGGCGGTATCGGGTTGCTCATCCAGCATGGATACCACGCTGTATTCCCAACGTGAATCCCCCAACAGTTATGCAACAAAGCCCCTCATAGCCCGAACGCGTCTGCCTTGCTTCCGTTGCACAAGGCTACCCCCACATCGACGGGTGCCAGAACGTCACCACCCGCTCGATCAGACTCACGATCCCATAGAACATCGACCCGGCCAGTGCGGCCACGGCTATTTCGGCCCACACCATATCGATGTTCATCCGCCCCACCTCTGTCGAGATGCGAAAGCCCATCCCGACCGTCGGGGTGCCGAAGAATTCCGCCACGATGGCCCCGATCAGGGCAAGGGTTGAGCAGATTTTCAGACCGTTGAAAATGAACGGCATCGCGGCGGGCAGGCGCAGCTTCGAAAGCCCTTGCCAATAGCTGCCCGCATAGGTGTGCATCAGGTCGCGCTGCATGACCTCGCTTGCCTTCAGCCCCTCGACCGTGTTCACCAGCATCGGAAAGAAGCACATCACCACGACCACCGCCGCCTTGGAGTGCCAGTCGAACCCGAACCACATCACCATGATCGGTGCGATGCCGATGATCGGCAGGGCGGCGACGAAATTGCCGACCGGCACCAGTCCCTTTTGCAGAAACGGCGAGCGGTCGATGGCGAGCGCCACGACGAATGCCGCTCCGCAGCCCATGATGTATCCGGCGAGCGCCGATTTCAGGAACGTCTGCACGAAATCCGCGCGCAAAGTATCGAGCGAGTTGGTCAACCGCTCCCAGATCATGCTCGGCGGCGGCAGCAGCACGGTCGGAATATCCGCCCCCCGTGCGATGCCTTCCCACAGGATCAACAATGTCACCCCAAACAGCGCAGGCACGAAAAACCGTACCGCTCGCGACTTCGGGTATCTGTTCGCCAGCCAGACATTCAGCGCCCATGCCGCCAGCCAGAAGACGATCACGCCAATGATGAGCGCCCAGTTCATGCTCTTGCTGCCCCGCACTTGAGGCGGGGCCTCCTGTTCTTTTGGCCGGGGCAGCGGGCGATAGCGTTCATCGCGCGAACCCCATGCGCCGCTCCACGATCCGCCCCGCCAGCCCGACGATAGCGACCAGCGACGCGGCGAGGATGGCGGCGGCGATGAGGGCGCTCCAGATCTGGATCGTCTGCCCGTAATAACTCCCCGCCAGTAACCGCGCCCCGAGGCCCGCGACCGCTCCTGTCGGTAACTCCCCGACGATGGCCCCCACGAGGCTGGCCGCGACGGCGACCTTCATCGACGCGAAGAGATAGGGCATCGAGGCGGGCAGGCGCAGCTTCCAGAACGACTGGTTCGCACTCGCATTATACGTCCGCATCAGATCGGTTTGCAGCGCATCGGGCGAGCGCAGCCCCTTCACCATGCCGACGACGATGGGGAAGAAGGCCAGATAGGTGGAGATGAACGCTTTGGGCAGCAACCCGCTGACCCCGACTGCATTCAGCACGACGATAATCATCGGCGCGATGGCGAGGATAGGGATGGTCTGGGACGCGATGACCCAGGGCATCACGCTCATATCCATGGCCCGGTTGTAGACGATGCCGATGGCCAGAGCCATGCCGAGGATCGTGCCGAAGAGGAAGCCGAGCAGGGTGGCCGAGAGGGTGATCCAGCCGTGATAGACGAGGCTGCGCTTCGAGGTGATCTTCTTCTCGACGGTCGTATTCCACAGCTCGACGGCCACCTGATGCGGGGCGGGCAGGACGGGCCGCTCCTGCGCCATGGTGTTCGCAAGCGCATCCGTCATCACGAATTCTGCGCCCGCCCGCTCCGCCTGATCCCGCTCCCACGGCATGTTCATCACGGCGGCGGCGACGTACCAGATCACGAAGATCGCTGCGACGACCGTGAGGACGGGAAGGGCGGCTCCCCGCGCGCGGGTGAACATGCCGAGGCGTTTGGTCATTTGGCGACGCCTCCGCCATATGGTATGATGCCAATATTGATACCGTTTTCGACATAATGGCATCGTGGGATGCTGAGGCGGAATGCTGGATCGCAGTCTGCGATGCCCTGCCACTTGCGACCGAAGCGCCGACTCTCAAAACGCTGCATGAGCGTATCGCCACGATCATTCCTGATATCGTGATGCTTAACGACCATGCCGGGGGCGACTTTCGACTCATCGTGCCATCTAGCGTTTGAAATTCGACTTCCACTCCTGCCCCGCACCTGCTGCGGGGCCTGTTCGAGCGGCGAGCGGCCCCGGATCGGGTCCGGGGCAGGGAGAGTTAATTCACTCATACCCATGCCCTGCCCGCAGGCCTTCACGCACGCGATGGGCGATTTCCAGAAATTCCGGCGACTCGCGAATATCGAGCGGGCGCTCGCGGGGCAGGGTGCTCTCGATCACGTCCGTCACGCGACCGGGGCGGGGCGACATGACGACGATCTTCGTGGAAAGATACACGGCCTCCGGGATCGAATGGGTCACGAAGCAGATCGTCTTCTCCGTCCGCGCCCACAGCTCCAGCAATTGCTCGTTCAGGTGATCGCGCACGATCTCGTCGAGCGCCCCGAAGGGTTCGTCCATCAGCAACAGGTCCGCATCGAAGGCCAGCGCCCGCGCGATGGAGGCGCGCTGCTGCATCCCGCCCGAAAGCTGCCACGGAAACTTGCCGCCGAAGCCTTTCAGATCGACCAGTTCCAGCACCCGCTCGATCCGCTCTTTCTTCTCGCGCCGCGACATGCCGATGATCTCCAGCGGCAGGGCGATATTCCGCGCGATGCTGCGCCACGGGTAGAGGCCCGCCGCCTGAAACACGTAGCCATAGGCGCGGTTCAGGCGGGCGTCCTCGGGTGACACGCCATTCACGGTGATCGTCCCGCCGGTGGGCTGTTCGAGGTCGGCGATGACGCGCAGGAAGGTGGTCTTGCCACAGCCGGACGGGCCGATGAAGCTGACGAACTCGCCCTTGTCGATGGTCAGGTCCACGTCCTTGAGGGCATGGACCGGGCCATCGTTCGTCTCGAAGGTCAGGGAGAGGTTCCGGGCGGAGACGACGCTCATTCTTCATGTTCTCCGCGCGATACAGGGCAGCGCGAACCTATCATCCCCGAAAGGACTCTCAACCCCCCATCGCATCCACGACACGCGGCAGGATCGTATTTTCGGTGAGGGGCGCGAGCGGGCCGACATGGGGGTCGGCGGGGTTGACACAGACCGCCACCGCGATTTGGTCGGCGGGGGTGATGTCGGTCAGGACCGCGCGGGCCGCAAAACCGATGGTCGGCGTCATGCGCGAGGGGTTCGACGGCTCCCACGTCGCGCCGCACTCGCAGGGAGCGAAGGCGGTGCGGGGGAGGCTGATGCCGAGGTCGCGCCAGAGGGTGGCGCCCAGGGTGTCGAGCGGGTCGTCGCCGGGATCGACCATCGTGCCGGGTTGCGTGAAGAACCCGGTATCGCGGCGACGGATGACCAATACCTTGCCGTCGCGGTCGTTTAAGGCGGCGATGGCGAGCATGTTGTGTCCTTCAGTCGGGATCATCGTTTTGCCCACCTTCCCAGCAGACCAACCGGATCGGCGCGCTTTGCGAGCCATCTTGTCAGCGCGAGCGTGGACAGGACACCAAGGATCGTGAACGGTCCGTTGAAAAGCGCCACGCCGAGACACCGGGGCCATCGCATCCCCCCATACGCTCCTGCCAATCGGTCGCACGGGGCAGGGGCACGACGATAGCGAAGGTGTCCCATCCGCAATCGTAGGCCATGGTGATCGCAAGATAGACGATGAAACCCGCACATGCCATTCCCCCGGCCAAGACACCCCAGCGTCCGGCAATTAGGCCGAGAACTCCCGACACAATCGTCAGGAGTACCAGATAGACGAGGACGGCGAGTAAGGTGATGACGATGAAGACCACTGGCGCTTGCGTTCAAACCCCCGCCGGAATGTTCATCGGATCGCGCTGCACACCCTTCGGGGCGGTCAATTCCTTCCACGTCGACAGTGCCTTGTTCACCGATGGAAAAGCCGGTCGCGGTACGAATTTTCCGCGTCCCGGCTGCGGCTGCGAGTTCTGGCCATGCGCCCAGATTACGTCGCCCCGGCTCAACGTGTAGCGGGCCTGTGCCGTGACCTCGAAGCCCTCGAAGACGTTGTAGTCGATGATGGATTTCTGGGTGGTGGCGCTGACCGTCTTCGACAGCTTCGGATCCCACACCACGACATCCGCATCCGCCCCCACCGCAATCGCGCCCTTCTGCGGATAGATGTTCAGGATTTTCGCGATGTTGGTGGAGGTGACGGCCACGAATTCCTCCGGCGTCAGGCGGCCCGTCGCAACGCCACGCGTCCACAGCACGGCGAGCCGTTCCTCCAGCCCCCCGGTCCCGTTCGGGATCATCGGAAAGCCCGCATCGCCCATGTGCTTCTGTTCGGTCGTGAAGGCGGCATGGTCGGTGGCCACCACCTGCAACGACCCGGCGGACAGCCCCGCCCACAGCCCGTCCTGATGCAGCTTCGACCGGAAGGGCGGCGACATGACGCGCCGCGCCGCATATTCCCAGTCCTTGTCGAAATACTCTGATTCATCGAGCGTCAGATGCTGGATCAGCGGCTCGCCATAAACCCGCATCCCCTTTTGCCGCGCCCGGCGGATAGCTTCATGGGCCTGTTCGCAACTCACATGCACGATGTAGAGCGGCACGCCCGCCGCGTCTGCGATCATGATCGCCCGGTTGGCGGCCTCGCCCTCGACCTCCGGCGGGCGCGAGAACGCATGGCCCTCTGGCCCCGTGATCCCCTGAGCCATGTATTTTTCCTGGAGCGCCGCCACCACGTCGCCATTCTCCGCATGGACCAGCGGCAGCGCCCCGAGCGCGGCACAGCGCGAGAAGGACGCGAACATCTCGTCATCCTCGATCATGAGCGCGCCCTTATAGGCCATAAAGTGCTTGAACGTATTCACCCCGCGTTTGACGACCTGCTCCATCTCCGCAAAGATGCCCTCGTTCCAGCCGGTGATCGCCATGTGATAGGAGTAATCGGCGCAGCATTGCGGCGTCGTCTTCTTGTCCCACGCATCCACAGCATTGACGAGGGAGCCGTCCTCCCCCGGCAACACGAAATCCACGATCATCGTCGTGCCCCCGGCGGCGGCGGCAAACGTCCCGCTCTCGAATGTCTCGGCGGCGGTCGTGCCCATGAACGGCATTTCCAGATGCGTATGCGGATCGATCCCGCCGGGGATGACATAGGCGTCGGAGGCGTCGATGGTTTCGTCGCCTTGGAGGTTCTGTCCGATCTCGATGATCTTGCCGCCGTCGATGAGGACATCGGCAGTATAGCTGCGGTCAGCGGTAACGATCGTTCCGCCCTTGATGACTTTGGTCATTGTATGCTTTCCTTTAGAGCCTGACCTAAAAGTTGTTGAGCGCTATCAGGAGGTTATGATTCTCTGTCTTTGTCGAGAAGATGGAGGATCAGATGCCTTGGACCGATAGCGCTCGTGCTGATCATAACCGCAAGACA
>CALHLW010000131.1 GCA_938034615.1 uncultured Neomegalonema sp. | reverse complement strand
CAAAAAGCCACGTCAAAATCCTTCTACCGAAATGCAGGCGGTCTCATGCGGCCGAAAATCGTCGATGACCTCGGGGACGTGAATTGACTGTGAAACAGTATAATGACTTCTGCACTCTTACAGCCAACCCGCGATGTGCGGTGTCAGGGGCAACGAAATCGCGAGGGAACAATAATGTCATCGAACCCCGTCAAAGTCATTCTCTACCGATGGGCTGGCGCTTGGGGCCCGTTCAAAGTCAAAATCCCTTGCGGTGAGTGTTCACTGACCGTTGACGTTATCGAAGACACTTTCGCCAATGAACTGGCGGATATTCCGGTGGAGTTGGAATCGCACGACTGGTTGGATGAATGGTGGCGCCCGCTGAAATCTGGCGGTTGGCACGCCCCTATCGTTATCGTCGGCAAACGGGTCGTCTCTCAGGGACACGCCTTAAACCGGGGCTTGCTCACAGAAGCTGTGATTGCGGAGCACGTGAAGACCACCGAACTCACCAACACGCACGTGTTTGGCAAAGAGAGCTGCCCCCATTGCGTCCGGGCCAAGGGCTATCTGGAAAAAGCCGGCATAGGCTACGAATACCATGATGTGGTGAAGGAGCCGCGTTCCTTGTATGAAATGCTGGGCCGCGTCAAACCGATAGTAGGCCCAAAGACCCCGATCACAGTGCCCCAGATCTGGTTCGACGGTGCCTATGTGGGGGGTGCCGACGAGCTCGAGAAGATCGTTAAAAACCCGGTCGAACCGAACCCCGAACGCGGTCAGAACTCGCTTTCTCCTACCGGTAAGATCGCATCCTAGCGCCAATTGCCATGTTTCGCGCGCGGCCCGCAGGGGTCGAGCCGTAGGCGCTCCGCAGGAGGCGAGAGGGCGCGAATACCTCACAGCGAATTGACGCCTTGCCAACCGACAACCCCCTCAAACATCCGCAGGCACCCAATCCGGCAACGGCGACCCGCCAGTATAATGGTTCTCCGCCGGGTTCTCCCGGAACAACACATACAGATCGACCGGGTCCGACCCCAATTCGGTTTCAAGAATCCCCGCGATGGCATCGACCAGCGTCTTCTTCCGCTCCGGCTCCCGCCCCGGCCTGAGATCGACGGTGACGAGCGGCAGCCCATCCCCCAACTCCCCGAACGCTTCGCGCACGGCGCGCCTTGCATCAGGTTCCAGTCCAACGCCGCTATTGCCAGCCTTTACCCTGCGCCCCCATATCGGATAGACCGCACCCAGCACAAACCAGCGGAACCAGAACGCATGGGCGGCCCCCTTCATACCTATCGCGCGCGTGTCGCGGACGGGAGCGTCACCTCCGATCCGGGGCAGGCCATGGCTCTGGAGAAACTGCAACTGCTCTGGAACCGCCTCGGCGAGCGCCAGAACGCCACCCCCGCCCCCAAATCCCGCGGCTTCTTCGGCTTCGGCAAGAAGGCCGAACCGGAGCAGCAGCTCAACGGCCTCTATCTCTATGGCGGAGTCGGCATCGGCAAATCGATGATGATGGACCTCTTCCACGACGACGCGCCCTTGGAAAAGAAACGCCGCACCCATTTCCACGACTTCATGCAGGAAATTCACGCTGCCCTGCGCGAAGAACGCACCAAAGGCACCCCCGACCCCCTCGGCCCCATCGCGAAACGCATCGCGTCGGAAACCCGGCTTCTGTGCTTCGACGAAATGCAGGTCACGGATATCGCCGACGCCATGATCCTCGCGCGGCTGTTCGAGGGGTTGTTCGAGGCGGGCGTCGTCGTCGTCGCCACCTCCAACCGCCACCCCACAGACCTCTACAAGAATGGCCTCAACCGCCATCTCTTCGAGCCGTTCATCGAATTGATCCAGCAAAAACTCGATGTTCTCCATGTCAGCGGCCCACCCGATTACCGCAAGATCGACGCGGACCGGGGCGGTGTTTACTTCGCTCCCGACGACCCCGCCAACCGCCAGGCGTTCGATGATCTCTGGCGCAGCTTCTGCGGCCCGGCGACCCCCTTCCCCGCCATGCTCAACCTTCAAGGCCGGTTCATCGAATTGCCGCTCGCCACCAAGACCGAAGTGCGCGCCGGATTCACGGACCTCTGCGCAAAACCGCTTGGCCCCGGCGACTACCTGCTACTCGCAAAGACCTACCCCACCGTCTTTCTGGAAGATGTGCCCATCCTCACCCCCGCCAAGCGCGATCAGGCCAAACGCTTCGTCACCCTGATCGACGCGCTCTACGAGGCCCATGCCCGCCTCGTCATCCTCGCCGCCGCCGACCCCGAAGCCCTTTATCCGACCGGCGATGGCTCCTTCGAATTCGAACGTACCGCAAGCCGTTTGATGGAAATGCGGACCGAACGATATCTCGAAAAACTCGCAGCATAGGAAACGTGACATGGCCGACGGATTCACCCGACTTTCGCCACAGGAAACGCTGGACGCCGTCAATGCAGGAACCGCGATCCTGCTCGACATCCGGCGCATCCACGAATTCGACGCCGAACGCATCCCCGGCGCGCTGCTCGCCCCCATGAATGAATTGCAGCCCCACGCCCTGCCCACACAGGACACCAAGACCATCATCCTCCAATGCCGCTCCGGCGGACGCACGGCGGCCCTCGCCGAAGGTTTGCTGAACGCCGGAATAGTGGACAGCATCGCCCATCTCGAAGGCGGCATCCTCGCGTGGAAAGCCGAGGGCCTCCCCACCATCTGCCCCGACCCCTCGCGCGCGGTTACATAATACTGCACCCTCGATCCCCTCGCGAAGAAGCAGCGAGGGAGGCGAAATCTGCAACGCCAGTGCGATAGGCTCCCTCCCCGTTTACGGGGAGGGCGGGGGTGGGGCACGCCGCAGGCGCGTGTCGCTCCATCCGGAAAAAGAACCGTTTCCAGTTGCGAAGCCATGAACTTCGTTGTTCCCTGTGCAGAAATCAGCACGAGGGGAAACGCACCATGGCCATCGATCTCGCAAAGGAAGCCAAGTCACGGGGGATCGAGTATTTCCTGATCTCCTTCACCGATCTCTTCGGCGTGATGCGCGCCAAGCTGGTTCCCGCCTCCGCCATTGCCGGGATGCAGAAGGACGGGGCCGGTTTCGCGGGCTTCGCCTCATGGCTCGACATGACCCCCGCCCACGCGGATATGTTCGCCGTCCCGGACCCCGACAGCCTGATCCAGCTTCCATGGAAGCCCACCGTCGGCTGGCTCGCCTCCGACCTCTACATGAACGGCGAGGAAGTCGCCCAAGCCCCCCGCAATACCCTCAAGCGCGTGGTCGCCAAGGCCGAAGCACAGGGCCACCGCCTGAAACACGGCGTCGAATGCGAATATTTCGTCATCTCGCAGGATGGCCGCGCCCTTGCCGATGAACGCGATACCCAGGGCAAACCCTGCTACGATGTACAGGCTCTCATGCGCCGCTACGACGTCATCACCGAAATCTGCGATGCCATGCAGGAACTCGGCTGGGGCCCCTACCAGAACGACCACGAGGACGCGAACGGCCAATTCGAGATGAACTGGGATTTCGCCGACGCCCTCGTCACCGCCGACCGCCACGCCTTCTTCAAGTACATGACCAAGTCCATCGCCGAAAAGCACGGGTTGCGCGCGACCTTCATGCCCAAGCCCTTCGCCGATCTGACCGGCAATGGCTGCCACGCCCATGTCAGCGTATGGAACAAGACCGGCAAGAAGAACGTCTTCGACGACCCCAAGGGTGAGTTGGGCGTCTCGGC
>CALHLW010000130.1 GCA_938034615.1 uncultured Neomegalonema sp. | reverse complement strand
GCTGGCCTCCCGCGACTTTGAGCAAATGACGAACGCAGAAATCCGGTCTGCGGAAGCAATGATTGCAAAGCTTCGCCTGCCTGTTCAGCCCTTACCCACCCGTCGGATGGTCAAGGCGCAGCGGGGCACGCGCCCCGATTGGCGCGGTGCGATGCGGACGGCAATGCGCCCCGGTTCAGCGCCAATATTGCCGGTAAAACAACGGGTTGAGGCTTGGCCGGCGCTGATAGCGCTGTGCGATATTTCGGGATCGATGAGCAGTTACTCGCGGATGCTGTTGCACTTTTTGCACGCGGCGATGCGCCACGAGGGCGATGGCTGGAGTAAGGTTCACGCCTTCACGATGGGGACGAAATTAACCAATATTTCCAGAGCCTTACGCCTACGCGATCCCGATGAAGCATTGGAGGCAGCGGGGGGCCAAGCGTCGGATTGGGAGGGCGGAACGCGCCTTGGGCCGGCGCTGGCTGAGTTCAACCGAACTTGGGCGCGGCGGGTGCTGGGCCGGGGGGCGACCGTACTGCTCATTACCGACGGGCTGGACCGGGAGGAGCCGGACTTGTTGCTGAAGGAGGCGAAGCGCCTGCGCCTCTCCTGTCGACGGTTGATCTGGCTGAACCCGCTACTGCGCTGGGATGGTTTTGCGCCCCGCGCACAAGGGGTGCGCGCATTGCTGCGGGAGGTCGATGCCTTCCGTGCGACCCACAATATCGAATCGCTCCGTGACCTCGCCGCCACGCTAATGGATGATGGCGACAGCGGACTTCAGGCCCGCTACACAGCCATGCTCGACGATCCCGCCCCGCCCCCGAAGCGACTGACTTTCGAGGGGTTCGAGGGATGATGGGCAACAGGTGACGCCCGAAGTCTCTGAATGATCGACTCTCAGGAGAGTGTATTGGCGGATTACCGGTGCCTCAATGCCCGGCTGACCGCATCGTGATCGACGTGGCAGCTTGTCGCCCCACTTCGATGGAAGCACAGTCGGAGAATTTCATGCGTCTTTTTTCTTTGTTTGCTCTCATCGCCTGCCTCACCGTTCCCGCCCATGCAGAGCCGGATAAGGCAGCATTGCGCGGGTTTGCCGAAGAACGTCTGCGCGACGCGATCCTGATCTATGACCGCCATTTCCGGGTGGCGGAGACAGGCCAGTATCTCGATGCGTTGACTATCGACGATCCGGGCCAGCGCGGCCTGTCTTCGATTGCCGCCACGGGGATGGGCCTGATCTCGCTCGCGGTGGGCGATGCGTTGGGGATCGTACCGGATGCCGAGGCGAAGGCAGAAAAGACGCTGGCGTATCTGCTGGGCGAGGCGGGTGGCCCGATATTCCGCACCGAGCGGTCGAAAAGTGGCTGGTTCCGGCATTGGTTCAACCCGCTGACGGGGAAGCCGCCTGCATCCAATCGCGAGAAATTCTCGACTATCGACAGTGCCATCCTCGGAGCCGGTGCAGCGATTGCTGGGCGCTGGTTTCGGGAGAAGGCTGGCGATACGCCGTCGAAGGCTGCGCTGCTGGCCGAGCAACTGGTCAGCTCGGTCGACTGGACCACGGCCATTCGCAATCCGAAGCGGGGCACGATCCACCTCGTCTTCTATGGCAAGGACGAGCGCCCGACGGAGAACGTGGCCACCATTCCATTCGACGAATACGCGCTGCTGCCCTGCATGGCCGCGCGCTACGAACATGACATGGGCCGCATGACCGGGGCGACCGGTGCGTGGCGTGAGCGATTCGAGATGGCCGAAGATCTGCCGATGATCGCCTATGGTGACTACACGCTGCTGGGCAAGACGCCGACAAAATCGATCCCGTCGCATTTCACCCATCAATTCGCGCTCTATCTCTGCGGTGCCTATGCCAGCGACGAGGCCTATCTGGCGGAAATGCGGGAATTGGTACAGGCGGATCGGGAGTGGTTTGCGACCCGCGATGCGCCGCCCCATCTCTGGGGCCTCGGGGCGGGGTCGGAGATTTTCGACGATCCCGAGAAAGGCGAACGTCAGCGGTATGGCGTCTCGCGCCTGATGAAGAACGAGGCCGTCACCGCCTCGCCCGCGATCATGGCCGGGTTCCTGCCAGTGGACGGGCCGGAGGGCGAGTTGGCGATCCTGCGTGACCTTTATACCCTGTGGGAGCGTGGCGAGTGCCGCTATGATCATCGAGGGCTGGGTTTTCTCTGGCGCTGCCCCGCGACGGCCCCGGAAAAGCGCGTGACCCGGCTGGAGGGCATCGATTTTTCCACGTGGATGCTCGGCCTCGCCGCCGCCCATCCGCAGATCGGCCTTCGATTCTTTCGCGATCATGCGTATTGAGGAAGACGAGGGTTCTGACAGGATGATGGAAACAAATGACCGACCACGATGCCATTCCCGAGACTGCCCTGCGGTGGGTCGAGGCCGGCACCCCCGCCGCCCTTGCGACTGTCATTGAGACATGGGGGTCGGCCCCGCGCCAGCCGGGGGCGATGCTGGCGATATCGGCGAATGGTGATCTGGTCGGCTCTGTCTCCGGGGGCTGCGTCGAGAGTGCGGTGGCCGCCGAAGCCTTCGAGGTGATGGAAGAAGGCGATTGCCGCCTGCTGGAATTCGGGGTGTCCGATGATGACGCCTTCGCGGTGGGGCTTGCCTGTGGAGGCAGGATTCAGGTTTTCGTAGAGCCGGTCGGGACAGGCGAGGGGGTGCCGCTGCCGACCCTGCGCGCGCTGGTCGAGGCCCGTACGGAGCGGGCGCGCACGGTGCTGGCGACCGATCTGGAGACGAAGGAGCGGCGGCTGCTGGCGCTCTGCGATGAGGATGCACTGACGGATGCCGCGCGGATCGCTGCCGATGGCGACCGTTCGGGATTTGCGGAGGTAGACGGACAGCGGTGGTTCCTCGGGGTCCATAATCCGCCCCTGCGCATGGCGATCATCGGGGCGGCGCATATCGCGCAGCCGCTGAGCCGGATGGCGGCGATGACCGGGTTCGACGTGACGGTGATCGACCCGCGTGAGAGCTTTTCCTCCGATGCGCGGTTCCCCGACATGACGCTGTCGCGTGACTGGCCGGATGCGGCGCTGGGGGCCTTTGGGCCGGATACGCGCAGTGCCGTGGTTTGCCTGAGCCATGACCCCAAGATCGACGATCCGGGGCTGCATGTCGCCCTGCGCTCGCAGGCGTTCTATGTGGGGGCGCTCGGGTCGAAGCGGACGGGGGCCAAGCGGGCCGAGCGGCTGTCAGAGGCCGGGTTCTCGGACTCAGAGATCGCCCGGATTGATGCGCCCATCGGTCTCGATATCGGGGCGAAATCACCTGCGGAGATCGCCGTGGCCGTCATGGCGCGGGTGGTCGAGGCGTTGCGCAGACCTGAAACCCGATGATCTTTGCGACCCTGCCGCTGGCCGAGGTGGAAGGCGCGATCCTCGCCCATTCCCTGCGCTTGGACGGGACCGTGCTGAAGAAGGGGACGGTGCTGACCGGCGAGCATTGTGCGGCCCTCGCGGATGCCGGGATTGCCGACGTGACCGTTGCGCGGCTCGACAGCGGGGATGTGCCGGAGGATGAAGCCGCCGAAGCGATGGCCCATGCGGCCTGCGGTGAGGGCCTTCGGATCGTGCGGCCCACGACGGGGCGGTGCAATCTTCATGCATCGGCCTCCGGTCTTCTGCGGGTGGATGCGGCGGCGATCAATGCGGCCAATGCGGTAGACGAGGCGTTGACCATCGCCACGCCGGTGGATTTCACGCGCTTGCGGGAGGGGCAGCTTGCGGCGACCGCGAAGGTGATCCCCTATGCCGCTGCGCGTGCGGCGCTGGAGCGGGCAACCGGTGCATTGACCTGTGCGCTGGTGTTGCATCCCTTCGAACCGCTGACCACGGCGCTGATCGTCACGCAGGAAGAAACCTCGAAGCCCTCCGTAATCGAGAAGGGTGTTCGCGCGGTGCAGGATCGGCTGGCGTCCCTCGGCTCCGAGCCGCCGGCGGCGACCGTGCTGCCCCATGACGGCGGCGCGCTGGCCGATGCCATCGGCACGGCGATGCAGGCGCGGCCCGATCTGGTCCTGATCCTTGCTGCGACCGCCACATCCGACCGGTACGATCTGGCCCCTGCTGCCATCGTGGCCGCCGGAGGGGTCATCGAGCGGTTCGGAATGCCGGTCGATCCGGGGAACCTGCTGGTTCTCGCGCGGATCGCAGACACGCCGGTCATCGTCCTGCCCGGATGCGCGCGGTCGCCCGCGCTGAACGGGGCCGATTGGGTGCTGGAGCGGCTTGCAGCGCGTTTGCCCGTGACAGCATCGGATATCGCGGCGATGGGGGTGGGGGGATTGCTGAAGGAAATGCCGGGGCGGCCTCATCCGCGTGAGAAAAGGGGATGAGCGGCGTCGCGGTGATCCTGCTCGCCGCCGGGGGATCGACGCGGATGCGCGGCGGCGACAAGCTGCTCGAAACGTTGGACGGAGAGCCGTTGCTGCTGCGCAGCGCTCGTGTGGCGCATAACAGTCGGGCGGAAAGCGTCATCGCGGTGCTGGGGGCGAATCGGTCGGCGCGCGAATCGGTGCTTGCGGGTCTGCCCATCCGCATCGCCTTCAACGAAAACTGGCTGGACGGGATGGGGCGATCCATCGCTGTCGGAGCGGCCGCGTTGGACCCCCATACGAGCGGTGTCATCATCATGCCCGGCGATATGCCCGACCTTACCGCTGCCCTGCTCGACGAGTTGATCGCCGCCCTGCCGCCGGGTGCTCCGGAAACGATCCTGCGACCGCGCACCTTGCAGGGGAAACCCGGAAACCCCGTGCTTTTCGGGGCTGCGCATCTGTCAGCCCTCGCTGCCCTGACCGGCGATGAAGGGGCGCGGCAGGTGATCGCCGCTCATCGCGAAAACCTGCGATATATTGATGTGATTGGGGAGGCGGTTTTGACCGACCTTGATACCCCCGAAGCATGGGCCGCCTACCGCGACCGTCCCGATATGGGTAAAGAGGATTAACCCTATCGAAAGCGAAACAAGGCAACCAGTTACGGATAACGAGGGTGCCCGATACGCGCCCGACATGAAAAGGGTCCGGCCCGGATGATCGACAGGCAGTACATTCCTCTCTTCGTTTTTGCGACCTGTCTGGCCCTCGCTCTGGCTCTGGCCGTGTTCACGACCGAATGGCCTTCGGCCCTTGCCGTCGCATTGGCAGGGTGCGCCCTAGGCTATGCGATGCGACCGCCTGCGGTGGAAGATCATGACACCGCCTTCCTGCAGGAGGATCTCGCCGAGATACGCGCTGCGGGAGAACAGCAGGTTGAAGATATCACAGTCCTGCGCACATCCGTCGATGAGATGGCGCAGATCGTCGAATCCCTCGCGACCGACATGCAGCGTCTTTCCACGAGTTCCGATGCGGCGGAGACCGAAAAGCTGCGCGCGTTGGTCGATGCTATGGGTAAGCGGGTCGCGGCCCTCGATGGCCCCGGCAAGCAGGCTGCTGCCCGTCTCGACACGCTGGAGCAAACCCTTGCTACGCTGCGAGTCGAGCGGGCGCAGGGTGAGGAGATTACCGATCTGCGCGGCATGGAGCCGGTAGCCCTTGCCGCGACAGGAACCGCTTCAATGGCGGGTGCGGCGATGGCCGCGCCCGCTGCCGAGGCCAGAGCCTCCGCGGGAGGCTCGATCACGGAGCGGGCAGGACGCCTGCGCGAACGGTTCTCGCGGGGCCAGAAGGCCCGTCAGGTCCGGGCCGTTCCGTTATTCGACTCGGCCCGCTCGCCGTCGAGCCTGCTGATCGAAGACCCGGAGGAGACCCCGTCGCTCGACGGGACGCTTGCCGGTATCCGCCACGCTCTTGCCCTCGTCGGCGCGTCGGATGATCCCGATGCGCGTATCTTCGTGCGGCTGTCGCCGGAGGCCATCGCTGATCCCGAACTGGGCGATTCGCTCTCTCCCCTTCTCGAAGAAGCGGGCGATGTGGCCAGCCGCCTCGTCGTTATCGTCCCGCAGGCAAGCGTACTGAGCGGCCCACCGAGAGCCCTTGCTACGCTGTTGAAAGCGGGCGCGCGTTTTGGCCTCGAACGCATGATGGATTGGTCCGCCGATCTCGACGCGCTGGCCGGACGGGGGCTTGTGGTGATCTTGGTGGATGGCCCGGCGATGGCCAAGAGCGCCATGTCCCAGAAGGGCGATCCGACCCGCTTGCGTCAGGTGTTGCAGGCGCGGGGGATCGAATTGCTTGCAGGCGAGATCGAGACGCGGATGCAGCTCGACGCCGTCAACTCCCTGTTGCCTGATCTTCTCGCCGGACCCGGTCTGGGCGAGGCCACGCTGATGGATGCCCCTGAATGAGTGATCTGCCCCCGTCCGATCCGGTATCGTGCCCGCGCTCCGCGACGGTCATGTGGATCAACTGGATCGGCGTTGCCTGCATGATCGCCGCCGCCTGCATCCTGCGCCAGATGCCCGACGTTCCGGCCATGACTGCGACCCTGATCGTCCTCGCCGCTTTTGCGCTGCCTCTGATCGTCCTCGAAGCGATCCTGCTGCGCGGACGCCGCGCGCCCGAGCGGCCCGAGGACGCGGTGCCCGGTGGCCCCGGCCTGATCGGGCATAATGTCGATTACGCGCAGGAGGGTATCGACTGGCATGGCCCCGCCGCGCCGTCGTTCTCGCGCTTCGGCGTCAAGCTGATCGGGCTGTGGACAACGCTGGCGATCATTGCGCTGATCTACCAGTTGGTGCCGGAATACAGCGCCACGCTGTTCGACCCGTTCTGGTCGATGCTGGAGGTCGCGATTCCCGTCTTTTTGCTGGTGTCGCCCGCTTATTTCTGGTGGGCGGACGGGCGGATCCGCCAGCCCTATGACGGGTATTGGCATGTGGGTGCGCTGATCCTCGGCTGGTCGGACGAAGTGGGCCTGTCGAAGATCCGCCAGCACGCGCTGGGCTGGACGGTAAAAGCGTTCTTCCTGCCGCTCATGTTCGCGTATTTCCACGGGAACATCATCAATTTCCGGGGGGCGAACTTCTCCGAACTCGACGCGATGGGATGGCATTACTTCTTCTATAATCTGCTGATCCTCGTAGATCTGGGCGTCATCGTCGTCGGCTATGCCCTGACCGTGCGCCTGTTCGACAACCATATCCGCTCGACCGAGCCGACATGGTCCGGCTGGTTGCCCGCGATCATCTGCTACCAGCCGTTCTGGGGGCTGATGGGGCCGCAATACTTCGCCTATCGCACGGAAATGGACTGGGGATCATTGCTGGAGCCGTATCCGGCGCTTCAGATCGTGTTCTCGGCCATCATCCTCGGCTTGATGGGCATCTATACGTGGGCGTCGGTCAGCTTCGGGCTGCGGTTCTCGAACCTGACCCATCGCGGGGTCATTACGAACGGGCCATATCGCTTCTCAAAACATCCTGCGTATTTGTCGAAGAACCTCTCATGGTGGTTCGAAGCGCTGCCTTTCATCGCGCCCCTCGTCTTCGGGTTCCGGGGGCAGGGCTGGAGCGGGCATTGGACGGCGGCGGCGGGGAATACGCTGCGGCTCCTCGCTGTGAACCTTATCTACTACATCCGCGCCCGGACGGAGGAGCGGCACTTGTCGCATGATCCGCTCTACGTGCGCTATGCGCTGTGGATGGAGCACCACGGCATCATGGCCTGGGCGCAGAGGCTTGCGCGGTTCGTGCGCTATCGGCCTCCGGCGCAGCGGCGCGTTGACGTCACCCGCGAGGACGTCGATCCGGGGACGTGAGCTTTCCTGTCATGCCCTCGAAAGAGGGCATCTCGCTGGGTGTAAGCGATCCCCGCTTTCGCGGGAATGACACTCGCAGTCAGCCCAGTATCCGCTCCATCTGTCCCGACGTCTTGCCGGTGTAGAATTTCCGGTAGCGATCCGCGATGCGGCTGGTTTCCATGATGAGGCA
>CALHLW010000129.1 GCA_938034615.1 uncultured Neomegalonema sp. | reverse complement strand
GGCGGGGCCTGCGCCTGCTCGACCTGCCATGTCTATGTCGATCCGAAATGGCAGGAAAAGCTCAAGGCGCAGGAAGACATGGAGGTCGACATGCTCGACTTCGCCTACGAGCCGAACGAGCATTCCCGCCTCGGATGCCAGATTCCCGTGACGGCGGAAATGGATGGCCTCACGGTCAAGATGCCTGAAAAGCAACTTTGAGATTTCTCGCGACCATCCTACTTGCAGCTTTGGTCGCGACACCCGCGACGGCATGTTGCTGGCCCTATGTCGTCTATGCTGACGCTACAGACCGATACGCTCATGGCGTTCTCGGCGATGCTATCGAATATGGCTCTTTGCAACTGCGGAGTAGCGGAGGAAGTAATGGCGCTTCCGATAGTCTTGTAGATCAGATTGTCCTTCCGCAGAATCGTGTCTTCGAAGATATTGAACCACGGACGGCTCGGCTCGGCGAAGACCAACTGACCCGCTACGTCGTCGTGGAATCAAGCCAAACTGCCGGGGCACAACTTGCTGTCTATGGTGGGTTCGAGAAAGACAATGGCTGGAGTTTGCATAAGATCGCCGCGACGCCGCATATCGGTCAGCGCAATCGCTGGCTTGCCCCTGCCGCCATTGCCGATTTTGACGGGGATGGTGTGAACGACATCGCCTATGTCGAGACGCCACATCTGGCCGGTATCCTTAAAATCGTGACCCTGCGCGGGAATGAACTGGTCCCGATCACCGAACCGCAGCCGGGATTCTCGAACCACCGCATCGGTCAAGACTTCATCACGAGCGATGTGCGGACTTGCAATGGCATGACCGAACTTCTGCTGCCTGATCTCAGGTGGACGTCGCTGATGGCCACGCGCCTCGAAAATGGTAAGATAACAGCCTATTCTCTTTCGTACCCACCATCTCAGGCGGGTATCGAGGCGGCAAAACGCTGCGAAGACTGACCGAGAGGACTTGCTTTGGGAGCGTTTACGCGACGGACGGCATTGTTGGCGACCGGCGCTGTTCTCGGGGTAGCCGGGTCACGGGCGCTGCAATCGTCCAATCCTGTACTCGATGGGACGGAAAGCCTGACGACCTCGGGCGGGTCGGATACGCTGAATGATGCCAGCGAGTTGAGCGAAACACCGATCCACCGCCATACCATTCTAAGCGACGATCCCGGCGAAGCCCTTATCTCTGCCATTCGAACGGAAATGAAGGAGGCCGCCGCTGCCGGTCGCCCGGTCAATGTCAGCGCAGCACGTCATTCCATGGGCGGACAGGCGATCCCGAGGGACGGCCACGCCATCACCTACGACAATGGGCTGGTGGAACTCGACAGCGACACCGGCATCGCCCGCGTCCATGCAGGCGCGCGTTGGAGCGAGGTCATCGCGGCCCTCGACCCGCTGGACCGCTCGCCCAAGGTCATGCAGTCGAATAATGATTTCGGCGTGGCCGCGACCTTCTGCGTCAATGCCCATGGCTGGCCGGTGCGCCTCGGGCCGATGGGATCGACCGTGCGCTCCTTCGAGATGATCGTGCCAGGTGGCGATCTCGTCACCTGCTCGCGAGAACAGAACGCCGACCTCTTCGGCCTTACCATGGGCGGATACGGCCTGACCGGCGCGATCACCTCCATGCAGATCGACACCGCCTCGAACACGCGGCTGGAACCGAGTTTCATCACCATGCCCGCCGAGGAATTCGGCACCGCCTTCCCCGCCGCGCTGGAGGATGGCAGCGTCACGATGGCCTATGGACGGCTCAATATCGAGCGGGCGCGCTTCATGCGCGATGCGCTCATGATTACCTATCGCCAAAGCGACGACCAGAACGACCTCCCCGCCGCCAGCGGCTCCGGCACCATGGCGCGGCTGGCCAGTCGCGTCTATCGCGCACAACTCGGCAACGAGCGCATCAAACGCCTGCGCTGGTGGATGGAAAGCGATCTCAGCCAGAAACTCGGCGATGGCCCCTTCACGCGCAACAGCCTCATCAACGAGCCGGTCGTCACCCTCGACGACCGCGACCCCGCCCGCACCGATATCCTGCACGAATATTTCGTCTCACCGGCGCGTTTCCCGGAGTTTCTGGAAGTCTGCCGCGCGATCATTCCCGCGTCGTATCAGGAGTTCCTGAACGTCACTCTCCGCTACATCGACACCGATCCCACCAGTGTCCTCGCCTATGCGAGCGAACCCCGCATCGCCGCCGTCATGTCCTTCAGTCAGGAAAAGACGGCACGCGCCGAGGCCGATATGGCCCGCATAACCCGCGCGCTGGTGGATGGCATCGTCGGCATCGGAGGCACGTACTACCTTCCATACCGCCTGCATCCGACGCCGGAACAATTCGTGCTAGCCTATCCCCGTGCCGAAGAGTTCGCCGCGGCAAAGCGCGACCTCGACCCTGACCTTCTGTTCCGCAATGCGCTGTGGGACAGATATCTGGAGCTGTTATGACCATCCTGCAAAAAATCGCGCTGGGCTATTTCGTCGTGCTCATGGGGGCGGCGAGCCTCAACTACATTCCCGGTCTGACGGATGAGCAGGGCAGGGCGTTCGGCATCTTCGCCCTCGATATCTTCGATGACGCTTTGCACGTCGCCTCCGCCCTCTGGGCGCTGGTGGCGGCACTGGTGTCGCACAGGGCCGCGCGAACCTTCCTGCTGATCTTCGGGGCGCTCTATCTGGGAGACGGCGTATTCGGGTTCTTCACCGGATACGGCTATCTCGACCTCGGCATCTTCACGAATGCCTCCGAGGGTCTGTCCTTCACGCTTTTCCGGGTACTCGCAAACCTGCCGCATATCCTGCTCGGTGCGGTCGCGCTTTGGGCCGGGCTGAAGCTGGATCGCCGCTGATGCGTTTTCTCTGGCGATGGGTGAAGCGGCTGTTGCTGGCGACGATCATCCTCGTCTTGCTGCTCCTCGCGCCGATCCTCTATGTCGAGACGCTATGCCAAGGGGATGGCCCGCCGGAAGCCTACGACCCGATCCTCCCGGCGGAGCATCACCGTGCGGAAACCAAGACGCTGATGACCTATCCCGAATGGCACATCGTTCACGCCTATGACGATTACGCCAAGGTCATCGAGACCGGCGATCCGCACGAATTCAGCTATTTCAGCGCGATCCGGGGCTTCTGGTCATCGCTCTGCGCGCTCTCCGAACGCAGCGCGGCATTGAGCGGCGACACGGCAGAGATCAAGCAAACGGTCTACATAATCGGTGTCAGCTTCACCGCCGAACTGCTCGCCAAAGCGGCCTATGAGGAGACGCTCGGTCGGCTGACGACGTGGATACGCGGATCGGACCGCGCCCCGCTGGATGATCTGTCGGCAGAGCAAGCGTCAGGATACGCCCGCTTCCTGCAACAGACACCGTGGTACAAATGGAACTTTGACGGCGACATCGCCGCGCTCGAAACCGCAAAAACCGACGCCCTGCGCGACCGCGAGCGCCGTCTCGCCCTTGGCATCGAATACGGCGGGAAATCAGCCTATGCAGGCGTCATCGCCGCCGCCGTCGCCAGTGTCGGTGCGGATGCGCTGACATTGCGCATGATCGTTCGGGATGTCCCCGAGGCGACGCTGGACACCATTGGTGGCATCACAATCATCGGGGAAACGGACGCGGGCATTGAAATCGAGACCCCGCGCTATCGGGCACTCACCGGCCTGCTCGCTACTATGGCGGAGAATGGCGCGCAGTTCGTGGAGATCGCCGGAAACGACGATATTCTCCTGACAGCGGTATCCGACTCGCCCGATGCCAAGGGTGCCTTGTTCACGTTTACGCGGCAGGGATATGGCGACTATCGCCATCTTGTCATGTTGAAGGTGTCGAGTCTCGCCGACCGTCTGCGAAACTTCGCCGACGGGCCGATCAGATTGGAGCATATCCATGATTACTAGATCGCTCTGGATCGTGCCGTTGGTTCTGGGCGGATGGATTGCCGTTCTGGCGGGAACCATGATGATTTCGGATGATGCGCCGGGGGCCTTCGTCCTCTTCCCCGCCAGGAATTTCGTCGCGAACCTGCCCGACGGCACGTCGATCCTGTCGCATAACGCCATCAGCATCACCGTCTCGGGCCAGAGTGATGGACTGACCCAAGCGCTCTACGAAGCCGGAGGAACACTTGTCCTGCCTGCCGGTCTGGCGGGGTGCTTCGGTTAGAGTGAAACGCGATCAGGTTGGGCCACGACGTGTCAAAAAATGCCCATGCCGCGGGCACCGCTTGAGGCAATTTTTGACTCATCTTGATTGCATTTCATTCAAAACGAAAACGGCCCCATTCCGTATGGAATGGGGCCGCTCAACTTGTAACTCGTGATAGCGTTCGAGCGCCGCTTACAGTTTGAAGCAGGCGATACGATTGCCCGGCAGTGGCACCTCAATGCCACCGGATGCCTTGCAGGCCGTGCTGTCGGTTGCTCCCCAGGAGGAGGCAGGCAGAACGGTCCCTTCCTCGACGACATAGATCGACACGTCTTCTTCAAGGGGAGCGGCATTCTGGGCGTTTGGAATGTCGTCTGCCACGAGAGTAGCGGCCATTGCGGGCGTGATGCGAGGTAAGCTGTCAATGGCCGATAGCTCGTTCTCGATGGTGATCGGATTGGATGCGCTGAAGGTCTCGACCTGTGAGGGCGTGATGGGAGCAAGGGATTCCGTTTCGCCCGATGCAGGTGCCATTGCGACCGTCGGCACTTCAGTCAGGGTTTCGGCCATGGCTGGCGTGACAATTGCCAGCGATTCCGTTTCGCCCAATGAAGGCATGACTTCGCCCGATGCGGGTGCCATTTCGACCATGGGCACTTCCGTCAAAGCCTCGGCCATGGCGGGTGTTACGATAGCCAATGACTCGGTTCCACCCAGAGAGGGCGACAGCGGCTGAATCTGCGGAGCGGATTCTGAAACCGTTACCGACTGGGCCAGTGCAGGCGATGCGACAAGAAGGGCCGCGAGGCAGAGCGTGACGTTCCGAAACATGGGGGAAAACCTCCAGACTGGGTTGTGACCGGCCAAAATGGCTCATCACCTAACATATCATCTCTATAGATCGTTTCATCTACCGGTTACGGAAATGTGTACAAAACGTTGCCAACTTGCTTCGCAAACGTAAACTTGCCGAGAAATTCAAACCGACCGATGACTCCAATCATAATTTTCGGATGGCGACGGTTCAATCGCAGGCCGCACCACCGGATATGAAACCGCCCCGAAAAACATCGGTTGCCGGAACCTTCATTCTTGCCAGGACCGAATATCGTCAGTTCGTGGCTTTCTCGTTGTCATCAGACTCTTTCTTGGCTTCGACCTTCTTTTCGGACTTGCCGTCACCATCGTCGGATTTTTCGACCTTGCCTTCGGCTTCCTTTTCGGCGGTTTTGCCGGTCTTCTCGCCCTTTTCCCAATAGCCGTCATAAACCTCGCCGGTGGCATAGCGCATCACGCCGTACCCGTGACGTTTGCCGTCGAGAAATTCGCCTTCGTAGCGATTGAAATTCTCGCCATTGGGATATTTTGCCGTCCCTTTGCCGTGCATCAGGCCCTTGCGCCATGTGCCGGTGAACTCGAACCCGTCCTCTGCGATGGTAATCGATCCTGTGCCGTGGCGCAGACCTTCGCGGAAATCGCCTTTGTAGACGGTGCCGTTCGGGTATTTAGCGGTTCCTTCACCGTGCTGGAGACCATCCACCCAATCGCCTTCGTATTCGTATTCGGCCTTAGTGACCATCTTGCCCTTGCCGTGGTGCACCGTATCCTTGAACTGACCTTCATACGTGACGCCGTTGGCGTACTGGGCTTTGCCCTCGCCTTCGATGCGACCTTCGACCCATTCGCCGGTATATTCACCGCCATCTTCATAGACGATGGTGCCAGTGCCGTGGGGAGCACCATCGACGAACTCGCCGGTATAGGTCGAGCCGTTGGGGTATTTCGCGACCCCTTCGCCTTCGATCTGCCCGTCGACCCAGTCCCCCTCGTATTCGTAGCCGTCGGGCAGGACGAACTTGCCCGTCCCGTGCTGCTTTCCATTGACGAAATCGCCGGTATATTCGCCACCGTCCTTGTAGGTAATTCTGCTTTGCTCAGGCGGCTTCGCCTTCGTATCGGCGCTTGCGCCCGACGTTCCGGCCAGACCCAGACAGAGGGTCGTGGCTGTGATCAACAGCAGGTTCTTCATGTGTCTCTCAGCCTTTACCTAACGAAAACACGCGGCGGTGCTTTCCGGTGCTGTAAATCCTAGTCGATTGCGCCCGCGCAACGCAACGATGAACCGTTCGGCTCTCTTACCCGTGTTGCATAACGCACACGCAGGGATTGCCGCCTTGTTCAACGGGGGCTATCACCCCATTTCGTTGTCGGACCTGCCGCGATTGGAGACTTAACGCATGGATCGGATCAAAATTGCGGCAGCGCAACTGAACGCAATCGTCGGTGATGTCGCGGGAAATGCGGCGAAAGCGCGCGATGCGTTGGAGGATGCGCGCCGGGATGGCGCGGATCTGCTGGTCCTGCCGGAGATGTTCATCGGCGGTTACCAGTTGC
Organism: uncultured Neomegalonema sp.; assembly: GCA_938034615.1. Lineage (GTDB taxonomy): Bacteria > Pseudomonadota > Alphaproteobacteria > Rhodobacterales > Rhodobacteraceae > JAHDDY01. The sequence continues at coordinate 1,845 of CALHLW010000129.1, read as the reverse complement.
AGGATCTCGTACGCAAACCCGCCTTCATCGAGACCTGTCGGCGCGAGATTGCGGCGCTGGCCGAGGCGACCGAAGATGGCCCCGCTATCCTGATCGGCTGTCCGCTTTACGAACAAGACCTTGTTTTCAATGCCGTTTATCTGCTGCGCGATGGCAAGATCGACACCGTCTTCCGCAAGCACGAACTCCCCAATTACGGTGTGTTCGACGAAAAGCGCTTCTTCGTCCCCGGCCCCGCCCCCGGCCCCGTCACCATCGCCGGAGTGCGCATCGGGGTCGCCATCTGCGAGGATGCGTGGTTCCCGGATGTCGCGGAAACACTGGTCGAAACGGGGGCGGAGATCATCGTTGTCCCCAACGGATCGCCCTATGCGCGCCACAAGCACGACGTCCGTATGAACGTCATCGTCGCCCGCGTCGTCGAGACCGAGCTGCCCTTCCTCTACCTGAATCTGGTCGGCGGACAAGACGACCAGTGCTTCGACGGCGGCAGTTTCGTCCTCAATCCAGGCGGTGAGCTCGCCATGCAGGCCCCCCACTTCGCCGAAGCGATCCTCACCTGCGACTTCACGCGCGGCGAGGACGGCTGGCGGTGCGAACCCGGCCCCAAAGCACCCGTCCCGGACGAGTGGGAGGCAGATTATCGCGCCATGGTTTTATCCCTGCGCGACTACGTCCTCAAAAACGGATTCGAGCGCGTCGTCCTCGGCATGTCCGGCGGCATTGATTCGGCCCTCACGGCCACCATCGCCGCCGACGCCCTCGGGCCGGATAAGGTGTGGTGCGTCATGCTCCCCTCCCGCTACACATCCGAGCATAGCCTGGAGGATGCCGCCGAATGCGCGAACCGCATCGGCGCGCCTTATGTTTCGCTGCCCATCGGCCCCGGAGTCGAGGCGATCAACGGTTCGCTGGAGGATTTCTTCGAGGGCACCGAGCCGGGCATCGCCGAGGAGAATATCCAGTCCCGCCTGCGCGGCCTCTACCTCATGGCCCTGTCGAACAAGTTCGGCCATCTGCTGCTGACCACCGGCAACAAGTCCGAGGTCGCCGTCGGCTACGCCACCCTCTACGGAGACATGTCCGGGGCCTACAACCCCCTGAAAGACCTGTACAAAACCCGCGTCTTCGAGACCTGCCGCTGGCGCAATACCCACCACGACGACTGGATGCTCGGCAATGCGGGCGTCGTCATCCCCCCGCGCATCATCGACAAGCCCCCGTCGGCAGAGCTGCGCGAAGACCAGAAAGACGAGGATTCCCTGCCCCCCTACGAGATACTGGACGACATCCTGTTCCGCCTCATCGAGGGTGACGCGAAGATCGGCGACATCGTCCGCGCGGGCCACGACCGCGAAACCGTCGAGCACATCGCGAGCCTCCTCCGCAATTCCGAGTTCAAACGCTTCCAGTCCGCCCCCGGCGTCAAACTAGGCCCCCGCGCCTTCTGGCTGGAGCGCCGGTATCCCCTGACGAACCGGTTCCGGGATCGGTTGCACGTGGAAGAAGCGTGACGATGCTAACGGGGATAGAGATCATGCATCTTCATGCTGGGGATGCTGAAGAAAGCGTCGTAGACCGTCCCGTCAATTCACGAGCGCCGTGTATGAAGTTGGACTTCTGAAGAGCTGCTGATGTTTGAGTTTTCCCTCGAATTCTTCTACTCCAGAAAATCAAGAATGGCGGCGTTGGTTTCTGCCGGTTGCTCTTCCGGTAATTGTGACCACACTGGGCGACCAGTTTAAGCTTCGCATCCGGCAGCTCGTTTTTTATGGGTTTGTCCCAGCTAACTAGTTCAGATTCCTCTAACCCACTGTCTGAGTTGAACAAGTTGGCTTAACGGGT
>CALHLW010000128.1 GCA_938034615.1 uncultured Neomegalonema sp. | reverse complement strand
CCTCCCCGTCCTTCGCGGGGAGGGACAAGAGGGTGGGGACGCCCGCAGGGCGCAACGATCTCACCAATTTCGTCTTCCCCTCCCACTTGCATGAGGAGAGGGAGCAGCACCACTACCAAGGCCACCCATGACCGCAGCACGGCTCAACCGATTGACCCCGTATCTGTTCCTCGCCCCGGCGGGGATCGTGCTGGTCGTCGCGCTGCTCTACCCCATCGGCTATATGATCTACGCCAGTTTCCTCGACTGGAACCCCAGCCAGCGCATCGGGGAGGCGGACTGGATCGGCCTGCGCAACTATACCAACCTGCTCGGCGATGCCGCCTTCCACGAAAGCTTCTTCGTCACCCTGAAATTCGCGGCCATCGTCGTCGGGTGCGAGCTGGTGATCGGGGTCGGGTTGGCCCTGCTGCTTGATCGCAAGATACGGGGTATGTCGGCGCTTCGGACCATCTTCATCCTGCCGATGATGATTGCCCCCATCGTCGTCGGTATGATGTGGCGGTACATGTATCACCCTAATGTCGGCATCCTGAACCGCACCCTCAAAGACCTCGGTTTAGATCCGATCCCGTGGCTGTCGAGTTCGGAATGGGCGCTTACCTCGGTCATCATCGCTGATATCTGGCAATGGACGCCCTTCATCTTCATCCTCGCGCTTGCGGCTCTGCAATCCCTGCCCCGCTCGGCGCTGGAGGCGGCGCGCATCGACGGGGCGGGCGCGTGGCAGCAGATCTGGCACATCAAGCTGCCCTTGATGATGCCCGTCCTCATCGTCACGGGCCTCTTGCGCCTGATCGATGCCTTCAAGGTGCTGGAGGTGATCCTCGTGATGACCAATGGCGGGCCGGGGCTTTCCACTGAAATTCTCGCCTTGCGCATCTCGCGCACGGCGTCGGAATTCCGCGAACTCGGCGAGGCGGCGGCGATGTCGAATTATCTGCTGATCCTGCTGCTGGTCCTGACAATGGCGATGTTCCTTTACAGCAAGGCCGCTGAAGCGCGGGCCATGCGCCTGCGCGCAGCGGCGGAGGCGGGATGATGGGCAACAACCGCCAGAACCCGGCGTTTCTCGCCCTGCTCGTCGCGCTGGTCATCATGTCGGCTGGGCCTATCGTCCTGATGATCGCGACTTCGCTGAAGATGAACGTCGATATCATGGATGACGGGGCGAGCCTGCTGTTCACGCCCACCCTGCGCAATTACGAGACCGTGCTGTGCAACGTGCTCTGGTACGCGCCGGAGCATGTGGGTTATTGCGACAAGACCTTCGGGCGGGCGCTTGGCAATTCGCTCATTATCTCGCTGATCTCGACGGCGATCACCCTGGTGATCGGCTGTATGGCGGCCTATGCATTGGTGCGGTTTCGGTTCATGGGTCGCGGCGCGATTTCGCTGACGACGCTGATGATGCGGATGGTCCCGCCCGCCGTGCTGCTGGTGCCCGTGTTTGGCATCTGGACCTTTCAATTCGGGCTGGACGGCACCCATGCGGGGATAATCCTCGTCTATGTCGCGATGAACCTTCCCTTCGTGATCTGGATACTTCAGAGCTTCATCGTGCAGGTGCCGATCCAGTTGGAGGAAAGCGCGCGGATCGACGGGGCCGGGCCGATGCAGGTGTTCTTCCTCATCGTCCTGCCGATCATAAAGCCGGGGCTGGCGGCGGCGGCAATCTTCACCTTCCGCATCGCATGGAACGAATTCCTGCTCGCCAATGCCCTTGCCAACCGCAACACGCGCACGGTTCCCGTCACCATCGTGAACTCCCTCACCGAATACGATATCGACTGGGGGGTCATCATGGCGACGGGGACGCTGCTGGCGATCCCGCCGATCCTGTTCACTTTCTTCGCCTCCCGGCAGATCATCACCGGCATGACCGCCGGGGCCGTCAAAGGGTGACGGTATGGAATGGTTACTCGCCCCCATAGACCCGAGCCGCCCCCACGACTTGGGGCCGCTGCTGTCGTGGCACGGGCGGGTGATGATGCTGGCATGGGGCGTGATGATCCCTATCGGCGTGCTGATCGCCCGGTTTTACAAGATCATGCCGCGTCAGAACTGGCCCGTGGAGCTCGATAACAAGACATGGTGGTGGACGCATCTGGGCCTGCAACAGGGGGCGAGCGCGCTGATGATCGTCGGATTAGCGCTTGTGCTGCTGAATGGTGGCGATGGTCAGGGCGCGGTGGTCCATGCGCGTATCGGCTGGGGCATTTTGGCCGTTTGCGCCCTGCAACTGCTCTCCGGCTGGCTGCGCGGCTCGAAGGGAGGCCCGACCGAGGAATGTGGCCGGGGCGACCATTACGAGATGAGTTGGCGGCGCTGCCTGTTCGAGCGGTTCCACAAAACCATCGGCTACAGCCTGCTACTGCTCGCATGGTACACGATCTTGCTCGGCCTGCTCGCCGCCAATGCGCCCGTCTGGATGTGGATGTGCATCCTGATATGGTGGAGCCTTCTGATATCCATCTTCATCATCCTGCAATCGCGGGGTCGGGCCATCGACACCTATCAGGCGATCTATGGCCCCGATGACAGCCATCCGGGCAACCGTCGCCGCCCTATCGGCTGGGGCATCAAGCGGCGACCATGGGAAAAAGAATGAGCTTCTTCGAGACATACGAGCCGGTGTTTGGCACCTACGTTCTCGGCAACGCGCCGGTGAAGCAGATCGCGACAGGATTCGACTGGGTCGAGGGGCCGGTGTGGTTCGGGGATGCGGGGTGCCTGCTGTTCTCGGATATTCCAAACGACCGCATCATGCGCTGGATGCCCGATGGCACCGTCTCGGTCTATCGCGAGCCGTCGAACTACGCCAATGGCCACACCCGCGACCGGCTTGGCCGCCTCGTCAGTTGCGAGCACGGCACCCGGCGGGTGACACGCACCGAACATGACGGCTCGATAACAGTACTGGCTGATGCCTTCGACGGCAAGCGACTGAACTCGCCGAACGACGTGGTGGTCAAATCGGACGGGACGATTTGGTTCACCGACCCCCATTACGGGATCATGACGAATTACGAAGGTTTCGAATCCGAGCAGGAATTGCCTTGCAACGTCTATCGCATCGACCCCGAACGCGGCACGATGGAGGCCATCGCCACCGATTTCAACTGTCCGAACGGGTTGGCCTTCAGCCCCGACGAAACCCGCCTCTACATCGCCGATACCGGGCGCATGTTCCGGGACGATCCCGCCCATGTCCGCGTCTTCGATGTCTCGAATGACGGCCAACTAAGCGGCGGTGATGTGTTCCACGTCATCGAGCCGGGCGTGGCCGACGGCTTCCGCTGCGACATGGATGGCAATCTTTGGTCCTCCGCCGCCGACGGGGTGCATTGCATCGATCCCGGCGGCACCCTGCTGGGGAAGATCCTCGTCCCCGAACTGGTCTCGAACGTCTGCTTCGGAGGTCGCGCAAAGCATCATCTGTTCATCACGGCCACCACGTCGGTCTATTCAGTGGTCCTGAACAGGAAAGGCTCTCAAAGCCCCTGAAGCCACGTGAAACCCGATGTACTGTCCAACGTTTCTCTAGGCATCCAGCAGGATCGCTTCGACCAACTCCTGCACCGCAAGCGCCTCTCCAAAGCTCGGCAGCGCCGTATCGTCGCCGTCAAGTGTCTGCACAAGCGCATCGAGTTGACGCATGTAGGCGTCGCGTTTCAGGTTCTCGCGCTGTGGGAGGGCATTCTGCCAATCTCCGCCCGTGTTTCGCGATAGCTGGTAAAAATCGTTCAGTCGCAAGGATTGCTTGGTGCCCCAAAGCGTGAATTCGATGAGATCGGGCCCGACACCACCGACCGAACCGGCCAGCGAGACTGGAATGCCACCACAATCGAGCCGCGCCAGCGCGTGCGTTTCAGCGCTTTCACCGTCAGCGGGATACCGCACCGAACTGCCGTGCAGCTTTGCCGGCCCCAGCAGCGCCTCAGCGAGATAGAGGAAGTGCGTGGCGACCTCGCGCATGAATCCGCCCTGATTACGGTTGGCCAACCATCTCGCATTGTCCTGCCAGCTACGCGGCCATTGCGCGAAATGCAGTCGAATATCGGCTCCCACGATGTCACCGAGAGAGCCATCGCCGAGCGCAGTATGCATGTGCTCCACACCGGGTGCCCGGGCCAATGACAGATTGATCGCCGCAGGGACGCGACTCGTGGCAATCTCTTCAGTGAGCGCGCGGCTCTCGTCGAGATCAACCCCAAGCGGCTTCTCACAGAATACGGCCTTCCCGGCGGCCATCGCCATCCGGACATGCCCGGCATGAGCGCTGGGCGGGGTACCGACATAGACGAGATCGGTATCGGGCGCGGTGATCAATTCCTCTGCACTTTCGCTCACGGTCAGCCACGGAAAGGCTGCACGCGCCGATGCACAGGCAGCGCCGTCCACGTCCCACCCGCCGGCAATTGCCAAGCGTCCCTGATCCGGCATGTTCGCCAGCATCCGTTGCCCGATCACACCAAGTCCGATGATCGCCACCCGATAAGTCTTGCCCATGTGCATCCTCCGCCCGCATCGTACGCGCAAATAGACCTCAAGGAGACCTGCGTGTCGACCATGATCCCGATCTCGTCCATCGCCGGAAGCAGCCAT
>CALHLW010000127.1 GCA_938034615.1 uncultured Neomegalonema sp. | reverse complement strand
GATGACGAACCATGGTACGCGCGTGTAGCGCTCCAGACGATCAGGGTCGCCGCCCAGCGCGGGCGGCTCATCGAAATGGACGAGTTCCAACCCTGCCCCGAGAAATGCCTGCATATAGGCAGACAGAGGCCGGTGATGGTTGATGATCTTGATGCCGTCCCATTCTGAATCGAGGGCGTGAACCCGCCCCCAATCCCCTGTCTCGCCCAGTGCCGCGATCCATGCGGGCGCCGACGCGGTCCAGCCATCTTCGTCCATCGCGAGTCTTTCAATCCCCCGCAGCGCTGAGATCGAAGTTCACACCGGGGAAGTACTTCTCCAGCCGAATATCGGCGGTGCGGGCATGGCCTTCCATACCTTCCAACCGGGAAATACGGGCCGTGGCTTCGGCAACGGGACGGGCGGCTTCGCGGGTGGCGCGCTGCCATGTGACCAGCTTCATGTATTTATGGACCGACAGGCCCCCGGTATACCGCGCCGCGCCGGAGGTAGGCAGCACATGGTTCGTGCCCGATGCCTTGTCACCGAAGGCCACGGTCGTTTCCTCACCGAGGAACAGCGAGCCGTAGGAGGTGAGGCGACCCAGCCACCAATCGAGGTCTTCCGCCTGCACGGTGAGGTGTTCAGGCGCGATGCCGTCGGAGACCTGCGCGACTTCCTCGCGCGTATCGCAGACGATGACCTCGGCATAATCGCGCCAAGCGGCGAAGGCGTTGTCCCGGTTCAGTTCCGGGAGGCTTTCGATCATCCCCGGCACCAGCTCCATCACCTTTTCGGCAAGCGGACGGTGGGTCGTGGCGAGCCAAACCGGCGAGTTGTAGCCATGCTCTGCCTGCCCCACCAGATCCCATGCGACGATGAAGGGGTCGGCGCTCTCATCCGCGAGGATCAGGCTATCCGTTGGCCCTGCGAACATATCGATGCCGACACGCCCGAACAGGATACGCTTGGCTTCGGCGACGAACTGGTTGCCGGGGCCGACGAGGATATCGGCTTTCGGTAAGCCGAACAGCCCGAATGCCATCGCCGCAACGCCCTGTACGCCGCCCAGCGCGAGAATCGTATCGGCTCCGCAGATATCGGCAGTGTAGAGAATGGCGGGGTGAACGCCCGTATCAGGGCGAGGCGGCGAGCAGGCCGCGATATGCTTGACGCCTGCGACCTTCGCCGTCGTCACCGTCATCATCGCACTCGCGATATGGGCATAGCGCCCTCCCGGCGCATAGCACCCGGCGGCATCGCAGGGGATCGCCTTCTGTCCACAAACAAGGCCGGGAATGACCTCCATCTGCATGTCCTGAATGGTTTCCTTCTGCGCTTCTGCAAAGCGACGCACGTTGTCATGGGCGAAGCGGATATCGTCTTTCAGCTTCTGGGGCACCTTGGTGGCAGCGTCGTCCAGCTCGCCCCGCGAGACAACGATATCGCCTTCGTACTTGTCGAATTGCGCCGCATATTTCTTCGCTGCGTCGTCACCGCCCGCTTCGATCTCGTCGAGGATCTTTTGCACGGTATCGCGCACATCTCCAGCGCCGGTTGCGGATGTCTTGGTCGCTGTCTTCAGATGTTCGATGGCCATGGCGTCGCGTTCCCCCAGAATACGAATCAAATTTGTATGCCAGAGGTATCAAGCATCGACGCCGTTTTGTGAAGAGTCTTATATAAGTTTCCTTCTATAAGTTTCGCGCCGTGTCTCCTCAACGCCAAGAAAAAACTCCCGCAATTCCGCACAATCCTACCCGAGATAAACCTGCCCTTCCGGGTATCGAACGCGCGCGCCGACGCGAGTGGCGAGGAAGAACCCGAGCGTCAACGGCCCGACCCGCCCGAAGAACATGATGACCATAATGACGACCCGCCCTACTCCGTCGAGTTCAGCGGTCGTTCCCCTCGACAAACCGACCGTCCCGAAGGCGGACGCAACTTCGAAAGCTGCATCGAGGAACTCGCCATCATGGCCGAGAAGCAAGATGAAGGTTCCAACGACGAGAAACAGAATTGCCGTCGTCGTCAGCGCCATGACCTTGAACACCTGTTCGAGACCGATGCTGCGCCCGAAGGCAACGAGACTCTGGCGGCGGCGAAAGAACGCGATGGTGGCCAACAACAGCACGATGGCCGTCGTCACCTTGATCCCTCCGGCGGTAGAGGTACTGCCGCCCCCGATGATCATGAGAATGATGAACATGAGCGCCGTCGTGTCATGGATCGCGCCGATATCGGTGGTGTTGAACCCTGCGGTACGGGTCGTCACCCCCTGAAACCACGCGACCCAGAGCCGGTCACTGGTTGAATCCAGATCGCCCAGGGTGCCGGGGTTATTCCATTCGAGTGCCGCGAAGCCGATCACTGAGACCGGGATCAGAACCGCCGTCCCCGCAAGCATTAGCTTCGAGTGCAGCGAACAGCGCCGCCAGCCGGACCCGGTGGCAAGGTCCGCCACGACCCCATATCCAAGCCCGCCGACGATGAACATCAGCGGGATCACGATATTGATCAGCGGGTTCGTCCGCCATTGCGTCAGGCTGTCGGGATAGAGCGAGAAGCCCGCATTGTTGAAGGCCGAGATCGAGTGGAAAATGGAGGTCCATATTCCGTGACTCCATCCGAATTCAGGTACGAAGACGAAGGCTAGAACGACAGCCCCGACGGTTTCGCAGATGATGACGACAAGAAAGATCGTGCGCACGAGGCGCAGCAAGTCGTTGACCGCCGTGCGGTTCAGATCATCGCGCAGGACCATTCGGTGGGAAAGACCAATCGGTTGTCCTAGAGCAGAAAGAATCAGCACGGCAAAGGTCATCAGACCCAACCCGCCAAGCTGCATCAGAACGGCGATCACGCCCTGTCCAAAGCCCGTATACACGCTGCCCGTATCTACCACGACGAGGCCGGTCACGGTGATGGCGGAAACAGCAGTGAAGATAGCATCCGACCAACTGATCAGCTCATTCGATGCAAAGGGGAATTTAAGGGCGATCCCACCGAGTACCGCTATCGAGGCGTAGAGCAAGATCAACAGCAGGGGTGGATTGATACCGATGCTCGACCTGCGCCAGCGGCTCTGCCAGTCCGGCCAACCCATTGCTCAGAAACTCTTGGCGAATTCGCGCAAGTCGGGGCGCGTGCCTAGCACCAGCATCCTGTCATCCTTTTTCAGCACCGGATCGGCATCGCTGTTCGTCAGCAAATCCCGTCCCCGCATGATCTCCAGACATTTCACATCGAAGCGGCTGCCCATCTCCAGCGAGGAAAGAGCCTTTCCTTCCAGAGCGTCCGGCACCATCATCGTGACCGCAAAGAAGCCATTGCCGAGGCTCACGTAGTCGCGGACGGTTGGATTGTGGAGCATCTGCGCAACCCGTTGGCCCATCTGTTCTTCGGGATGGATGACCCGGTCCACGCCAAGGCGCGACAGAATGCGGTGATGTGTGCGCGTATCGGCTTTGGCCCAGATATTTTCTATCCCGATCAGTTTCACATTCATCGCGCAAACGATACTGGCTTCGAGATCGTCGCCGATGGAGACAAGCACGACATCACATTGCCCGATCCCGGCCTCGCGGAGGGCTTTCTCGTCGCGACCATCGGCAATCACCGCGTCGCGCAACGTGTCGGCCATGGCCGCAACAGGTGCATCCTTCGCATCGATGCCAATGACATGATTGTCGAAGCCCGCCAGTTCAGTGGCGACCGTCGAGCCGAAAGTCCCCAGACCTATCACGCCGAATGTTCTGGGTTTTGACATCTCGGACGCTCCGGTCATGGAAAGCAGTAACGCAAAAGGGGAGGAAGCCATGCTTCCCCCCCTTAATCAACTGTCGAACTCGATTGGGCTTACTGAGCGTCAGGGTTGCCGCCGATCGTTTCTTCCTCATATTCCTTATTGAGCCAACCGGACTCTTCCTCATTCAGGGAGCCATCACGGTCACGATCATAGCGAGCGAAATCGGCTTTCATCATCTCGTCACGCGAGATCACACCATCTTTATCGGAATCCATGCGCTCGAAACGGCCCGACTTGCTGTAGTTGTCGGCAAATGAAGCGTAATCGCCTCCCCCATATCCGAAATCGGCGGACCGCTTGGTTTCCTTGCCGGTGGCAAAGGCGGGGGTGGCGAAGGCCAGAGCGGCGGCGGCGGCGATGGTGGCAATCCTGATAGACATGACGCATGCTCCTGTGTGTCATTTCGATACCCCACCAATGGGAAGATAGCCGAGATGTTCCGAAGAAAATTATCGCCCTGCGCGTCTCTTCTACGCACTGCGCCGTCGTGACCCTTGATCGGATCGCCCGGATCGCCCAATGTGCCGGTTGATCCTCCATACCGTCGAGCGGACCCGGAAATTCGATGAAAGATTCTGTCAATCGCACCCCCGAAGGGATCAAGATCCACCCAACCGAGGATTTCGAGGGAATGCGCCGTGCCGGAAGGCTGGCGGCGCAGACGCTCGACATGATTGCCCCTGAAGTACAGGTCGGGGCCACGACGGAGCATCTCAACGCTTTGATCGAGCAATTCGTGGACGACAATGACGCGACCTCCGCTACGATTGGCTATCGCGGCTATCGCCATGCAAGTTGCATCTCACTGAACCATGTCGTTTGTCACGGGATACCGGGGCCAAAGGCGCTGCGTGAAGGGGACATCCTCAATATCGACGTCACTGTGATCCTCGACGGCTGGTATGGCGACACTTCGCGCATGTTCGTAGCGGGCAGCCCGAACCGCCGGGCCGAGCGCCTGATCGACGTCACGCATGATGCGCTGATGCGCGGACTTGAGGCCGTAAAACCGGGCGACCGCTTCGGCGATATCGGCCATGCGATTCAGGCTTATGCAGAAGGACAGCGCTGTTCCGTCGTGCGCGATTTCTGCGGTCACGGCCTCGGGCGCGTTTTTCACGATGCGCCGAATGTGCTGCATTACGGCAAGCCCGGAACGGGAGCGATGCTGCGTCCGGGGATGTTCTTCACCATCGAGCCGATGGTCAATCTCGGCAAGGCGGGGACGAAAATCCTCTCCGATGGCTGGACGGCGGTGACGCGCGACCGCTCGCTTTCGGCGCAGTTCGAGCATTCCGTCGGCGTGACCGAGGAAGGCTGCGAAATCTTCACGCTCTCCCCCACCGGAAAATTTCACCCGTGGCGCGAGACGGCAGACGCGGCCTGACCCGATGCGCGAGGCACCGCCCAAGGCGATGACCGCGCCGCCGCCTTCCCATACCGGCCATCGCCAGCGCTTGCGGGATCGGTTCATGCAGGCCGGGCCGGACGCCCTCGCCGACTACGAGATGCTGGAACTCGTCCTCTTCAACGCCATTCCGCGCGTTGATGTTAAACCCCTCGCCAAAACCCTGATCGCCCGTTTCGGCGATTATGCAGGGGTTCTGGCCGCCCCGCCCAACCGCTTGCGCGAGGCCGGGTTGAAGGATCGAGCAGTTCAGGAAATCAAGATCGTCGAGGCCAGCGCCACCCGATTAGCCCGCAACAGCGTGATCGAAAAGCCCGTCCTGTCGAGCTGGTCCGCTCTCATGGCCTATTGCAAAGCCCGAATGGGACGACTTGAGCACGAGGAATTTCACCTCCTCTTCCTCGACCGCAAGAACCGCCTCATCGCCGACGAGGCACAGGGGCGCGGCACCGTGGACCATGTACCAGTCTATGTCCGCGAGGTCGTCAAGCGCGCATTGGAATTGAACGCCACAGCCCTCATCCTCGTTCATAACCACCCCAGCGGCGACCCGACCCCTTCCCGCGCCGATATCGAAATGACCAAGCTGATCGTGGAAAGCGCCAAGCCCCTCGGCGTCACCGTCCACGACCACATCATCATCGGGCGTGAGAACGACGCCAGCTTCCGGGCGCTGGGGCTGCTGTAGCGCACGTTAGGGTATTGGCGAAGAGCACTGAGCCACCGACTGCTTAAGGCCGTATCGATGTTTGATTTATAGAACCATCCTCAGCGATCAGATCAGGATGAATACTCGTGCCGGAGATCACCGAAATACCGGAGCGTCACGTCGTCATTGGCGGCGGGCAAGTGTTTTTACGGTACGCGCGAGCTGGATGGTACAGACCCGATCCCCGAACTCGATGAAGACTCCGCACCGATGGGCATGGATTTTCCGGCTGAGTTAGTGGGCCAATGGGAAGCCGCCGCAGAGGACATCGACACTAGCCGCATCCGGCACGTCAAACTGCGCATTGGCGTTGTCCTCGGTCGGATCGAGCGAAAATCTCATATCGGAAAACTTTGGCGTATTGGGCGAGCGCGCGGATTTCTGTCGATCATCAGGCTACCGTCCTGCCTCGGCATTGGTGCGACCATTGGCACCGGGAAGCAGATGTTTCCCTGGATTCATATCGATGACATGGTGGGCGTCCTGCTTCATGCGATTGATCACATGGACGCGAAAGGCCGTTACAATGCTGTGTCACCCGGCATCGTCGATAACAGGGAATTCACCGAGGTTTTCGCTGCAAAACTTGGCAGACGGGTGGTTTGGTCTGTTCCGGAGTGGCTCGTGCGAAAAATTGTCGGGGATGAACGATCCTCAATCCTTTTGCGGGGACAGTTGGTGCGACCAAAACGAACTTTGGAGGCGGGATATGTATTCAAATATCCGACGATTGATGCGGCGTTGTCGCATCTCGTGCAGAAGACGCTCTGACCGCACATGATTTACAAAGACAAGAGACGCGCCGCCTTCAAGAGCGGCGATGCCAAAGCGAACACCCTTGATCCCGAAGAGGTCTCGCGCTTCAACCAACTCGCCGAAGAATGGTGGAAGCCGGATGGCGCGTTCAAGGTCGTCCATTCCTTCAATGAAACGCGCGTCGAGAAATTATCGCAGACACTGCCCGCGATGATGGACCGGGACAGCGCAGCAGAGTCGCCGCTTGACGGGCTGTCCTTGCTGGATGTCGGATGCGGCGCGGGAATTGTGAGCGAGCCGATGGCGCGGCTGGGGGCGGCAGTCACTGCCATCGACGCATCCGAGCAAAATGTCCTGATCGCTGGAGAACATGCCGAACGCTCGGGGCTTCACATTGATTACCGACACGCGCTGCCAGAGGACATTGCACGGGACGGGGTACAGTTCGATCTCGTGATGTCCCTCGAAGTGGTCGAGCATGTTGCCGACGTGCAGGTGTTTCTGGAAATCCTCAGCACGCTGGTGAAACCGGGCGGAGCGCTGGTTATCGGCACATTGAACCGGACCCCGATTTCCTTCGTCAAGGCGATCATCGGCGCAGAATACGTCATGCGGTGGCTGCCGAAAGGGACGCATAGCTGGCGCAAATTTGTTCGCCCGAGCGAACTTGATGCGGTCCTGTTGCCGCGTGGTTTTCGCGTAACCGAGCGTTGCGGCGTCGATCTCAATATCTTTACACGGAAGTGGTCGATAACCCGCAGCATGAGCGCAACTTATTTGCAATTCTATACGCGGGACGCTGACTGACGCTTTCGACCCACAGGTCTTCGACGAATAATCTAAATCCGACCGACAAAACGCTGATCTTCTTTAAGATGTATCGAATTTTATCGCTCAATCGTCGATCAGAAAATTGTTACAATAAAGTCTTCAACTCGACCCGCCGGCAACCGAGTATTCGCCTGCATGCGCGGAAATTTGATCCTCACTGGATGGCGTCAACCTTGCATGATGAGAGGCGCACAGTGTATGGGATTCAGCATGGTTATCACATTCCGTTCAGTCGCCGTCGCGGCGATGATGCTGATGGTCAGTGGCGGTTCCGCGCTGGCCGAAGGCGATCTCTTCATTCGTGAGCTGTCCCTGACCCCCGAGCAGGTAGCACGCCACGCCCCCCGACCTGCCGACCCGTTCGCGCTCGAAGAGGCGCTTGCGGCGGCTGTCTTGCGCGAAGGAAACGCCCGTCGGGCAGAAGTGGGACTACGGGCTCTCGATCCCGATCCGGGCCTCGCCGATGCCGCACGACGATACAGTCAAAAGATGCGCGATATGGCGTTCTTCGCCCATGACGCCCCTGACGGCGAAAGTCTGGCCCAACGCCTGCCCGCCGATGCGAAATACCGCTACGCCCAGCTGGGCGAGAATCTCTGGTCCGGTCAGGGCGCGCTCGACTGGCGGGCGGAAAGCCTGTCGGCACAGGCGACCGAAGACTGGATTCTCAGCCCCAGTCACCGCGATAACCTGCTCGAACCCGTCTACGACGTGGCAGGTGTCGGCGTCGCCGTCGATTCGGATCGCGTCTACATCACGATGCTCTATGCCCGACCTCAGATCGATGCGGCGTCGGCTCGCCTGGCATCGGCTTACAGCACGCCGCCAACCGATCTCTACGGGTTGACCACGGGGCTGGAACGCTCGGCACTCCAGACCCTCAATATCGCGCGGGGCGAGATGGCCCTGCCCTCGCTCGCCGAAGATGTGTCGCTGGCCCGTGAAGCGCGCCTTCATGCCCAAGCGACCCTCGCCGCGGGCGGCATGTCCGCCGCCGCGCGCGAGGGCGATCCGGTCCTGCGCCGGGTTCTCGACGATCCCGCGAATCGCACGAGCCGCCTGACGATGCTCGTCTGGGAAGCCAAGAACGGCGTTGTCTGGCAGGGCGATGCCCTTGCCCGTGCCGCGCTGGCGTCGTGGCGCAAACAGGGCGCGAGCATGGAAGACGTGCTGACGCCGGGATACACCCGCGCCGGCATCGGGGCGGCAGCGGACGGAACGCGCGTGTTCCTCTCCGTCCTTCTGAGCGAGACGAGCGATCCCACCGTGCAGTTGATTTCGCAGGCCGCGCCCGTGCAGGCCGCGCCTGTACAAGCTATGCCCTTGCAGGTCGCGCCACCAGTACAGATCGTCCCGGCACAGGCAATGACGACGGTGCAGGCAGCGCCTGTTGAAGCGATCCCCTATGTGGTGACACAGGAAGTCGCGACGGTGCCCGCCATCGCGCAGCCCGCGCCTTACGTTGAGGTTCCCACCGTCCCGATGGAAATCGCACCTGAAGCACAGGTCATTTCGCAAGCGGCTCCTGCCGTAACGATGCTGCCTGCGACGCCCCTGCCAGCCGCACCTATGCAGGCGGCACCTATGCAGGCCGCACCTATGCAGGCCGCACCATATGTGCAGATGCCTGCCATCACGACGGTTCCGGCTTCAGCAGTCGAAAGGGTGCAGGACGATATCCCCTTCGTCGACATGCAAACCGGACAGCCTATCGGTGCGCCGGTCCCTGCCTTGACCGGCGGCGCACCTCTCTCCTCGGTGAACGGTAATTCGCTCAGCACGACGGTGGGCGGTAACTTCGTCACCGTGCAATAGCGGTCAGAAGCTCTTGCGTGCCCGCAGGGCGGCGGAAATCGTGCCATCGTCAAGATAGTCGAGTTCGCCACCGATGGGCACGCCCTGCGCCAAAATCGTGAGCGTGACGCCGGTGTCTTCGAGCGCATCGGCGATATAATGGGATGTGGTCGTTCCATCAATCGTCGCGTTAAGGGCGAGGACCACTTCCTCGACACCCTCGCTGCGAACCCGATGCGCGAGATCGGGGATGCGCAGGTCTTCCGGCGCGACGCCGTCCAGCGCAGAGAGGACGCCGCCCAGCACATGATAGCGGCCCTTGAACGCCCCACCCCGCTCCATCGCCCACAGGTCACCCGCCTGCTCGACCACGCAAAGGATCGCGCCACTGCGCGCGGGATCGCAGCAGATGCCGCAGGGATCGCGTGTATCGACCGCACCACAGACCGAACACTCCGTCACCGTCGCCGCCACATCCGCCATCGCCTTGGCCAGCGGCTCCAGCAGCGTCTCGCGCTTACGGATCAACGCCAGCGCCGCCCGCCGCCCCGAGCGCGGGCCGAGGCCAGGCAACTTGGCCAGCAAGTCGATCAGGCGCTGTATCTCTTCGCCGCTTCGGTTGGAATTCACGGAGGCTTCCTCGGTCGGATTGATCGTAAAGAGATAATACGTCGCTTCGCGTTTTGACAGGGCGCGCATGATGAGGGACGGTGCGGCAAATCTGGAGCGCGCCGATGACCCCTGCCCTGAACCCCGCCGTCGACAATCTGGCCCTTCCCGCGATCCCCGCCGTGCAGGCTTGGGCGCGAGAATACGATGGGACGCGCGGGCCACTGCTCGATCTGTCACAGGCGGTGCCGGGCTATCCCCCACCCCCCGAAATGCTGCATTGGCTGGCCGAAGCGGCGGGATCGACGGATGCGACGAATTACGGAAATATCGAGGGCGAGCCGGTCCTGCGGGACGCTTATGCGGCCCATGTCTCCGATCTCTACGACGCCCCAATCGCAGCAACGGAAACGCATATAACCTCCGGCTGCAATCAGGCTTTCGTCAGCGCGGTGATGGCCGTCGCCGGAGCGGGCGATGCGATCCTGATGACCAATCCCTGCTACTTCAACCACGAGGCCACGCTGTCGATGCTTGGCATAGGCTCACGCTTCGTGGCGTGTCGCCCGGAGGATGGTTTCCTCCCCGATATCGAGGCCGTGCGCGCCGCCCTGACACCGGAGGTGCGGGCCTTTGCCGTCGTCTCGCCGAACAACCCGACGGGCTGCGTTTATCCGCCTGCCCTGCTCGGCGCGATCCTCGATTTGTGCCGGGAGGCGGGGGTCTGGCTGATTCTCGACGAAACCTATCGCGATTTCTCGGAGGAGCGACACGGCCTGCTGTCCCGCCCCGACTGGCGCGATGGGTTAATCCAACTCTACAGCTTTTCCAAGAGTTTCTGCATCCCCGGCCACCGGCTCGGGGCCATGGTCGCGGGGGAGCGGGTGATCGGGGCGGCGGCAAAGATCATGGACAATCTGCAAATCTGCGCCCCCCGCGCGGCGCAGATCGCGGTGGCGCGGGCCATCGAGCCATTGGCGAAGTGGCGCGCAGGGAACCGGGCCGAGATCCGGTTGCGGGCCGATGCCTTGCGCGCAACGCTGGCGGAGGCCCTGGCATGGCAGATCGGAGCAATGGGGGCGTATTTCGTCTTCCTGCGCCATCCCTTCACCGACACGGGGTCGATCGAGGTCGCGCAACGATTGGCGCGGGAAGCCGGGGTATCCTGCATCCCCGGCGCGTTCTTCGGTAAGGGAAACGACGCCTATTTGCGCCTTGCTTTCGCCAATGCCGATTGCGACGTGATCGCGCAGCTTGGGGGGCGGCTCAACGGGTTGGTCTGAAGGGCAGCCCCAGCATCGCAGGCGCATTGCGCCGCGCTCCGGCAGCCGAGATGACCACCAGCGCGAGGATCGTCGCCAGATAGGGCGTCATCGCGAGAAACTGCGAGGGGATCGAGAGGCCCAGCGCCCCGCCGTAAAACTGCGACAGGGACGCGGCAGCAAATAGATACGCGCCAAAGATCACCCGGATCGTTCCCCACCCGGCAAAGACCACCAGCGCCAGCGCGATCCAGCCACGCCCCGCCGTCATGTTCTCTCCCCAGAGCGGCGTATAAGCCAGCGACAGATACGCCCCTGCCAATCCCGCGCAGGCCCCACCGAACAGCACCGCTGCCGTGCGCGAGCCAAGCACTTTGAGGCCGACCGCATGGGCCGATTCCGCATCGTCCCCGATCGCGCGCAGCTTCAGGCCGGATCGAGTGCGGGTGAGATAAAACCAGACCCCAACCGCCAGCAGCAGGGCAAAATAGACCATCGCATCTTGCCCGAGAACCACGCGCAAAGCCGGATTGTCAGGCAGGCTCTCCGCCGCCAGAACGGGCGCGAGCGGGTCGATGGCACTGCCAACATAGCCCTGCCCGATCAGCCCCGAAACACCTGTGCCGAAGATCGCCAGCGCCAGCCCGCTCGCCGCCTGATTGGCCGTGAAGCCAAGCGCAACGAGGGCAAACAGCGCGGCGGCCACCATCCCTGCACCCGCCCCGGCGACGAATCCCAAGGTAGTTGACCCCGTAGACAGCGCCACGGCAAAGGCGGCCACGGCCCCGAGCAGCATCATGCCTTCGAGCCCAAGATTGAGGACACCCGAGCGCTCCGCGACCACTTCCCCCGTTGCCGCGAGCAGAAGCGGGGTAGCGGCAATGATCATGCTGACGATGAAGGCTTCCATCTCTATGCGGCCCCCGTCCGACGGCGCACTCGCACGCGATAGTGGATCAGCGTGTCACAGGCGAGCAGGAAGAACAGCAGCATCCCCTGAAACACGAAGGCCGCATTCTTCGGCAGTTTTAGCAAGATCTGTGCGTTCTCCCCGCCGATATAGGTGACGGCCAGCGCCAGCGCCGCAATCAGCGCCCCGATGGGGTTCAGCCGCCCGAGGAAGGCGACAATGATCGCCGCGAAGCCATAGCCCGCCGCGATATCGGGCTGGAGTTGTTGAATGGTTGCCGTGGCCTCAACGGCTCCGGCCAGACCGGCCAGACCGCCCGAAACGAGCAGGACATAGGTGACCGTCTTCGCTTCGGAAAAACCGCCGAATGTCGCGGCCTTCGGGGCCAATCCCATGGCACGGATACCGAATCCCCGCCGGGTGGCGAACAACATCCATGCCAGCACGAGAGCGGCGATCACCGCGAGGATCAGCCCCCAGTGCAGTCGCGTGCCTTCCACAAGATTGGGCATCAGCGCGCCATCGGGGAACGTTGCCGTCTTAGGAAAACCGCGCCCGAGCGGGTCGGCCCAAGGTCCGCGCACCAGCCAGTCGAGCAGCAGCGCGGCCACATAGGTCAGCATCAGGCTGACGAGGATCACGTTCGCGCCTGCAAGATTGCGCAGGATCGCCGGTATCCATCCCCAGAGCATCCCTCCAACGATCCCGGCGACGAGGCAAGCGGGGAGCAGCCAGATCATCGCCGCCCCCTCCGGCGCATGGAGGGCGACGCCCCCGGCGAAGATCGCGCCGAGCGTATATTGCCCCGGCGCACCGATATTGAAGACGCCCGCCCGGAAGCAGATCGCCAGACCAGAACCGATCAGCGCCAGCGGAATCGCTTTCACCAGCAATTCCGAGCGGTTATAGGCATCGGCGAAGGGCGACAGGAAATAGACTTCCATCGCCTGCACCGGGTCTTTGCCCAGCGCCGCGAAAAGCGCGAATCCGGCGAGGATCGTCAGGGCCACGGCAATCACAGGCGACAGGATCGCAAGAAAGGGAGACGGGGCGACACGACGTTCGAGCATGGGTCAGGATACCTCGGCCAGAGCGGTCGGTTCGGCGCCGCCCATGAGCAGCCCCAGTTCCTCCGCCGTCGCCATACCCGTCACCTTTGGCTCCGAGAGCGTTCCTCGATGCAGCACGGCGACGCGGTCGCATATGGCGAAGATTTCATCGAGATCCTGCGAGATCACCACGATGGCCGCACCCTTTGCAGACAGCGCCATCAGCGCCTCATGGATCGCCGCCGCCGCCCCCGCATCGACGCCCCAGGTCGGTTGTTCGACAATCAGCACTTTCGGCTCGCGCGCAATCTCCCGCCCGATGACGAATTTCTGGAGATTGCCGCCCGACAGCGCGGAGGCGAAGGGATCACGCCCTTCAGCGCGCACATCGAATTCCTCACGTACTTTCTTTGCGCCACCCCGTAAGGGACGGACGGCGTTGTGAGTCAGGCGAAAATTCTCGGACAAGCGCATGTCGCCGATGGCCGAATGGCCGATGCGACGTTCCGGCGCGAAAGCCATGCCCGCGCGGCGACGGCGGGTGATATCGAGTTGTCCGACCGGACGCTCATCCACGCGGATCATATCCCGGCGGCGCAGCGTACGTTCACCGCTCAAAGCTGCGAATAGTTCGGACTGTCCCTCCCCGGCGACCCCGGCAATGCCGAGGATCTCGCCCTTGCGAGCCGTGAAGTTGATCCCGTCGAGCGCCACACCGCTCTTCGACGGCACGCGCAGATTCTCTACTTCCAGCCGGGGCTTGCCGATATAGGCCGCTTGTTTCCGGGGTCGCTCCACTGTCGAGCCGATCATCTTCTCGGCCAGCGAGGCGGCAGTTTCCTCGCGGGGATCGCAGGTCGCGACGACCTTGCCCCGGCGCATAACGGTCGCGCTGGTGCAGAGCGCGCGCACATCCTCCAGACGGTGCGAGATATAGAGGATCGCACAGCCCTCCCCCGCCAGCCGGTCGAGCACGGCGAATAGGGCTTCGGCCTCCTGTGGCGTCAGTACGGAGGTCGGCTCGTCCATGATGAGCAGGCGCGGATTCTGGAGCAGGCAGCGGATAATCTCGACGCGCTGACGCTCACCCGCCGACAGATCGACGAGGCGACGATCCGGTTCGATCCCGAGGCCGTATTCATCGCCGATCCGGCGCACATCACGGCGGATATCGCGCAAGGATCGGTCGGGCAGGACGACCGCAAGGTTTTCGGCGACGCTCAGGGCCTCGAAGGTCGAGAAATGCTGGAAGACCATGCCGATGCCCTGCCCGCGCGCCATCGACGGGCTGTCGATCCGCAGGGGGCGACCATCGAGCGAGATCGTGCCCGCATCTGGCTGAAGAACACCGTAGATCATCTTGACGAGGGTAGATTTCCCCGCACCGTTCTCGCCCAGCAGCGCATGTTTTTCGCCCGGTCGCAGGTCGAGGGAAACCGTGTCCACCGCACGTACCGGACCGAAGGACTTGCTGAGGCCAACGAGGGAGAGCAGCGGCAGGGAGTCGGGTGCAGTCGTCTCGACGGGGGCCGCTATCGGGGTCGGCTTTGCCTTGACGGGTTCAGACGCCGGAGCGGGTGGAATGGGCTGCGGCGTCGCCACGGCAGGGGGCGCAGAAACGGCGGCAGGTGATGAGACATGAGTGGGCGCGGGTGATGGCGTGGGAGCGACAACGGGCTGCGCTCCGGGTGCAATGACCGGCGGCGCTTCGCGCACAGGCGGACGCGGCTGTCGGGGGGGGATCGAGGTCGGGCGCGGGGCATCAGCGGGCCGAAAACGCCCCACCCCCGTCAACGATGCGAGCAGTCGGTTGGGACGAACGGGTATTGGCCCCAATCGCGCATCGATTCGATGAAGGGGCGACTCAATCTGCGGAACGGTGATCCGGCTGGCCGGTCTCTCCTGAAGGCCCAAAGAGTAGGAGATGGAGACATCGGAGTGCGGCTTCTCGATCTCCACGATGCGGCGTCTCCCTGTCAGTCCCGCCCGACATCAGCGACGGGAGCCAAGCAACACATGCAAGGGGCGGTCCAGCGAGTCAACTGTCGCGGATGGGGGCCTGTGCGATCGTCGTGAATGGACCGATCGAAGCGGAGGACGCAGGCAGGGTCGGCGTGTCGTCCTTCGGTTGATCGTAGAGGGTCGACAGCACGGAGGGTGAAGGAACCATATCGCAACCGAGAACGTCATCTTCGTTCTCTGGTGCGCGCTGGCCAAACAGCTTCCCGATCAGTGATCCCATTGTCCCGCCCCCGCGTTTTCGTCCAATGTAGCCCATAGTTATGGGTGAGGTTCTAAGTGTCCAGTAAGAAAAACGATTCGGTTGTACGTTTTTCATTCGTATGCGTCAGAGTTGACCGTGAACCCGGTGGCGACCAACCTGCTTATTTCGGACAGACGACAGGAGAGGGAGATGCGGCACGCAGATTGGTATTTCGATTATATTTCCCCGTTTCCGTGGATCGCCCTGTCGCGGTTCGGGGAGTTACCGGAGGATTTCGAGGTCCGCCCGGTGCCGGTGGTCTTCGCCGGGCTGCTGAAGCATTGGGGCCACAAGGGACCCGTTTGCCGTCGAGAACGAGGCGTTGGATGACCAAGTGACCCGTGGCTGCTGGCCGATGCCGCCCTGCACCTGCGCGACGACACCCCGAAACGCGATTTCCGCTGGCTCTCGACACTGGTATCGCTGGGCTGGGCCTTCGGGCCGTTCATCCTCGCCGTGTTCTGGGTGAGGAGTTGGCCGTATCACCATGAGTGGCTGACGCTGTTTCTCGCCGCGCTGTTCCTCGGGTCGATCTGGATGGGGTTTCGGTCCTACACGCGAGCCGGTATTCGGCATCCTTGAGCGCGGTGGGAGGGTCCATACGCGGATCATCCCTGACGCCTCTTCTGCGGCGCTCTATCCGATCATCGAGCGCAAGGTCGTGCCCGACAGCATCGTCTATTCGGACAGTTGGAAGGGCTACAATATCCTCGACACCTCTGCCTTCAAGCACAAGCGGATCAATCACTCGAAGGAATTCGCAGACAAGGAAAACCACATCGATGGCATCGAGAATTTCTGGAATCAGGCGAAGCGACACCTGCGGAAATTCAACGGTGTTCCCAAGGCCCGTTTCGAGCTATTTTTGAAGGAGTGCGAATGGCGTTTCGACAACAGTGACCCGTCAAGCCAACTTGTCAACTCAGACAATGGGTTAGAGAGAATCTGAACTAGTTAGCTGGGACAGCCTCTTATATTGAAGCCATTGCGTGTCGCGCTGCCTGTCGTCGGAACGGAGAAATTGATGGCTCAGGAACTCGAAGACATTCTGGACCATCTCGCCGACACCGCCATCGAGGAGAAGATTTCCATCGGGGAACTGCTGGATTCCTTCCAAAGCCGCTCTCTGGGCGTTTTGCTGGCCCTCTTCGGGGTTCTAACGGCGATCCCGGTGATCGGTGGATTGCCCGGTGCGCCGCTGGTGCTGTGCACTTTTATATTGGTCGCGATCGGTCAGTCGGTCTTCGCGAAAGGCGGGCTGTGGGCCCCTCAAAGATTGCGCCGGATCGAGATCGGCAGCGAAAAGCTGCGTAACGGCGTCAAGAAGGTCAAGCCATGGGCGCGCCGGATCGATGCCCTCGTCGAGCCGCGTCTTGAATGGTTGGCCGGAGGCCGTGCGGCGCGGGCGATCATCATCGCGTGTTCGACGGTTCTCGCGCTCATGTACCTGCCGCTGTCGATCGTCCCTTGGGGCGTGGGCGCACCGGCCTTTGCGCTCATCGCCTTCGGGCTTGCGCTCATCGGCAAGGACGGCCTCTTCGCGCTGTTCGGCTACGTCTTCGGGGCCGGGACCGTGTATCTGGTGTTCACGGCGGTCAGGACTGGCGTATCGCAGATCCTGTGACCGGAGCCGCCCGGAGCGCGATTAGACCACCGAGCGCATGATCTCGTATTTCCCGCCCGGCACATCGATATCGGTGCCTGTTCGTACGGAGACTGGCCCCGCATCGAAGTGCGGGGCAGGAGCTGGCGCAAGACTCGGCGGACACTTCACCAATGCGCTCAGGAACAGGGCCGCCAGGATCACTCCTGCTTGGAAACCTGCGCATATTCGAGCTCGACGGGGGTTTCGCGTCCAAAGATCGAGACGGAAACTTTCAGGCGTGCGTGTTCGTGGTCCACGTCCTGCACTTCGCCAAGGAAGGATTCGAACGGGCCGTCGATGACCTTGACCTTTTCGCCAACCTCGAAGGTGATCGTGGGGCGCGGGCGTTCGGCGGCGTCGTCCGCCGTGTCCATGATCCGGTCGATCTCGCGCTGGGGAACGGGCTGGGGCTTGCCCCCGTCACCGAGGAAACCGACGACACTCTTGGTATCCTTGACGAGATGATAGGCTGGATCGGTCATATCCATCTTCACGAGGACGTAGCCGGGGAAGTTCTTGCGCGGAACCTCGACCTTCTTGCCGCGACGGACCTCGATCACCTGTTCGGTGGGAACGAGGATTTCCTCGAAAGCTTCGGTCAGGCCCTTGCGTTCTGCCTCGCTGCGGATGGCCTCCGCAACCTTGCCCTCGAAGTTCGAGTATGCGTGAACGATATACCAGCGATGCGCCATGTCCGACCCGTCTCTAGGCATGGATCATCGCGCGCGCTCCTGATTCTAAGAAGCGAGCGCCTGAATCATGCGCCTAAATTACAATTGATGTGCGGGTATTACCGGGCGGCGGACAAAAATCAAGTCCCGAGGGAGACGATCATCTCGATCATGAAATTCAGAATCTGATCGACGAACAGGAAAAAGATCGCCGTGAGCGTCACCATGATGAAGACCATGATAGTCGTCGTGATGGTTTCCTGCCGCGTCGGCCAAGTCACTTTTGCGGTCTCGGCGCGCACCTGCTGAATGAACTGCGGTGCGTTCCGGATCATGGTGATAGGATTTGCCATCGTCTTCGTTTCCTTATCTGCCCCGGATCGGGACCGCGTGGCAGGGGCGATAGGACTCGAACCTACGACATTCGGTTTTGGAGACCGACGCTCTACCAACTGAGCTACACCCCTACGCGCGAACGTGCCATTTAACGTATCGCCACGGCACGCGCAAGATTGCATGGCGCGATTTTTGGCAGCAGAGAGGGTGTATCCTCACTTTATCGCCGGATGTTCGTCATGACGCTCTCTCCCCTCCTCCGGGCCGCGCTCCTGATGTCGGCGGGAATGTGCTTTATTCCGATGGGGGATACAGCCGGGAAGCTGCTCGGCGGGGTGGGGGGCGAGCCGGTGTTCATCGCGTGGAGTCGGTTCGGGCTGGGGGCGATCTTCATCTGGGCCGCCTTTGGCGGGCGGGGCTTCGCGTGGGGCATTTTTCTGGACTGGCGATACTGGCTGCGCGCGGTTCTGATTACCGTGGCGGTGACGTGCATCCTGAAGTCACTCATGACCGAACCGATCGCCAATGCCTTCGCGGCGTTCTTCGTGGGGCCGATCCTGTCGTATTTTCTGGCCGCATGGTTGTTGGGCGAGACGATCACGGTGGCGCGCACGATCCTGTTATTCCTCGGGTTCTGCGGCGTGTTGCTGGTGGTGAAACCGGGGGTGGAAGCGTCGGGTGGTCTTGGCTGGGCGTTGTTTGCCGGGATGCTCTATGGGTGTTTTCTGGTGGCGACGAAATGGCTGAGCGAGACGGTCAATCCGCGCAGCCTGCTGGTATCGCATCTGGCCATCGGGGCGCTGTTGCTGACGCCGTGGGGGGTTACGGCGATGCCGGAGGCGAGTGGGACGACGGCGATGCTGGTGTTGGCCAGCGCGGCCGCTTCGGCCACCGGCAACCTGCTTTATACTACCGCCACCCGCATGGCAGATGCCTCGCGGCTGGCCCCGTTGGTCTACGTGCAGCTCGTCTCGGCAACGGTGATGGGGATTGCTGTCTTCGGTGACTGGCCGGATGGATGGAGCCTCGCGGGGCTGGCGTTGTTGCTCGGGTCGGGGTTCGGGGGGTTTTTCGTGCAAAGGCGGTGAGGGCGGTTCTGCTTGCACCGCCGAGAAACCGGACCATAGACACGCACGGGTCCGCATAGGGTGTGGGGCAGGAAGCCACCTGTTCGTCCCGCGTTAGGTGCGTCATTCACTCCCCTATCTTCAAGTAATTGAAAAATATGCAAAATCTCTTTTGCAGATCACCCATGGGATGGCTTGACACATTTCTGCCCTCTGCATATGTTGCGCGCGATTTCGCAGTGCATTCCTTGCATCAGGGCGGTTTTCAGGAGTTTAAGACATGGCCGATATGCGGCCCGGTTCACCGGAGGGTGACAGGGACGCCGCCGAAGAGCGTGAGGCTCTGGACCGGCTTTCGCGGCGGATCGACACCGCCCGCGAGAGTATCGATCCGAGGCCCAGGAAGGCTCCCGGCAAGTATCAGGGTCTGTCCATCGCCTGGCGCATGGTACTGGAACTCGTTATCGGTTGCGGCTTCGGCGCAGCAATCGGATACGCGATCGACGAAGTCGCGGGCAGTGGCCCGCTGTTTCTGGTGGTCTTCGGCCTGTTGGGCTTTGCCGCCGGAGTAAAGACGATGATGGCCTCGGCGCGGCAGATGCAGCGCAGTGGTCAACGGAATAAGGGAGACGGCCTTGGCTAGCAGTGCGGACGGTGAGGGCGGCCTCAATATTCATCCGATGGACCAGTTCGTCATCAAGGACTGGATTCCCATCGATCTCGGGTTCATCGACCTGTCTTTCACCAATTCGGCCTTCTTCGCGTTTCTCGCAGTTGGCCTCGTCAGCTTGTTTCTCTGGACGGCCATGAGCGGCTCGTCGCTTGTCCCGAGCCGGATGCAGTCGATGGCCGAAGGGCTCTACGAATTCGTGCGCAACATGGTGCGCGACTCCTGCGGTGAAGCGGGGCTGAAATACTTCCCGTACATCTTCACCCTTTTCCTGTTCATCCTCGCCTGTAACCTGCTGGGGATGCTGCCTTATTCCTTCACGGTCACGAGCCATTTCGCCGTCACTGTGTTCCTCGCACTTTCCGTCTTCATAACAGTGACGGTCATCGGCTTCATGCGTCATGGCGTCGGTTTCCTCGGCCTCTTCTGGCCCATGGATGCTCCGGCGTTCATGCGGCCGATCCTCGCGATCATCGAGGTCATCTCCTACTTCGTGCGTCCGGTCAGCCATTCGATCCGCCTCGGCGCGAACATGATGGCCGGTCACGCGGTTCTGAAGGTCTTCGCGGGCTTCGTCGGTGCCATGGGCGTCTTCGGCTTCCTCCCGATCCTCGCAATTACGGGCGTCACGGCGCTCGAATTTCTCGTCGCGGTCATTCAGGCGTATGTCTTCGCCATCCTGACCTGCGTCTACCTCCACGACGCGCTGCACATGCACTGACGCGGGTGCGCGCATCTTAACTTTTCAGCCAATATCAACCAAAGGAGCAAAGCCATGGAAGGCGATATCGGAAACATGGGTCAGTATATCGGCGCTGGCCTCGCCTGCATCGGCATGGGCGGCGCAGGCATCGGTGTGGGTCACGTCGCGGGGAACTTCCTCTCCGGCGCGCTCCGCAACCCGGCGGCGGCACAGGAACAGACGGCTACCCTCTTCATCGGCATCGCATTTGCCGAAGCACTTGGCATCTTCTCGTTCCTTGTCGCCCTGCTCCTGCTCTTCGCTGTCTAAGACACCCGAAGCGACAATACCTGAAGGGCAGGGTGTCCCCATTGGATGCCCCGCCCTCGACCCTCTTGTGACGTGGAGGCCGTAGATGGCATCGCCCGCTACCGACGGACATTCTGAATCAGTCGGAATGCCGCAGCTCGATTTCGACACCTGGGCGTCCCAGATCTTCTGGGCGGCTCTCGCGCTCGTGCTGCTCTATCAGATCCTCGCCAAGAAGATCATGCCTCGCATCGCCGGTGCGCTGGAAGATCGTCATCACGCCATCGCGGATGATCTAGACTCCGCCGCCGCCCTCAAGGTCAAGGCCGAGGAAGCGCAGGGTACCTATCAGAAAGCCCTCGCCGACGCGAAGGCCCGCGCCCATGAAATCGCCGAGAAGAACCGCGCCGAACTGGATGCGCAGATCGCCGAGGCTAACGCCAAGGCTGAAGCAGAGATCGCCGCTCGCACGGCCGAAGGTGAGGAACGCATCTCCGCCATCCGCGCCGAAGCGACCGCGAACGCCCGTGAAGTCGCCAGTGATACCGCTAAGGCCATCGTCGAGAAACTGGCTCCCGGCAGTGCCGATCCCTCCGCCATCTCCGCCGCCGTCGAACGCGCGCTCGCCGAGAGAGGAATGGTCTGATGGATACCAATATCGCCGTCGCAATCGGCTTTGCCCTCTTCTTCGCCATCGTCTTCTACTACAAGGTGCCTTCGAAGATCGGCGCGATGCTCGACGCCCGCGCCAACCGCATCCGCGACCAGCTCGAAGAGGCCCGTCAGGCCAAGGAAGAGGCTCAGACGCTTCTCGCCTCCTTCGAACGCAAGCAGGCCGACGTGCAGAAGGAAGCTGACGAGATCGTCAAACGCGCCAAGGCCGAGGCGACCGCCGCTTCCGAACAGGCTCAGATCGATCTGGAGCAATCCATCGCCCGTAAACTGCGTGCTGCCGAAGATCGCATTGCACAGGCCGAAGCCAGCGCTACCCGCGAAGTCCGCAACGCCGCTGCCGGCGCAGCGACCGCAGCGGCCCGCGAGGCCATCGGCGGCGGCCTGAACGACGACCGCGCCGGAGCCATGCTCGATGACGGCATCGCGACGATTGGTTCTCGTTTGAACTAAATATCTTTACACTTGAATCGAGTTAATGACGCGCCCCTTGGCGCGTCATTTTCATTTCAGGGCTTTGTCGAGAAAGTCGCGAATATCCGCTGCGGCGCTCTCCATGGCGTCGACGTCGAAAGACAGCGTCGCCTCAGCGCCGGAAATGGCCCCGCGCCGAACGTAAAGATCATCCTGCGGCAGATCGGCTTTAGCGAATTCGGGGCAATGCTCGACGATGGAACCATCGACCTCGCCATCGGATACCTGCCGCAGACTGCCTCATGGCACCGACATCAGACCCTGTTCACTGAAAGCCGATCCTGCCTCTATGCCCGCACCCACATCGACGCGGCCCCCCATCGATCTCGACCGCTACCTTGCTTGCGACCATGTGGTACGGGCGCTCACCGGCTCTCCCCGAACCTTCATCGATGAGGCATTGGCCGAGCAGGGCCTAAACCGCAATGTCGCCCTGACGACGCCACGCTACACAACCCTGCCTGATATTCTGCACGCCGCACCGCTCATCGCCACGGTCCCCACGCGCCTCGCGCAAACATACGCTGCAGCGGGCGGATTCTCCATCAGCCCGTTGCCTTTTCTCGCGCCAGATTTCGAAGTCTCGTTGATCTGGAACGCTCGCAACGATGTCGATCCGCCTCTTCTTTGGATGAGGGAACAACTTACGGCAGTCGCGCGCGGTATCGAAACAAATTGAAACGCCGCTTCAAAACTCCGGACAGCGTCTTCTTTTCCCCCGCCACCTCCGGTATGTCTTGCGCGACAATCCCACCGAAGGCATTCCCATGACCGATCAATCTTCCCCCACCCCGCTGATGCAGGGAAAGCGCGGCCTCGTGATGGGAGTCGCCAATGACCATTCCATCGCCTGGGGGATCGCTCGCACCCTCGCGGCTCAGGGCGCGGAGATGGCCTTCACCTATCAGGGCGACAGTTTCGGCAAGCGGGTGCGCCCTTTGGCCGAGAGCGTCGGCTCATCCCTCGTACTCCCTGCCGATGTGCAGGATTCCGATAGCCTCGATGCCGTGTTCGAGACGCTGGCCAGGGAATGGGGCTCGCTCGACTTCCTTGTGCATGCCATCGCCTATTCCGACAAGAACGAGTTGAAGGGCCGCTATGTGAATACGTCGCGCACCAACTTCCTCAACACGATGGATATCTCCTGCTTCTCGCTCACCGACCTTACCAAGCGCGTCCAGCCATTGATGACCAATGGCGGCTCCGTCGTTACGCTCACCTATCTGGGGGCCGAGCGCGTTCTGCCCAACTACAACGTCATGGGCGTTGCAAAGGCGGCCTTGGAAGCCAGCGTCCGCTACCTTGCCGCCGATCTCGGGCCGGATGGCATCCGCGTCAACGCCGTCTCGCCGGGACCGATGCGCACGCTGGCCGGGTCGGCGGTCGGCTCGGCGCGCAAGGTCTATGGCTTCAACGTCCGTAACTCGCCCCTGCGTCGCACGGCGGCCCTCGACGAGGTTGGCGGAGCCGCGCTCTACCTGCTGTCGGATATGGGCGGCGGCACGACGGGCGAGACGATCTACGTCGATTGCGGCTATCACGCCATGGGAATGGTCGCGGAAGAGAACCTCACTTGACACCCGATTCGCCGAGAGTTGAGAATCGGGTCATTTTCTGTTAACGCTGTTTCAACGCGAAGCCACTGGGGGCAGGCATTGCGCTAACTTTTGGAGACGACTGATGGCTACTGGTACCGTGAAATGGTTCAACCCTACAAAGGGTTACGGATTTATCGAACCGAGCGAAGGCGGCAAGGACGTATTCGTGCACATCTCTGCCGTTCAGAACGCCGGATTGACCGGCCTCGCGGATGGCCAGAAGATCAATTACGAGATTGAAACCGACCGTCAGGGTCGCAGTTCGGCAGGTGCGCTCGAACCGCTCGACTGACGCCGAGTCGGCTCAGTGTCGAGGCACCATTTCCGCTGGTGAAGGAATGATCCTTCTTTCAGTCTGATATTACGCAGCAATCACGCGCTTGCGTCGCACCAGCATTGTCAATGCGACGACGAACAGGGCGAGCGGAACCGGCTCGCTGACAGCACGGCGCGCAGCCGTAACGAAGACATTGTCCTGCATCCACTCAATCCCGGTATTGTCGAGAATGATGTCCGACAGGCTGCGATCGGTGATCCACGACAGCATCTCGCCTTCGAACATCCGCTCGTACCAGAAGCGGTCACCGCTTCGCAGACGCTCAAACTGATCGCCAATGATCGCGCTATTCAGCGCGCCGACCAATGCCCCATCCGCAGGCGTCTCGATCAACGCACCGAGGAAGGGGTCGAGGCCGTCAGGCGTATTCCCGTAAAGGGAGGCAAGCTCGGCGGCGAGAACGGGATCATCCGTCATCTCGGCCCATGATTCCACCGGTGGCAGCCCATAGGCGGCCCGCAGCAGATTGTAATCCGCCAGCTCCGTATCGCGTCCCCGTGCGATGTTGCGCGCCAGCAGGTCGCTGTCCTCGCCGTTGCCCGCATTGAGGAAATTGCGAAGTTCCCCCGACATCGCCGCATCGACGGCCATGGCATCCTGCGCCGCAAGTCCGCGCAGAAGTGGATCCGCTCCACCGGCCTCAATGAAGGTCTCCGGCGAGAAAAAGCCGTCGCGTAACTGCAAGTGCCCCTGTGCGATTGGATCGCCGTTCTCGGCCAACCGTTCCAACTCGTCCGGGATCATCGAGTGGCAGAACCGGAAGGCACAGGACGAAAACTCGGTCGTCATCCCCGCATTTACACCGGCATCGTAGCCACCATAGGCCTCCATCCCATCTTCACCGAGCAGG
The DNA here is from genome assembly GCA_938034615.1 of uncultured Neomegalonema sp. Lineage (GTDB taxonomy): Bacteria > Pseudomonadota > Alphaproteobacteria > Rhodobacterales > Rhodobacteraceae > JAHDDY01. The sequence continues at coordinate 12,443 of CALHLW010000127.1, read as the reverse complement.
CGCGGCAGCCATTCATTATAGGTGATCGCCTGGATTTGCGCCCCGACGAGGGATCGTGATTCCTGATATACGCGCTCGCCTGACCAATCCGGGTTCACGTCGGACAGGGTATCGGCAATGCGGTTATGCTCGCGGGCAAAGATCGTATGCATCGAAATCAATTGCTGCTGCTCATTCGCCCGCACATCCCCGGCGAGGAAATTACCGTCCGCATCGCGCGGCAGATTGCCGTCTTCCCCCAGGAGCAGGCGGCCCGTGCCGTCATTCGTGCGCAGATTGGTGGCTTTCGTCTCGTCGGAGCCGTAGACCATCGACGCATCGAGATAGGCACTGATCTCATTGATTGGCGTGCCATCTACCTTGAGCACGCTATCGACCGCGCCCATATCGCCGCCGAGAGTGAGATTGCCGCTCCCCGAAGCCTCTCCGGTGAGGGTGATGTCATGGTCGATGAACTGGCCCCATGCCCAGAACATGCTGCTCAGGCCTTCCGTGCCGATATCGTTCGACATGTCACCCATCGACGTCGAGACCGTGCGCGCGTCGGGGCCATTGGTGCGGGTCAATCCGCTGCCGGGAGTCGATGCGTCTGTGGCCGTCAGGAAACTGGTACCCGCCGACCCCCAATCGGAGTTGGCGACATTATTCCCGCTCCCCGAGAAACTGCGGAACTCGATACCATCCACCTCGACCGAGCCGGATGCGGCCACGGTTCCGGTTGTACAGCCGACCAGCGCACCGAGAGCGTTGGTGCACAGGGTCGTCGCTTTGGCGTCGGACACGGCGATTGCGGCGAGCGCAAGACCGAGGAAGGCGGGAGTATAACGCATGATGTTCCTCGCGAACCGAATTGGTACGGACGAAATATCACGCAAACCTCACGCCATTATGAACACGAATTATTCAGGACGCGCGCAGGGATTCTCGCAATGCCTGGATACGCTTGATCGCGGCGTCGTCACGTTCGGCGGTGTCGTCGCCTGTCGTCAGGGTCTCGCCCCAAGGATCATCTTCGGGCTTGACCTGATCGTCCCAATCCTCCCAGCCGTCGGAGATATCGTCGAGGCTGCGCTCAGCCGGGTCTGTGCTGGCAAGGGCCGCCGCTGTGACGGGGGCGAGTGCTCCAGTTTCTGCGCCGGATCGCACCTTGTCGGCCTTCCAGTCCGCCTTGATCGAATTGCGAAGCCGGTCGAGATTCGGCTTGCGCCATGTCGAGGCATCTTTCGTCTTGGGGGGAATTGGCGTCGCGCTGCGCTCCTCCTCGAAGATCGTGTCGAAATCCTCGGGCATGTTTTCCTCGAATTCCTTTTCCTGGAACTCCGGTTCCGCCGCAGCCGATGTAGCGAGAGGATTGGCGTCTCCCAGTTGACGTCGCCCCGTCGATTCCTTCGATCGGGCGTAGACGCCGACGTCCCTGCGCGCTTTGCGAGACCGGCGCTTACCACGGAAAAGGGTCCATCCGACGAGGGCGGCCAGACCAGCAAGCAAGAGACCAAGAAGACCGAGCAATCCCGCTGTCGGCAGACCAAGGCTTGCCGCAATATCCGAGACAGCGCCCTTCATCCTGGCCCAGAATCCCGTCGCACGGTCCTGCGCCGCCGCGGCACCCGAGGTTGCCCCGTCGCGGGCACGGGTCAGCAGGCCGTTGGCTTCTCGTTCAGAGGCGGAGGCATCGGGGCGAGCAGGCTTTTCACGGGCAGCCGGAGAGCTGAGCGGGGCGTCGCCGCGCTGTTCGATCCGAACCCGTTCCTGATCGAGCGGGTCGAGGAAATCGCTGGTTGTCTGGGCCAGAACGGCGGTGCCAAGCAGCGCGCAGATCGCCGAAATCACGCCGAAAGAGCGGATTTGATGCATTGTGCCGGGAATGGACAGGGACGTAACCTGTTTCGTGATGATCCGAAAATCCATTGCTCTAATCCCCGCTATGCCCCATATTGGGGCAATGAAATCCTATCGGGGTTGTCTTTTCAAGTTATGGGCCATGCGAGCGGGCTTATTCCGAGCACTGAAGCGTATTGAGGTCTATCCAACACACAGGCTTTCTCCTTGTGCCGGATAGACCGGGCCACGAAGAAATCTCAATCCGCCGTCCAGCCGCCATCGATCAGCAGCGAGGTTCCGGTGACGAGCGCAGAGGCATCGGAAGCAAGGAAGACGGTCGCACCCATGATGTCTTCGACCTCCCCTACCCGGCCCAGTTTGATCTTTTCCTCGATCCACGCGACGCGCTCGGGATCGGCGAAAGTCGGTTCGGTCAGGGGGGTGCGGATGAAGGTGGGGCAAATTGTGTTGACGCGGATACGTTGCGGTCCCCATTCGATAGCCATGGCTTTCGTGAAGCCCTCGACGGCATGTTTCGAGGCACAATAGACGGCGCGGTCGGGGCCGCCGACATGGGCCATCTGGGAGGAAATCGTGATGATCGAGCCGCCCTTGCCCGCCTGCGCCATGCCATGGGCGGCACCGACAGCGAGGAAATAGGCCCCCCGGACATTCGCCGCCATCACCGTGTCGTAATCTGCCGGAGCCGTCTCCAGCGCGGGGGAGTGGCGGGCGATACCGGCTGAATTGACAAGGATGTCGAGTGGGCCGAGTGGCGCAAGCGTGTCGCGCATCCCATCGATATCGGCGATGTCGAGAGTCAGGGCCTCAGCGGAATGCCCTGCTTCGCCCATCGCTTTCACCGCTGCGTCGAGACGCTCCCGCCCCCGTGCCGCCATCACCACATGCGCGCCTGCCTCGGCCAAGGCGACGGCGCAACCGAGACCGATGCCGGAGGATGCGCCCGCGACGAGCGCGCGCTTGCCGTCGAGGCGAAAGGAGGGGGTGCGGGGGAGGATCATGGTGTTTCTCGAAATGTTTGTTTTAGGGTAATTTTAGTCCTCTCCCCGCGAAGTGGGGGGAGGGTTGGAAGGGGGGTCTCTCCGCCCCTCACAGTGTTTCGTGCGGCGAGGCCGCTCCCCCCTCCCCGGCCCTCCCCCGCAAGCGGGGAGAGGGAGAAGAGGCTCGCACCTCGAAATCATCCTTCGCGCACCGGCGCACCTTCTCCATACGGCACGTTGACGCCGCCGTAGCGGCGGACGCGGACGTTGCATTGCTCCGCGTGGCCGACGAAGCCTTCCAGCATACAGAGGCGTGAGCCGTAGGCACCGATTTCGGTGGCGGCTTCGTCGGTGGTAATGCGCTGGTAGCTGTGAGTTTTCAGGTATTTGCCGACCCATAGGCCGCCCGTATAGCGGCCCGCCTTGCGGGTGGGGAGGGTGTGGTTCGTGCCGATGACCTTGTCGCCATTGGCGACGTTGGTGCGGGGGCCGAGGAAGAGCGCGCCATAACAGGTCATGTGGTCGAGGAACCAGTCGTCGCGGTCGGTCATCACCTGCACATGCTCGTAGGCCATGTCATCGGCGACGGCGAGCATCTCTTCGTATGTGTCGCAGAGGATCACGTCGCCGTAGTCGCGCCAGCTAGCGCTCGCCGTTTCCTTCGTGGGAAGGATTTCGAGGAGGCGATCGATCTCGGCCAGCGTCGCATCGGCCAGCTTGCGGGAGGTGGTGAGGAGCGCGGCGGGGGAATTGTAGCCGTGTTCTGCCTGTCCCAGCAGGTCGGTAGCGACGAGTTCGGCGTCGACGGTGTCGTCGGCGATCACCATGGTTTCGGTGGGTCCGGCGAAGAGGTCGATGCCGACGCGCCCGAAAAGCTGTCGCTTGGCTTCGGCGACGAAGGCATTGCCGGGGCCGATCAGCATATGGACAGGGTCGATGGTCTCGGTGCCCAGCGCCATGGCCCCGACGGCCTGTATGCCGCCCAAGACGTAGATATCCTGCGCCCCGCCCAAGTGCATGGCAGCGATGGCGGCGGGGTTCGGCTCGCCGTTGAACGGGGGCGTGCAGGCGATGATGCGGGGGACTTTGGCGACGCTCGCCGTGGTGACGGACATATGGGCGGAGGCGACCATGGGGAACTTGCCGCCGGGGACGTAGCAGCCGACGGATTGTACCGGGATATGCTTGTGGCCAAGGATCACGCCGGGGCGCGTCTCGGTTTCAAGGTCAAGCATCGTATCGCGCTGCGCCTGTGCGAAGGCGCGCACTTGCTCCTGCGCGAATTTCAGGTCGTGCATGTCCTGCGCGGAGACTTTGCCGATCAGGGTGGCGATGTCGTCATCGGAGAGGCGGAAGGAGGCGGGGGTGTAGCCGTCGAATTTTTCGCTGAGTTCGCGAACCGCCATGTCGCCGCGTTCCTCGATATCGGCGAGGGTGGATTCGACGACGGCGCGGGTCTTGGCGTCATCGGTTGCGCGTTCGGATTCGGGTTTGCCGGATTTGAGGACGTGGATGGGCATGGGTCTCTTTCGTGAAAACGGTCCCGGCGGGTGCCGGGACCGTAAGCCATGGTGTCATGCTCGCGAAAGCGCGCATCCGGTTGGTTCGGAGAGACCCCCGCTTTCGCGGGGGTGACATGATATCAGTCCAGCAGCCCAATCAGCTTCATGAACGTGATATTCGCGTCGAGGGCTTCTTTCGCGAGGGCGGACTTCTCGCCAAAGTCTTCCCACGCCTCCACAGCGATGTTGCGGAATTCGTCGCGGTCGGCTTGGGGCCAGTCGATGACGGTGATGTCGTCACCCGCTTTATGCTCGGCCACGAGGCGCTTGTCTTCGAGGTCGGCCTTGCGACGCATGGAGGTATAGGCAGCGATGTACCAGACTTCGAGGGCGGTCTGTTCGGCCTCGGACAGCTTGTTCCATGCATCCTTGTTCACGATGAACTGGAGGACGGCCATGGAGTGAATGCCGGGATAGACCGGATATTTCGCGACCTTGTACATGCCGGACGCATTGTTGTTCACATAGGCGGAGGCGTCGGCGGCCTCGACGAGACCTTTTTCCAGTGAGGTATAGACCTCAGAGAACGGCAGGGAGACGGGGGAGGCCCCGGCGCGCTTGAAGACTTCCGATGCGAGGCCCTCGGGGGAGCGGATTTTTACGCCCTCAAGGTCAGCGACGCCCTTCATCGGGATGGAGGAGACAAGCGCCTCGCGGGCATAGGGACCGCAGCCGACGACGTGGACCTTGCCCTTGGTGTACTTGTCATACAGCTTTTGCAGGATTTCCTTGCCGCCGCCGTATTGGCAGAAGGTCTGAAGCTGATCGACGGTATCATAGCCCGCAATCAGGTCTCCCATGATGGCGAAGGCGGGGTCGCGGCCCGAAAAGTAGGAAACCGCGTTGAGGTCGCCGTCGAGGATGCCGTTGGCGACGGCGTCGATGGTCTCGCGGTGGGGGACGACGGCCTTGGTGGGCAGCACCTCGATCTTGACGCCGTCCTCGCCGGTCATGGCGTTGAACTTCTTTTGCCAATCGTCGGTCATGAAGCGGTGCGCCCAGTCGCCCGCCTTGGAGCTGGCCTGAAGTTTCAGCGTCTTGGCTTCCGCAAGACTGGTGGTCGCGGCCAGTGCGAGCGCGCCTGCAAATGTGACGAACCTTTTCATGTGTTTCTCTCCCTTAGGTGTTTTTTTTGATTGGTCACGCGAAGCCGTCAGCCAGCGCGAACATCAGCCAGATGACGAAAGCCCCCGCGAGGAAGCCGATGATCCAGGCCCAAGGGCCGTAGTAGCGCACCGGGTCGTGCCGCCCGCCTTCGCTCATGTCAGTCTCCCGCGTTGGTTGCCACCTCTGGCGATGCCTTCAGCCCACAGCTAACGCAGGGGAATGTCAACCGCCCTCTTCTCTCCGTTCGCATTCACGACGAGGCTGTACGAGGGCCATTCCGGCGAGCATGAGAGCAAGGGCGAGCCAGACCATGGCGGAGTGGCGTTCGCCGAGGATGGCCATGCCCCAGAAGACGCCCGCGACGGTGACGACGTAACCGATCTGGGCGGCAAAGACCGGCCCCGCCTTGCCGATCAGCCAGACGAAGCCGGTGTAGCAGAAGAGATGGATCAGGCTGACCCCGATGATGGATTGCTCGGCGGTGCCCATGGGGGTCATGTCGATCCAGCCGCCCCGCGCCCAGACCACCGGCAGCAAAAGAGCGAGCGCGGCCCAGCTCATGCCGATCATCAGGGTGATGGCATCGGCTCCGGCGGGGGCGGTCATGTCGATGACCATGTTCTCGATGGCATAACTGAGCGCGATGACGAGGCCGAGCAGCACCCAGATTGTCATGCCCGCCCCCGGCAGGGCGGTATCGGGGGCGGCGATCAGGACAGCGGCTCCACCGCCCATCACGATGCCCGTTACCTTGGGAACCGAGAGCCGCTCGCGCCCGAGAAGCCAGCCGAGGAGGAGCGTCAGCATCGGTACTCCGGCGATCAGGATCGAGACGATGCCGACGGGCAAATGCGCGATGATGGTATAGAGCACTGTGCTCGGCAGGGCCGTGCCGAAGATGCCGCAGGCGATGTAGAAGACGATCGCGCGCTTAGACATCGGCAGGGGCGAGCGGCGCGTCACACAGATGGCGCTCAGCACGAGGACGGCGATAATCGTAGCGACGAAGGCGATACCTGCCGGATCATGCCCGGTGGAGACCGCGAGCTTCGAGAGAAGCTGTGAGCCGCCCCATGATACACCGATAACCACCGCAGCGGCCCAGAGGATAGAAATGGGATATGAGCCGTCGGCGCTGAGGATAGGGGTCATGGGGAGATGGTTGGGCCGGATGGGCGGCAAAGTCTACCCCGCCGACCCATCATCGTTGCGTCACGCTACCGTAGCGTCGTGAGGCTGGCCTGATCGTTGTTCGACCGGCAATCGTCATTGGCCTTGTTGGAATCATATCCGATATCGGGGTCTCGGCTGATATAGGCGCGAAACTGATTCCGGAATTCCGGACCCGGCTGATACAAGAGCGTGAAGTTGGCCGAGGCTCCGGGTGCAAGGTTCGCGAAGGGGTGATTTCGGACCATGCGACCGCTTTCCGAAAGCTGGAGCGCCTGTTGATTCGGATTACTGCGGTAATCGGTGCGCCCGACATTGGTGACGCCGTATCTGATCTCGATGCCGCGTGCTCCGAGGTCACGCTGGGACATGCTCACGGCGAGGTCGGGACAGGCCGGTTTCAGGGAGTCCAGCGGGATTTGAGGCAGTTGCGGCTTGAAATTCAGGGCCGGGTTCGTGGCACGCGTGATGGCGTTGAGCCCGACTCCGTTGTAGTTGCGAATGGTGTCTGCAAGAACCGGCGTAGCAACTGCCGATGAGACGAGTGCGACGAGCATTGCTTTCTTAAACATCGTTACTCTCCAAGTACCCGCGAGCCTTGTTGCTCGCTCGACCTGTGTAGTTCTCGCTCGTCGAATGCAATGTGATTCACATCACAAGATGTGTTATTTCGGGAATTCGACCGTTTATCTGGATGACAGCGGTTCAGATCGGCGCAGTGAGGAGCGGACACGACCGCTAAAGCTCAGTCTCAAGGAGAGCCTGTTGTTACGACCACGCTGGATGCCGTCATCTGGTAACCGACCTCCGCAAGATCGGTCATGGCGGGAGCGGTGCGCAGGGTGCCGGTCACGCGGAAGGGGGTCCACATATTCTCTTCGAGCGCCGTCATCGCAAGACCTTCCTCGTATTCGACGAAGATCACTTGATTGGGGGGCGGCGCAGGCACATGCACACAGGCACCGATAAAGGGGACGAGGACGAAGGTCTTCGCATCAGTCGACTCGTAATCGAGCGGGAGGAGATAGCCCTTGATCGAAATTTTCTCGCCATCGAGTTCCTTGATCACCTTGCCACCACCGCTGCCGACGAGTTCGAGGGCGCGGGAGATTTGGGCATCCGTCATCTGGTCGATGCGCATGTTCAACTCTGCGGCTGCCGCTTTCTGCTCTGCCGTCAGAGGGGGCGTGAGATCATCCCATGTGACGGATCGAACATCCGGGTCCATCGGCGCATCGTCGCCGAGATTGATCCAGGAGCCGACGGTCTCGCCGAATTCAAAGGCTTTGGCATTCGGCGCCGCCAGAACAAAGGCCAGAGCCACAGTGAGGGCAGGGATAAGACGCATCATTAACTCCTGATAGACATGCCGTCGGCGAGCGAACTGCGATAGGCGCGCCACGCCGGAATGAGGCCCGCAAAAATGCCTGCAACCACGATGGCACCCAATATAGTCCAGTCCCGCATACTTGGCGCATCAATTTCCAGATAGAGGCCGAAACGGTTATCGAGAAGGGGCTGGAACACGAAAAGCAGGACGTAGAGGAAGCCCAGACCGAGAAGGGTGCCCATCAGCGTAATCAATCCCGATTCTGCTGTGAGCAACATCGCGATCGTGCCGGGGCTGGACCCATTCGCCCGCAGGATCGCCATTTCGCGCCGCCGTTCCTCCAGCGTTGCAAGCAGGGTCGTGACCAGCCCCAGAATGGCCGTCATTACCACCATCAGCGAGACCGCACCCAAGGCCCGCTCCGCGACCCCGACCAACGACCAGAGGTTCGAGAGCGCGACCCCCGGCAAAATCGCCGTCAGCGGCTCCTCCTCGTAATCATTCACGAAGCGCTGAAAGCGGAAGATCGCGATGCGCGATTTCAGGCCCACGAGTGCCGCCGTCACCGTCTTGGGCGTCAGGGTCATGTTGCGCACCCGCTCCGCCGGGATCGACAAGCCCTCGATCCGCGCACCCCCCTGCCAATCGACATGGATCGCCTCGATTGCTTCGAGCGTGACGTAGACGGCGCGGTCTACCGGGGTGCCGGTCTTGGCCAGAATGCCGGTGACTTGGAAGGGTTTGTCGTCATGTTCGGCCCCCGTACCACGGCCCATTCCGTGCGAGATGACGATGCTGTCACCGGGGCGGTAGCCGAGGGAGTCGGCGACATCCGCGCCGATCACGGTGTCGAACAGATCGCCGAAAGGCTGCCCTTCGGCGAATTTCAAACCGGTATTGCGGCGGTAGCGATACTGCTCGAAGAAATCCGTCGTCGTCCCCACAACACGAAAACCGCGATGACTGTCGCCCAGCGAAATCGGCACGATCCAGTCCACCTCGCGCTGCGCGGCAAGATCCTGATAGCTTTGCCACGTGATGTTGTTGGTCGCATTGCCGATACGAAAGACCGAATAGAGCAACAACTGCACATCGCCGGAGCGTGCACCGATGATAAGGTCAGTCCCGGAAATCGTATTCGCGAAGCTCGCGCGCGCGCCGGTGCGCAGTTTCTCCACCGACAGGAACAGCGTCACGGACAGCGCGATCCCGAGCATCGTCAGCAGGGCCGTCAGACGCCGGTTCCAGAGCGACAGGATGGCAAGCCGCAGGAGGCTCATGCTGCCGCCCGCCGGTCGACCCGCAAAATATCCTCCAACCGCACCACCCGGTCGAACGCCCCCGCAAGAGCTTCGTCATGCGAGACCATGAGCAGGGCCGATCCGGCCCCGTCGATCTCCTCAAACAGGAGGTCGAGAAAGACGGTGGCATTGGCGCGGTCGAGGGCGGAGGTCGGCTCATCCGCGAGAATAATGCCGGGATTGCCGATCAGGGCGCGGGCGGCGGCAACCCGCTGTTGCTGGCCGACGCTCAGGTTTCCGGCGGGCTGGCGGAACAGCGCCGGGTCGATGCCCAGCGACCCCAGCAACCGTTCGGCACTCTTGCGCACCGGAGAGGCACGCTTGCGTCTGTGCTTTGAAAAGCGCAGCGGGATCAAGACGTTGTCCCTCGCCGAAAGCCACGGCAACAGATTGAATTGTTGAAAGATGATCCCGAAGCTGTCGGCCCGATACCCATCGGCCCGCGCGCCGCGCAATTCCGCGATATCGGTGCCGAGAATACCGATATGACCCCGCGAGGGAGGAACGATCCCGGCAACGAGATTGAGAAACGTGGATTTCCCACCGCCCGACGGCCCGAGCAGCAACACACGCTCCCCTTTCGCCATCTCGAAAGCGCCGATCTCGATGGCAAAGCCGCTGCCCCACGTAAAGGCAGCGTCTCGGATAGCGATGGCAGGCGTCAAATCATTCAATCTCGAAGGCCGTTTCGTCGCGATTTACTTCCCCCGCGTTCTGCCCCGAGGCGGAGAGGATGACAACCTCCAGTTCCTCCGCGTCGGGAAAGGCGTCGAAATAACCGAACTTGATCGCGTCAAGCGCGCCCGTATCCGCGCAGACAAGGCGGTATGAAGCGGTCACTTCGGAATGTGTATCTTCTTCTTCCGCGTGTTTCTCATGGTCGTCGTCATGATCGTCGTGTCCGTGTTTCTCATGATCATGCTCTTTCTCGTGGTCATGCTCGTCACCGTCATGTTCAGCCCCACCAAGAGCGCCAAAGCCGATCTCGATCCGACCTGCAACGCACCCGGCAGCACGCGGCATCTCGAACAGCGTATCCGGGCGGCTCAGGCGTTGCGTCGCCTCGGCAATGGCCGCACGGTGCGCATCCGTCGAGGGAGCGTGTTCGAAACCGATGATATCGAAGGCCGGAACCTCCAGCTCGATCTCGACATGGTCCTCCTCGATCGCCATTTGAAAGACGCCGTGGCCATGTTCATGCGCCCCGGCAGCGCGCTTATCCGCCGCATGAACACAAGAAAAACTGACTGCCATGGCGGCAGCGGCGGCAAAGCAAGAAAGAGCTCTGTTCATCGTTGAACCCGTCGGTTTTGATTCGGAGAAGTTGTGTTATGGTATAACATACCTTGAGTATGTCTATGACAAATCACGGGCTAGCTATACGCTCATAGTGGACATATGCAGCGCAAACCGAACCTCCGCTTACGCCCTCTCGCACCGTCGCTCTCCACGGCAGCGCCTCCAGGCGAAAGTCGTGTTTTCAGCCGCCCTGCCCCAGCGTCGCGAAACCTTTGTCAAATCGGGTTTTCAGGCATATCGTCCAGAAGTGAAATCGTAGGGCGGGGATTCTCCCGTGTTACCGGGGCGGTGCGCAGGATCGATGAAGCAAGGTAATCCCCCCGAAGTCGCCGAGGAGTTCTCCCGGTCCACGTCGTTTCCTGTCATCGGGGTCGGGGCGTCTGCCGGGGGGCTGGAGGCGTTTCAGTCACTGCTATCCACCATGACACCGCGCCATGGCTTTGCGCTGTTGATGGTACAGCATCTCGACCCCGACCATGACAGCCTGTTGCAGGAATTGCTGTCAAAGAAGGCCAACGTGCCGGTGAGGATTATCGAGGATGGCATGGCCATCGAAAAAGGGGCGGGTCCATATCATCCCGCCCAATGCCACGCTCACCGTCGACGGCTACACGCTGCACATCTCGGAATTCAAGCAACCGCGTGGCGTGCGCCGCCCTATCGACAGCTTTTTCGAAAGTCTCGCGGAGCAGCATGGCGCGAATTGCGTGGGCGTGATCCTCAGTGGCACGGGCAGTGATGGCGCCAACGGAATACGGGCGATCAAGAACGCGGGCGGCCTTGGCCTCGTTCAAGACCCCCGTCAAGCGGCCTATGACGGGATGCCGCGCAGCGTCATCGATATCGGAGGTGCCGACCTTATCCTCCCCTCCGAAGATATCGTGGGGGTGATCAGCGAATTCTTCGACCGCCATAACGATGTCGATGATGCGCTGAAAGAAGACGTGGATTTCAAACAGCGGGTGGCCAAGCATCTGCTCTATCGCACGGGTCACGACTTTTCGAACTACAAAGACGCGACGAAGGAGCGCCGGATCGCACGGCGCATGTCGGTCCTCGGCATCACCCGACCAAACGAATATCTGCACCGTCTGATTTCGGACGAGAACGAGGGCATGCGGCTGTTTCAGGATATTCTGATTAACGTCACGTCGTTCTTCCGTGACCGGGATGCCTTCGACGTTTTGGCCAAAGAGGTAATTCGGCCCATCTTCGCCGATCAGAGCGCAGATGCAGAAGTACGCATCTGGGTGCCGGGATGCGCAACGGGCGAGGAAGCGTATTCCATCGCGATGCTGTGCCTAGAAGAAGTGGATCGTCTCAATTCCAGCCCGCGCATCAACATCTTCGCGACGGATATCGACGAGGAGGCGCTGAAGACAGCGCGCGAGGGCGTCTATCCGGAAACCATCGCCAAAGCCGTGCCCGCAGAGTTGTTGGAGCGGTACTTCAAGTTGACGGCGGACGGCTACGAAGTCAATCAGGCGGTGCGCGACATCGTGCGGTTCTCGCGGCACAGCTTTATCAAAGACCCGCCCTTCCTGCGCCTCGATCTGATCTCGTGTCGGAACATCATCATCTACTTCAACAAATGGCTGCAAGATCAGGTGATGCCTGTCTTCCACTATGCGCTGAAACCCGAACGCTTTCTTTTCCTAGGGCCAAGCGAGAATCTGGGGGTCTCGGAGGAGCATTTCTCGGCAGTTAATGGGCCACGCAAGATCTTTCGACGGGACCGCCTGCCCGCGCGGCCCCTGCCGATGCTGTCGGGGCAACGTTCGCATCCATTGCCAACCCCGCGCTCGACCAGCAAGATGCGGGGAAACGAACCGGCACCGGAGGAATACTACCG
>CALHLW010000126.1 GCA_938034615.1 uncultured Neomegalonema sp. | reverse complement strand
CCCCAAATAACGATAGAAATAAAAGTAGAATGTCTGAAGTCCAATTGAATACAAAAAGTGCCAAGCCTAAAAATACGAGAATAGAAATTGGACTAGGCGCATTGTGCCTCATCCAAAAATCAATTTTTTTTGTGGCAATTCATGAATGAAATAATCGCGAGAAGAAGGCCTACGATTGTCAAAGAAACCGCGAATGGATGAAATATTTCTCCAATTCTCTGAAAAAACATGGTGATAACACTCATAATATTCCAAGTTAAAAGAAATTTAGCAACAATATTACTGCAAATCTACCGTCTTTTGTCATTAGACCAGCAGCTAGAAAGATCATTGTCATTCACTTCCGGCGATTTGCAGACTTCGGCCTTTGCAATGCAGCATGGAATTCAAACCGGCCTCAAGGCGCTTCACCGCGTCCCCGCCGCAAGCCCGCTGAAACGCCCCGAAGGAATCGGCTCGGCGCGCGACGTATCCCACGTATAGAGATACGCCCCCGCCCGAACCGTGCCCCCATCCTCCAGCGTCACGTCCACGGGACGCAGCAGGAATTCGTATGGTTCCGGCCAACCGGGGGTGCAGGCTTCGTACTCGTCGAACGCGGCGAACAGCGGTTCGGGGGTCAGCACCTCATGCACCTCGCCCCAGACCCGGTCTTCGCCATGGGCCGATGGCACGGCCCCCGGATAGCTGTTCGGCCCCTGCTCATCGACTTCGCTGATGATGTAGAGCCTCGCCTGTATCGACCCGCCCCCGATCAACCGCGCCCCCGTGCGCAGCAACTCGGACAGCGGATGACCGGATGCGGTCAGCAAGGTGCCGTAGACGAACAGCTTGTCGAATCCGCGATCCACGGGCGGTCTCCTGCGAGGGTTATGTCGGGCAGGCGCGCGGTAATCGAAAGCGGCTCGCCTGTCCAGAGGGTCCATAATCGTACTTGAACCGGAAACGGTTGGCAGGACGATCCAATACGCTATGTTGCAATGCGGTAGGAATCGCCCGCATCCGGTATTCGATGCATGGTTTGAGAGAGAAGCACTGATGGTCGCTCGTGTTGTTCCCGTGGAACCCTTCGATCTCGTCGTCTTCGGGGCGACGGGTGATCTGTCCCGCCGCAAGCTGATCCCCGCGCTCTATCATCGCATGGCCGACGGTCAGATGCCGGAAGGGGCGCGCCTGATCGGCACGGCCCGCAGCGACATGAATGCGGACGGCTTCCGCGCCCTTGCATCCGAGGCCCTCGATGCCTTCGTTCCGGCAGAGGATCTCGACCCCGATATCCGGCAGCGGTTTCTCACCTGCCTCGATTATCTGCAACTCGACGTCAGCACGCCTGAAGGCTGGAACGATCTGCGCGGGCGGCTCAGCACGGATGGTCGCCCCTGCGCCTATTACCTCTCGGTCGCGCCCCGGTTCTTCGGCATGATCGCGGAAGGCATCAGCAAGGCGGGCTTGGTGGATGAGAACACCCGCATCGTCGTGGAAAAACCGCTGGGCCGCGACCTCGCCTCGGCCCGCGCCCTCAATGCGCAACTCGCCGAAGGCTTCGATGAAAGCCAGATCTACCGCATCGATCATTATCTCGGGAAGGAGACGGTGCAGAACCTCATGGCCCTGCGCTTCGCCAATACCCTGTTCGAGCCGCTATGGAACGCGCAGCATGTGGATCATGTCCAGATCACCGTGGCCGAAAGTGTCGGCATCGAGGGGCGTGGCCCCTATTACGACAATGTCGGCGCGATGCGGGACATGGTGCAGAACCATCTGCTCCAGCTTCTGTGCCTGACCGCGATGGAGCCGCCCGCCCGGTTCGAGCCGGATGCCGTGCGCGACGAAAAGCTGAAAGTTCTGCGCGCGCTGGAGCCGCTCACCGATCCAGCGGAGGCCGTGCGCGGCCAATACCGCGCGAATGGCGAAACGAAATCCTATCGCGAGGAAGCGGAAGACGAGAACAGCACGACTGAGAGTTTCGTGGCCCTCAAGGCGGAGGTGTCCAACTGGCGCTGGTCCGGCGTGCCGTTCTACTTGCGCACCGGCAAACGGCTGCGCAACCGCGTCTCGGAAATCGCCATCCAGTTCAAGGATGTGCCCCATTCGATCTTTCCGGGTACCGGCGCGACGCCCCATCCGAACGTGCTGGCGATCCGGCTTCAGCCCGACGAGGGGATCACGCTGTCGATGACCGTGAAAGATCCCGGCCCCGGCGGAATGCGCCTGAGCGACACCAAACTCGACATGAGCTTTGCCGAGAAACTGGCTCAGACCGGAATGCGGATGCCCGATGCCTATGAACGGCTGGTGATGGACGTGATCCGGGGCGATCAGACCCTCTTCATGCGCGGCGATGAGGTGGAGGCAGCCTGGGCATGGATCGACCCGATCATCGCCACATGGCAATCCGCCCCGCCGCCTCGCCCCTACGATGCCGGATCGGCAGGACCGGAGGATGCCCTGATGCTGATGCATCGAGACGGGCGACGCTGGCGGGAGATCGAGGCATGAAGATCGAAACCCACGCTGCCGACGACCTCGGCTCCGCGCTTGCGCGCCGGGTTGCCGAAGACCTGCGCGCCGCTCTCGATGCGAAGGGCCGTGCGAGCCTCGCGGTACCGGGGGGCACCACGCCCGCACCATTCCTGAAGGCGCTCGGTGCCGAAACCCTCGACTGGAGCCAAGTTTCCGTAACTCTCACGGATGAGCGGCAGGTACCGGTTGGCCACCCACGCTCAAACCAGTCGCTCGTCACGCAACATTTGCTACAGGGCGATGCAGCCATAGCGACTTTCGTTCCACTGCTTGGTGATGATGCGGAGGCGGCGATCACGGCATTGCTGCCCCTCGATATCTGCGTCCTCGGTATGGGCGATGACATGCACACTGCATCGCTCTTTCCCGGCACGAAGGGGTTGGCCGACCTGCTCGACCCGGATACGGCGCATTCTGTCGCCGCCGTCACGCCGCCGGGCGCGGATGAGCCACGGATCACCCTGACCGCCCGCGCCTTGGGATCAGCCGCCCATACCTACCTGCTCATCAAGGGCGCGGGCAAAAGCGCGGCGCTGGAGAAGGCGATGCAGGAAGAGGATACGGCCCCGATCCGCGCTATCCTCGACGCTGCAAACTCGCCTGTCGTCTTCTACGCAGACTGAAGAACGGAGAAGCCTGTGACCCATTCCACGGTCAACGACGTCACCGCCCGCATCATCGGGCGGAGCCGCAAGACACGCGGCGATTACATGGAGCGCATGGGCCGCGCCCGTGACCACGGCGTCGCGCGCGCCCATCTGGGATGCTCGAATTTCGCCCATGCGACGGCGGGGATGCCCGCCGACGTCAAGGAAGCGATGACCGTCGGTTCTGCGCCCAATCTCGGCATCGTCACCGCTTTCAACGACATGCTCTCCGCGCATCAGCCCTTCGAGCGGTTCCCGGCGCTGATCCGGCAAGCCGCCGATGAAGTCGGCGCAACGGCGCAGGTGGCGGGGGGCGTTCCGGCTATGTGCGATGGCGTGACCCAAGGCGAACCGGGGATGGAACTCTCGCTGTTCTCCCGCGACGTGATCGCCCTGTCGGCCAGCGTCGCGCTGTCCCACAACTGCTTCGATGCCGCCGTTTTCTTGGGCATGTGCGACAAGATCGCGCCGGGGCTGGTCATTGCCGCCGCTGCCTTCGGGCATATCCCCTGCGTCTTCCTGCCTGCCGGGCCGATGCCCTCGGGCCTGCCCAATGATCGCAAGGCCGAGACGCGCCAGAAATTCGCCGCCGGAGAGATCGACCGCGCCGCACTCATGCGGGCCGAAATGGCTAGCTACCACAGCCCCGGCATCTGCACCTTCTACGGCACGGCCAACACGAACCAGATGCTCATGGAGGTGATGGGCCTGCATCTGCCGGGGGCCAGCTTCGCCAATCCGGGGCAGGATATCCGCGATGGCCTGACGATGGAGGGCGCAAAGCGTGTGTTAGCCCTGACGGCGCAGGGCGATGACTACACGCCCACCTGCGAAATTCTCAGCGAGCGGGCGTTCGTCAACGGCATCGTCGGCCTGCACGCCACGGGCGGCTCGACCAATCTCGCCATCCACCTGATCGCCATGGCGCGGGCGGCGGGCGTGATCCTGACATGGGAGGATATCTCTGACCTGTCTCATGTCACGCCCCTGATTGCGAAGGTCTACCCGAACGGGATGCGCGACGTGAACCATTTCTATGCCGCCGGAGGGCTACAATACGTCATCGGCGAGCTGCTGTCCGCAGGTCTGATGCAGGACGATGTGCGCACCGTCGCGGGCGATGGGCTGGCCCGCTATACGCAGGAGCCGAAGGTCATCGGCGGCGAGATCGTCTGGCAGGAAGGCGCGCGGGAAGGCATCGATGAAGGCATCCTGCGCCGGGTCGATAACCCGTTCCAGCCGACCGGCGGCCTGACCCAACTGAGCGGCAATCTCGGCACGGCGGTCATCAAAAGCTCTGCCGTGAAACCCGAACACCGGATGATCGAGGCCCCGGCCCGCATCTTCCATACGCAGGAGGCGGTGAAGGCGGCGTTCAAGGCGGGCGAGTTGAATGGCGACATGATTTGCGTCCTGCGCTTTCAGGGGCCGCAGGCAAACGGGATGCCCGAACTGCACGCCCTGACGCCGATCTTGGGATTATTGCAGGGTCGTGGCCATAAGGTCGCGCTGGTGACGGACGGGCGCATGTCCGGCGCATCGGGCAAGATACCGGCGGCAATCCACCTGACGCCCGAGGCCAAGTCCGGCGGGGCCATCGCCCGCCTGCGGGATGGCGATATAGTCCGGCTCGATGTGGAGGCGGGCACCCTGTCCACCACCGCCGATCTGAACAGCCGCGACCCCGTCGAAGCCGATCTTTCCGACAACGAGACAGGCATCGGGCGCGAATTATTCCAACCTTTCCGCGCAGCGGTCGGCTCGGCGGCGCAGGGCGCCAGCATATTCTTCGGGGAGGACGTCGCATGACCGATATCGCCACCCGGCTCGACCCCCACGCAGCGCGGCTCAAGGCGACGAGCCTGCGGGCGCTGTTCGCGGACGACCCTGATCGTTTCGGGACGTTCTCGGTGCGGATGGATGACCTGTTGATCGACTATTCGAAAGAGAAGATTGATGCCGAAGCGCTCGGTGCCTTGTTTGGTCTGGCGCGAGATGCCGGAGTCGAAGCTGGCCGCGAAGCCATGGTCTCGGGGGCGCATTGGAACCTCACCGAAGACCGGGCGGTCCTGCACATGGCCCTGCGCGGCGGGGCGGACGCCCCTGACGGCGATGATGTGAGCGGCACGCTTGACCGCTTCCTGGCCTTTGCGGAGGACGTGCGCAGCGGACGCTATGCGGCAGCGGAAGGGCCGTTCACGGATATCATCAATATCGGCATCGGCGGATCGGATCTCGGCCCCGTCATGGTCGCCCGCGCGCTGGAGCCGGATCGCGATGGGCCGCGCCTGCATTTCGTCTCCAACGTCGATTCCGCCCATCTGACCGACACGGTGAACGCGCTCGATCCGGCCCGTACCCTCGTGATCGTGGCGTCGAAGACCTTCACGACGCAGGAAACGATGATGAATGCCCGCTCCGCGCGGGAATGGCTGCGCGGCGCGGTGGGCGAGGAGGCAGGCCGTCACATGGCCGCCGTCTCGACCAATATCGCCGGAGCCGCCGAATTCGGCATCGACGCATCCCGCGTCTTCGGGTTCTGGGATTGGGTCGGCGGGCGCTATTCGATCTGGTCGGCCATCGGCCTGCCGGTTGCTATCGGTATCGGCACAACGAACTTCCGCGCGTTCCTCGACGGGGCGGCAGCGATGGACCGACATTTCCGCGAAACGCCGCTGGAGCAAAATCTCCCCGTCCTCCTCGCCCTGATCGGCATCTGGCGGCGCAATGCGATGGGTTGGCCGACCGTCGCGCTGATCCCCTATGACCAGCGACTCGAACGCTTTCCCGCCTATGTTCAGCAACTCGATATGGAGAGCAACGGCAAGCGCACCGCGCGCGGCGGCTCTCCGGTCGATGCTCTAACCGCCCCCATCATCTGGGGCGAGCCGGGGACCAATGCCCAGCACTCCTTCTTCCAGCTTTTGCATCAGGGAACGGATGTTGTGCCGGTCGATTTCATCGCCGCCGCCACCTCCCGCGATGGGGCGAGCGACCACCACACCGCGCTGCTGGCGAATTGTTTCGCGCAGGGGCAGGCGCTTGCCTTCGGGCGAACCGAAGACGAAGCGCGCGCGCAGATGGCCGGGGCCGATGCATCAGAGATCGACCGCCTCGCCTCACACCGGATGTTTCCCGGCGACCGACCATCCACTACCATTATGCACCGCCGGCTTGACCCGTTCGCACTGGGCCGCCTGATCGCCCTCTACGAACACAAGGTCTTCGTGCAGGGGGTGATCTGGGATATCGACAGCTTCGACCAATGGGGCGTCGAACTCGGCAAGGTGTTGGCTGGTGATCTGCTGCCCGTCCTGAACGGCGAAGCGGGACCGGATCTCGATTCCTCCACCGCCGGATTGATTTCGACTCTCAAGGAGTTTTCCGCATGACCGCAGTGACCATCGAAGACGTCTGCCGCATCGCCCCCGTCGTGCCGGTTCTGGTGATCGACGATCTTGAAAAAGCCGTGCCACTGGCCAAAGCCCTCGTCGCCGGGGGCTTGCGGGCGCTCGAGATTACCCTGCGCACGCCGGTTGCGCTCGACGCGATCCGCATGATTGCCGATGCGGTGCCCGATGCCGTGGTCGGTGTGGGAACGCTGATGAGCGCCGACGACGTCACCGCATCCGTCAAGGCCGGGGCGCGGTTCGGCGTATCACCGGGGCTCAGCGCGCGGATACTGGATGCAGCCGAGGAGGCAGGAATGCCGATGCTGCCCGGCGTTACCACCCCCTCTGAAGCGATGGCGGCGGCGGAGCGGGGCTTGCGTATCCTGAAGTTCTTCCCGGCGGAAGCCAATGGCGGCGCGCCCGTCCTGAAGGCATGGGCCAGCCCCCTCGCGGACCTGCGATTCTGCCCCACGGGTGGCATCGTCGCGGCAACCGCGCCGGATTACCTCGCGCTTCCCAACGTGATCTGTGTGGGCGGCTCGTGGGTCGCGCCGAAACAGGCTGTCGAGCAAGGTGACTGGAGCGCGATTACCGGCCTTGCCGCCGCAGCGAGTACGCTCAGGGCTTGAGGATTACGCGCCGATGGCCATGCGGGTTCGCACTTCCTCGACCCAAAGTGCTTTCGCAAGCTGCTCGATCACGGCGTCAAGGGATTCGTCACCTGCGGCCTGCTTGGCCATGACCACCACTTCAAAACTGTCGGCGTCGGGGACTTTATCCGCCGCATACATCGCGAGGAACATGCCGTTCTGATTGCCGCGCAGGAAGTCGGGATGCTCCTGCTGCGCGCAGACCATGGCGTTCTCGCTGATCGGCTTGCCCTTCTCGCCCGATAGCGTGCCGAAGGTCTCGACAACGACACGGCCCTTGTCGGCAATGCTCAGGGCATCCCCGTCGAACACGCTCATCCAGCCATTGATCTGACCCATCATGTATCCGAGGACATAAGGCTCCTTCCAGAAACCCGCCGGCAGGCCATGGGCATTGCTCACGTACCCGATCATCGGCGTCACCGCCTTTGCGATCCGACCCGCGAGTTCCTTGTTCTGATTCGAGCCGAAGATCATGCTGCTGCTCCCTGTGTGCCGGACGCAACGTCATGGGCTATCCCGGTCAGAGACGGGCCTCCCGTTTCGACCCAGCTTTGCTCGTCGCGACGACAGGCCTCCAGATTACGCAGCGATGCCTGCATGAATACCATCTCCGAAAAATAGGGGCTGGCTTCCTTCTGAAGCCGTGTTTCGATTTTCTGCCAGTCTTCGGCGTCTCGCAGCAGGTCGGCCCGTGAGATGGCAAGCACCGACTTCCGGCGCGAACCGGGAGGAAGGGTCTCGACCGTTGCCTTCTCGGACAGACGCCATGCCTGTGAAGCGATCGTCACCCAGACGATCAGGTCCGCATCGGCCATCACGGCAAAATCGCTCGGGGCGATGCTTTCGCCGGGGTGGTGCGGAATCTCGATGATCTCGGTTCGCGCCATGCTGGAGGCAGGAGTGTGAATTTCGCAAACGGCAAGATCATCGATATCGCGCAGAGCCTCGACGTCCTCAACCTCCGCCACGCGCCCTGTCGTATCCTCACCGATGATCAGCGTGTGAGCGTTGTGGCTGACCTTGATGAGCGGGCGACCGCGCAGACCGGGATTGCAGGGCACGACGAGCCTGCCGAGCATCGCATTGATGACGCTCGACTTCCCGGCTTCGAATTCCCCCGCGACGGCAATGCGCCGGGTGCCGGGCAAGCGGTCGCGGCGCGAATCCACTTCATCCACGATATCCTGCAATGAGAGCATGTCGTTCATGGGATTGCCCTTCCGTTCAGGCCGCTTTGGCGTCGGCATCGGGTCCGGCAAGCGCGCTTTCGCGTGTGGCGATTACCCGGAGCCGGTCGTCGATGATTTCGATATCGTTGCGCAGGCGGTTGAGGATGATCTCCCGCGCTTCGGGCGTGTCGTCTTTGGCCAACAGTTTGTAGTCTTCGCGCAACCGCTTGATCCGGTCGTTCAGGGACTGCTCGACGATATGCGCGATGGTATCGAGGCGGCCCTTCCCGGCGAGCACGCGCTCGGACATGGTGGCCATGAACGCCTCGACCATCTTGCTGGTCGCGGGGAACACCTCGGCAGCCGTCACCCGGCGCAGGCCCTCCATCGTCTTTTCCAGATCGACATCCTTCTCACGCCAGAACTTCCAGCTTTTGCGGGCGATCAGGTCGATGCGCAGGCTCTTGCTGGACGTGGCAAAGGTCACGGCGACCGAGTTGCCGGGCAAAGACTCCATCGAGACTTGCGTATCGACACCGCGCATCGAGCGATTGGCCGCTTTCGAGGCGTTTTCGAGCGCTGCCTGCATCGTGTCGTCCAGTTCCCTGCGTGCCGACTCATACCGGCGATGGAACGCGCTTTCCAACGCGATGCGCAGCGGGAGGAGGTCGATCTGGGTCTCTTCCACGGAACCATCACCATCCCACATCGCCGTGACGGTCTTCTTCTGCGCGCGGATGAAGTTGGCGATGTGCTGGTCCATCTCGCGCTGGAGAGAGACCCAGTGGTCGTTCATGGCCCTGTCGAGTTCCGAATTCACGACCTCGTTGGTCGTGTTGATGACGTTGTGGGTCTGCGCGAGCAGGGCCATTTCGTCCTCGATTGTCTCCTTGCACTCGGCGATGCGCCCGGAGGCGTACATCTCGATGCGGTCCTGAAGATCGTTGCGCTGGCGCTGCGAGAGCGTTTTCATCGCCCCGATCTGCACTTGCGCCTCGGCGACGATACCATCGACGAACCGCCCACCGGAACCGCTGTCTATCGCGGCGGATAATGCCCGCTTCGCCGTGGGCAGGCCGGACGCCGCAAAGAGGCGCGCGCGGGGGCTTTCGAAAGCGTCGAGGTTGTGGACCTCGTTGAGTTCCTCGACCCGATCCTCGGTCATCAATTCCCGGATATCGGCCTCGCTGAGGGTTTCGTCCATGGCCGCCTCGGCCCAGTGGGCGGAACCGTAGAGGATCGTGAAATCCGTACCGGGCACCGCCGCTTCGAGGCGTTCGGATACGTCCGCCACGATCCGTTCGATCCGGGCGGCGCGATCCTCCAACTCGTCGATACGGTTGATATAGATCACCACGTCCTTGTCGCCCTGCATCGACAACATGCGGATCAGCGCGACATCCACCTCCGTCAATGCCTGATGCGCCGACAACATCACGAGGAAAATGTCCGAGCGGTCGAGCGCCTGACAGGTGAATTCGTCCCGCACGAGGAAGGGATCGTTGACGCCGGGCGTGTCCGTGATGACGGTCGGGACGCGGTATTCCGGGATATCGAGATAGATATTCGCCGCCTTCGTGATCGAGGAATAACGCCCCAGCGTGCCTTGTTGTACCTCTTGATCCGTGCCAGCGCCCGCGCAGACATAGCTTTCGAGCAACCCGTCGGACAGCAGATCGTATTCGTGATGCTTGCCTAGCAGCTTGACGTAGGACGGCCCGAGACGTTTTTCGGCATAGCGCCGCATCTCTTCGGTCTGGCTGCGCAGCACTTCGGGGTCGAAGCCGGGAAGATACGTCTTCGCCGCTTTGCGCACGCGGCGGTCGCCATTGATGATCCGGTCCCAGGATGCTTCGTCGAAGAAGTCGAACCGGGCACCTGATTTGGGGTCACCGGGGATGTTGATCCGCATGTTCGTGACCACGGTGGTCCACGGGTTCACATCCGCAGGCAGGAAATCGGTTTCTCCGATCAGGGCGTTCAGAGTCGAGGACTTGCCCGCCTTGACCTGACCGATGGCTGCAATACGCGCTGTCCAGCCGTTCAGCTTGTCGAGCTGACCGTCGAAGGCGGCAGTGAATTCACCGCTCGCCGCATCGCGCAGCGCCGTGAGGATATCGCGCACCTCCGCGATGCGTTTGCTCTGATCGAAACCGATTGCCATTGATTCATGCCCCCCCGGACTGGTCACGTAACGTAAGAAGAGCGGCTTCGAGGCGGGGGAATTCTTCCGGGGCGTCGCAGGCGACGATGCAGTGATCGCCTCCTGCCGCCACAAGCGCGAGTGCCAAGGGCGCATCCCCCTCCGCCAGCACGAACCGCAAGTCTGTTTCATCGCTCGCCGCCGCCCATTCGGTCAGCCGCGCCGTCATCCAATCTGAGTCTACGGCACTGCCTTCAGGCACATCGACACCGGACTCTTCGCCCGACCATACGCGGGCATGGCTCGACCAGGCGTCGTGGAAGGCAAGGATGGCGCTCGTGGCGGCATCACCGCGCATCGCCTCGATATCCTCGAACAATCGTGCCGCTGGATAACCCGCAAGAGCGATGGGCGGCGCTTGCCCCGCGAGGAAGCGTGTCCCGACCCGCGCCGATCCCCGGCCTGCCACCGCAAGAACGGCTCTGGCAAGCGGATGCGCGAAATCTTCGGGGCGGGCGTCGCACCCGGCATCGGCCAATGCAATGCGGCCCTGCCACAGCTCTGCCGGTTCGATTGCCTCCACGCCCACGACGCGCCGGTTACGGACCGTCACATCGACCTGCGAGCCATCATCGGCGGCCAGCGTCAGGATGCGTGGCAGGATCGTGGCGGCGATGGCATCGGTGAAGGCCGTCGGAGCATCCACGGGGCCTGGAACGGGATGCGGAATACCGCCATCCGCCCGGTCGCGAAGGGTTTGGAAGGAAGCTGTGAGAGCGGCAGAGTCAGGCATGTATCAAGCCCCTTCCGTGGAAGAGAGAACGTCGAAGACCGCGCCTGCCGCCCTGTCGAGGGCTGCACGGTCGGGGGCGGCAGTGCATCGACAGACGACGATTTCCCCGCCGCCCGCCGGATGCAGCACAACGGTGCACCCCGCCGCATCGATCCGGGAAACCGAGACGGTCTGATCCGGTGCGGTCATGGCCTCGACCCAGGGCGCGGAAAGATCGGTCCGTGCGTCATTGGCAATGCGTTCGAGGGTATCGTGGGGCATGGTCGATGCGGTGTCGGTGCATAGCACCAGTCCGGTCTCCAAATCCGCCACCATGGCGAGATCACAGGATGTCAGGCTCTCCCGCAATGCTGCGACGGCTGCCTGCGTTTTCTGTCTGCTGTCGTTTGCCATGACCTAGCCTTTCTTCCCGATATTCGCGATGTCGCGCAGCATGGAGATCTCGCGATCCATGGCGGCCAGAAAGGACGAGAACACGCTGTCCAGGGCGGTTTCATCATCCGGCGGCAAATTCTCGGTCAGCCGGTACCAGAGTGCCGTAGCGGGGCCGGCATTCGGGTCGTCTGCCGTCTGTGATGCAGCGTTCTCCACGCCGATTTCCGCATCGGAAAATGCGGCATCGGCTTCGAGTTCGCGGTTGATACGGGTAGAACCGGATGCGGGAGTTGCGGCACTGGTCGCCCCCATCTTGCGCAGGATATGCGCGGCATCCACAGGCCCAGGCGTTACCGTCTCGTTCAGCGCACGACAAATCCTGATGACCTCGCGGAACGCGGGCTGGACCGTGGTGAGGTTCAGCAGCGAGACCATATGAATGGCCCCGAACAGGTCGCCCGCCTCATTTTTCACGCGGCGAAGCACCTTCTCCCGATCTTCATCGGTCGTCAGCTTGTCGGCGCGGGTGAGGACCAGCACGCTGTTCGCGCGCAGGCGCTCGGGCATCTCCGACCATGCCGCCGCTTCGCTCTGTCGCCATGCCTGGGTAGAGGGCGAGCACCAGACGGCCACATCTGCCACCGCCGCGATTCGCTCCCACGCGACGGGCGCGATATTGGGGTCGGAATTGCCGGGGGTGTCGATCAGGTCGCACAGCTCCAGCACGGGCGTCTTCAGGAACAGGCGGATATAGGCGGTATCGGCCACGGAGACCGAGGAGAGATCCTTCATGTCGAGGGGCGTTTCGGTGCCGTCGAGACCGACCCGATAGGGCGCGTCAGTGCCGTGGCTCATCCAGACCGCAGGCATCTGAGTAGCCGTCACCTGCGTGCGCAGCGTCTTGCCGCCGGTCACGAGGTTGATGAAGGTCGATTTACCGGCGCTGAACTCGCCCAATACGGCAACCCGCGCACGGCGGGCGGGGGCCGGTGTGGCGGCGGGAGTGTCGATGGCATTCGTGGCGGTCATGTTCGGCATCCCTATGCAGCCATCGTATCGACGAGGTCACGGGTGGCGCGCAGCGCTTCGATCTTCTCGGCGGTGCGGTCAGCCTGCCCCTCGTCATCGCGCCCGGTGCCCTCGGCCAGTGCCATCAGGTTCGCCCGTTGTGCATCGACGAAGGTGGCGAGGATCGCCTCGTTCTCGCGGCAGAGTTCAGGCCCCATCTCGGCGGATAATTCTTCGAGGATCGAATCCGTTTCTTTGCCGATGAGGGTGGCATACCGCTCTGCCGTCGGTTCCTGACGACGCACACCCGTCCACCACTTGCGCCACCATGAGACGCTCAGATCGAGGGCGATAGTCTTGCCGACGCCCGTTGGCGGTGAGGGATGCGCGGGAGCCGGGGGCCGCAGGACGACCCGGCCCGGCTCGATGCCGAACATTTCGGTGTAGAGAGCTTCGAGGCGACGAGCGGCGCGACCATAGATCTCCTCGGCTTCCCGCTCAACATCGCCGCAGAAGGTCTTGTAGGCAGTGCGGAGCATCATGCGCAGTCCGGCGGGATTGTACTGCCACGCCTTCGTCGTGCCGTAGGCATCGAGGTGGGATTGCAGGGCATCGACCGCCCGCTCGCAGAACATCGACTGTGATTTTTTCAGCCGCTCGCTCATCGAATCGACGGCGAATTTGTTGGCATTGGCGAGGGTTGCGGCCATGTCCGACCCGATCTCGTCGATCCGTTCGGCGAGAGACTTCGAGTCCACCGGAGGGAAGGACACATCGCTCAGGCCAAACCGGATATCCGACGCTTCGATGGAGGTGACGAGATTCGACAGGGCATCGCGAGCTTCGCGCTGCATCGCCTTACCTGGTCCCGCCACGATGCAGGTTGCGATCAGCCTATGCAGTTCGGGGACGCCGCAGAGCCGCCACGCGCGATCTTGCTGCGTTTCCCGATCCGTGTCGTCCGGGTTGGGATTGGCCGCCGACCAGTTCAGCAGTGCAAGACGCGATGGCGCGGGAAGCTGGTCGATGGAATCGTCGAGGGCCGCTTGCGCCCAGAGCGCGCTACCGAACAGGACTGGCACATCGGTACCAACGTCATGCTTCTTGAGCGTTTCCTTGAAATTGGCCCCGATCTCGGCGATCTGATTCGCAGGGTCGTCCAGCTCGTCGATGCGGTTCACGAAGATGACCAATTCGCGAGAATCCACTGCCGCGACGAGCCGCAGCAGCGCCATATCCATCGTCGAGAGCGCCTGATGCGCCGAGAGGACCACGACGCAAAGCCGCGAATCACGGATCGAGTTCAGCGTGATCTGCTCGCGCATCATGAAGGTGTCGTTGACCCCCGGCGTGTCGCGCAGGCACAGGCCTGACGGATATCCGGGAAGGTCGAGATAGAGGTTGGCGAGTTTCGTGATGTCGGCGTAGCGACCCCGCGACGCTTCGCCCTCGTCGCCATCATCCCAGCCACCGTAGCAGACATAGCGGTCGATCAGATCGCGCGTCACCATGTCGTAGGTATGGCTCGTTCCCAGCAGCAACTCGAACTTCTTCCCGAGGCGCACGCGGCTTTTCTCGCGCATGGCCAGCACTTGCTCGCGCACGGCATCCTGTTCGGAGTCAAAGCCCGCGCGCTGAGCAAGTTCACCCAGTCGTCCGCCCGTGCTGACGAGGCGATCCCACTCCTCCTCGTCGAAGAAGCGGAACAGCGCCTGCGTCCCTTCGGGTCGGCTGCGCGAGTTGAGATGCAGGCTCGTGACCACGGAGGTCCAGGGGTTCACATCCGAGGGCAGCAGGTCGGTCTGGCCGATCATCGCGTTGACGAGGGCCGTCTTGCCCGCCTTGATCTGCCCGATCAGCGTGACCGTCGGCTCGAAGGAGTCGATCTTGGAAACGATCCGGTGCGCTTCTTCCGCGATCTCCGGCCCACCGAGATCGGCGATATCGGTCACGGCGTTTCGCAGTTCATCGAACGAGGCCCAGAGGGCCTTCAGGCCATCGAGGCCAGCGGGGGCTATCGAGGGTTTGGAAACCGAGGATTGCATCAGGATGCCTTCCGGAGAGTGGTGGTGTCGGTCTGTTCGTCTGCGCTTGCCATGGGCAGGCGGTCGAGAATTTCGGTGGCGATCTGGCACACCAGATCAGCAGCTTCCTGCACGGCCAATGCCGTGCCTTCGTAACTGAGCAGGCTTACAAGGTCGTTCGCCTCGCCAACCTGTAGGGCCATGGCCTCGTGGTCGCGGGACAGGCTTTCCGTGCCCTTCAGGGCATCAGAGACCTGCGACAGAAGCGTGTTCATCGCATCGAACAACGCCCCTCGATCCGCAGAGGTTGACCCGTCGACCGCCTCGATACAGGCGCTGGCATTGCGGGAGATCAGCGTTCGCAGGTCAGGGGCGGGATCGGTCGTTTCCTGCGGCGTTGGTGTGAGAGCGGGCGCGGGGCCAGCTACTGGCGCGGCGGTTCCGATGGGGATCTTGTCGAGTTCGCTGCGTAAGGCTCGAGCATCGATCAGCACAGGTTCGTCGACGAGGGCGGCCAGCGCGCCGATAAGCGCAGACACGTCCTTCGCGAAGCCGTCGTCGTCGTATTGGACCGAAACGGTATGCGCGAATTCCCCTTCCGTGAACTCTATTTTCTCGTCACGGGCGGCCTTGGTTGCAGCGTCTTCCGCCTGTCCTTCGGTTTCGGTCAAAGCAAGGATGCTGAGCGATTTCAGGTCGTCCGGCACGGTGAACCA
The DNA here is from genome assembly GCA_938034615.1 of uncultured Neomegalonema sp. Lineage (GTDB taxonomy): Bacteria > Pseudomonadota > Alphaproteobacteria > Rhodobacterales > Rhodobacteraceae > JAHDDY01. The sequence goes on along the minus strand of CALHLW010000126.1, from coordinate 1,084 downwards.
CAGGCGGCGCTCTTTCGGCTGCCATGGCGAGGCGGCGTCGGAACACCAGATGATCGCGTCGCTCTGCTCGACCAGATCGAAGAGATAGCGCGAGCGATCGTCCTGCGTGTCATAGACGGGCAGCACAGACAGTTCGACATGCGGCATCATCAGGTCTGGCAGGTCGAGAGTGACCTGCTCCTGCGTGCCCATGTCGATCAGCTTGTCGAGAACACAGCCCTTGAAGACACGGTCGCGCCCCGCGACGCTGGTTGCCGTGCGCGGCTCGCTTCCCGCCCTGATCACGAGTGATGGACAGGCCATGGCCGTATCGCTTCCGGGCGCAAGCGGTGTGCCGCACAGACGCGAGACAAGGTCATGGTGGCGCGCATCGGCCAGCCCGGCGAGAACGACCCGAACAGGCCGCTTCAATGCAGCGACCGTGATATCGAGGCGAGCGAGGAGGGCGGGGTCGAACGTGTCGATATCGTCCCCGAGAATCGTCAGAAATCCTTTGAAGCGCTTGAGCAGCTTCTTCCGTTCGGAAATGTGTTTCATCATCAGATTTCCAGTGCCTCGCACGTCGCTTGTCCGGTTTCGCCCGAACGAGCGATGCTCGGGCTAGCCAGTGGTCCCCGTGAGAAAGGGGTTCGTTTCGATTCTCCCCCGATCAGCCTGTCGGGACAGGGGGGCACGGACAGCGTCACCACATGGCTGGCGATTCCGCGCCGGGAAGAGTAAGACAGAGCAACCCTTTTTTTTACTTAATAGGAGGCGGCTTTGATGCCGTCGGCTGCGTTTATTTTACTGAATGTATGAATTATTTCGGAATCGCCGATTATTTGGACCATGACCGATAAATCATGGGTCCGGTTTCACTTCATCTTTACCGCTTTCAGTGATCCTCCCCAGCGATCACGAGAGGAATCCCCCCATGCCCACCGATTTCAACGTACCCGTCCTGTGGATGTCGATTGCTGCCCTGCTCGTCTTTCTGATGCAGGCTGGCTTTCTGCTGATCGAGGCAGGTACCGTCCGGTCGAAGAACTCGACCAACGTCGCGCAGAAGAACGTCTCGGACATGATTATCTGCATGTTCTGCTAC
>CALHLW010000125.1 GCA_938034615.1 uncultured Neomegalonema sp. | reverse complement strand
ATTGATCGAGACGATGGTGAGCAGCAGGGCGAGGCCGGGGAACACCGAAATCCAGTACCGGCCCGAAAGCATGTATTCGTACCCGTTGGCGATCAGCACCCCGAGGGACGGCTCCGTCTGGGGCAACCCGACTCCGAGGAAAGAGAGTGTCGCTTCCAGCGCGATGGCATGGGCGGTCTGCACGGTGCCGACGACGATCAGCGGCGCGAGGCAGTTAGGCATGATATGGCGCATGACGATGCGGCCATGGCTGAGGCCCAGACAGGTTGCCGCCTCGATATATTCCTTCCGCCGCTCGACGATGGCCGAGCCGCGCACGGTGCGGGCGTAATAGGCCCATTGCACGAGGACGAGGGCGATGATGATCTTGTCGATGCCCTTGCCGAGGATCGCCACGAGGATCAGCGCGGTCAGGGCGGCGGGGAAGGACAGTTGCAGGTCCACAAGCCGCATGATGATCGTCTCGATCCGCCCGCCCGCATAGGCGGCGAAGAGGCCGATCAACGAGCCAATGACAAGGGCGATGACCCCGGAGGCCACGCCGACCGAAAGCGAGATGCGAAGACCGTAGAGAATCGCGGAATAGAGATCGCGCCCCGCTCCATCAGAGCCGAGCCACATCGTATAGCCGTCGAACGCCTCCGATCCGGGGGCAAGACGTCCATCCATCACGCTGACCTGCGCGAGATCGTAGGGGTTTTGTGGCGTGATCCAAGGCGCAGCCAGAGCCAGTACGATGATGGCGAATAGCGTGAGCAATGCGACCCGCGCGATCCAGCTTTCGAAGAACTCCGAAGCAAAGCGCCGCCACGGGGCCTGCACCTTCGGCGCGGGTACGGGTGCCACAACGGCGGCAGTATCGGTGTGCTCTATAGTCATGCGCCCTGATCCCCCAGCCGCACGCGCGGATCGAGCAGCGAATAGAGGATATCCACAACCAGATTGATGACGACGAACAACAGCACGATAATCATCAGGTAGGCGACGACGATGGGCCGGTCGAGTTGGAGGATCGCCTCGATCAACAGCTTGCCCATCCCCGGCCATGCGAAGATCGTCTCGGTGACTACTGAAAAGGCGATGAGGCTGCCGAACTCCAGCCCGAGTACCGTGACGACCGGGATCATGATGTTCTTCATCAGGTGAACGCCGACAACACGCCCAGTGGAGAGTCCCTTGGCACGGGCAAACTTGATATAATCCTGCTGGATCGCCTCCCGCGCGCCCGCACGGGTCAGGCGAATGACGAGGCTGATCTTGAGCAACGCAAGATTAAGAGCAGGCAAGATAAGATGCGTGAGGCCGTCGCGGGTGAAGAAACTCGCTTCGATGCCCAGAAACGTGGCGGTATCGCCCCGTCCGGTGGCGGGCAACCAACCAAGCCAGACTGCAAAGATCATAATGAGCATCAACCCGACCCAGAAGGTCGGAAGCGAAAACCCGAAGATCGACCCGGCCATGATCGCCTTGGAAGACCCTCTGTCAGGATAGAGACCCGCGTATAGACCGAGCGGGATACCGAGGATGATCGCCATGAGAAGAGCCGTGAACGCCAATTCCAGCGTCGCGGGCATGTGGTGCAGGATCAGCTTGAGCGCCGGTTGGCCGAAGATAAAGGAATTCCCCAGATCGCCCGACGCCGCGCCCTTCAGAAAGTACCAGTATTGTTCGTACATCGGGCGGTCGAGACCGAAATCGCGGATCACTCGCGCAATCTCTGCCTGATCGGCATCGGGGCTGACCAGCATGTCCACCGGATCGCCGACGACGTTCACGCCAAAGAAGACGATCATCGACATCAGGAGGACCACGATGGCGGCTTGCAGGAGTCGTCGTATGACGAAGACGGTCATGGGATATGCCGGTTCATAGGATCGCAAAGGACATTGCGCTGTTCCGGGCGAAGACCCGGAACCTCGATGGTCCGTGCGCCGATCTGCGAGGCTCCGGGTCTTCGCCCGGAGCAGCGGCGAGAAATCACTTTCAAATCGGAATCTCCCCGCTCAGATCTTGCCAGTCCGGATTGACGGCAATGATGAGGTCGTTCTTCCAAAGCGTTTCCATTTCTTGATGCGCCGCTCGCGTTCTGCTGCTTCGCGATAGGTTTCATGGATTTCAAACCAGACCAGCGTGTGGATGCCGTATTTGCTCGTATGGGAATCCACTGCACCACTTCGATGCTGTTCGACACGGCTTCGCAAATTGCTCGTCGAGCCGACTTAGATCGCGCCGTAGGGTCGCGAGGCGAGGATGTAGACGAAGCCGGTCATCTTCCACTTCACTTACCGGGTGCTGCTCCGGGCGCAGACCCGGAGCCTCGATGATCTTGGTGGAGAGTTCATCTCGCAATACCGCCGAGGTGCCGGGTTTTCGCCCGGCACAGCATCTCTTGTTACTCCTTCACTACCTTGGCAGCGCGGGTGTGCTCATCGGTGCGGGCCGGATAGGTGATGCCTTTCTTCGCAGCCCAGGTGTTCACCTGATAATGCAGCGGGATAATGCCGACGTTTTCCATGGCCATTTCGGTGGCCTTTGCGAGCATATCCTGGCGCTTATCATCATCGACGGTTGCCAGCGCGTCCTCGATCATCTTGTCGATCTCGGGATCGGAGTGACGTCCCCGGTTCGACGCGCCGAAACCACGATCCTTGTCATATGTGTGGATGAGCGATTTCAGCGGCGAGGACGCCTCGCCCGAGCCTGCGCCCCAACCGACGAGAATGAAGGAGAATTCAGGCTGATCGCCCTCCCCGCCCCGCGAGGCACGCTTGAAATAGACCGAGCGCGGCATCGTCTCCACCGCCGTCTCGATGCCGATGCGGGTCAACATCTGGCCGATGGCTTCCGCGATCTTCGCATCGTTGATGTAACGGTCGTTCGGGCCATGGATGGTCATCTTGAAGCCGTCGCCGTAGCCAGCTTCCTCCAGCAGAGCCTTCGCGCCCTTCGGATCGTATTCCATGACTTCGAGATTTTCGGACACGCCGAAGAACCCATCAGGCAGAAGCTGACCGGCCGGGATCGCCACGCCTTCCATCACGCGCTCGACGATGGCATCGCGGCTGATCGCCTTGGAGATCGCGAGGCGAACACGTTGATCCATCAGCGGGTTCTTGATCTTGCTGCCGTCCTTGGCACTTACATGCGGGCTGTCCTCGCGGAACTGGTCCATATGCAGATAGATCACGCGGTTGGACGAGCCTTGGCTGAGGGTAAGGTCATCGCGTTTTTTCAGCGTCTCGATATCCGTCGTGGGAACGCCGTCGATCATATCCACATCACCGGCGAGCAGGGCCGCAACGCGGGAGGGTGCAGACTTGATCGGCTTGAGATCGACTTCGGACCATTGCGGCTTGTCGCCCCAGTAGTCGTCATTGCGTTCCAGCGAGATCACCGATCCCGGCTCATACGCCGTAATCATGAACGGCCCGGTTCCCTTGGCGACCGACAGATCATTGTATTGCTCGGTCGTCCCTTCGCACCCGCCTTCGTTGGAGACGATGTAGATGGTTGAGATGTCGTTCGGGACCAGGGGATACGGCTTATCCGTTTTCACGTGAATCGTGAAATCGTCCACCTTCTCGACGATTTTACCTTTGGTATAGGTGCCGAAGCTGGAGGGCGAGTTGGGTACGTTCGGGGCGCGTTCCCATGTGCAGACCACGTCATCAGCGGTAAAATCCGAACCGTCGTGGAACTTCACCCCTTCGCGCAGCTTGAATTCCCATGTCGTGTCATCGATAGGCTTCCATTCGGTCGCAAGGCCGGGAATCAGGCGCTGCTTGTCATCCTGCCCGATCAGAGCGTCATAGACATGAGCCGAGATCATGTTGTTCGGCGTCAGGTTGTGGAAATGGGGGTCCACGGCTGTGGCTTCTGAAGCCAGCCCGATGGTCAGTTTTTCCGCCCAGGCGGGGGCAGCGGCCATCACGGCCAGAAGGGCCAAGGCACTGGCCGCAGTTCTGCGAAGGGTCATGTTTATCTCCCGGTCTTTCTTCTCTCGACGCTTCCTGAAACTGCGTCGGTTGCCCCTACGCTATCATCGTTTTCAGCAATGCCGAGTCCGAAGTTTGGGAGAAAATGTCACGCTCAGTCGCATCGCAATCAATTGCGTTCGTCGATCTTCATCCGCTTTTCCAGTCGCCGGACCAGAGCCGACACGATCAGGATGAGCACGAGGTACTCCAAGACGAGCACGGTGTAAATTTCCAGCGGTCGATACTCGGAGACCACCAGCTCATTGGCCTTGCGGGTCAGTTCCTGCATCCCGATGACCGAAACGAGGGACGACATCTTGAGCATGTAGACGAGCTGATTCCCCAAGGCAGGAAGGATGCGCCGGATTGCTTGGGGCAGGATCACGAAGCGCATCGTATCGGCATAACTGAGCGAGATCGTGTGGGACGCTTCGTACTGGCCTTTGTCGATGGATTGAATGCCCGCCCGGAAAATCTCGGCCTGAAAGGCGCTGTCGGAGAGCGCCAGCGCGATTACCCCGGACCAGAAGATGCCTATTGTAATGCCCGTAACCGGCGGCAATCCGTAATAGACCCAAAGAATCAACACGAGGATCGGCACCGACCGCACGACCTCGACATAGACCCGGTTGACGGCGCGCAGCGCCCGATATTGCGACAGCCCCGGCAAAGCGACGAGCAAGCCAACGACGACCGAGATCGAAATAGCGGTGACAGACAGGAGGATCGTGTACCAAAGGCCCCCGAGCAGGAATTTCAGGTTCGTCCAGCCGGTCGGGGTTCGGGGATCGACCACGTACCAACCCCAGTCACCGGAGCAGCCACCAAGCAAGAGAGCAATGGCAGCGAGAAGAGCGGCTCGTTTCACTTTGTTCGCCCTCAATGGTGCAGGATTTTCTGAAGGAAATCACGGCATCGCTCCGTCTCAGGGGCAGCGAAGAAGGTCTCCGGCGGGGCCGTCTCGACGATCTCGCCATGATCCATGAAGACCATCGTATCGGCGACGCCTTTGGCAAAGCCCATCTCATGCGTGACGCACACCATTGTCATGCCGCTGCGGGCGAGTTCGGTCATCACTTCCAGCACCTCGCTGATCATCTCCGGATCCAGCGCAGAAGTCGGCTCGTCGAACAGCATGATCTGCGGCTCCATACAGAGCGAGCGGGCGATGGCGACACGCTGTTGCTGGCCGCCCGATAGCTGACGCGGATATTTCTCCGCCTGTTCGGGGATGCGAACGCGGGTGAGGTAGCGCATGGCCAGATCGCGCGCCTCCTCCGGCGGTTTCCCGCGCGCACGCAAAGGACCAAGCGTGAGGTTTTCGAGAACCGTCAGATGCGGAAACAGGTTGAATTGCTGAAAGACCATGCCGACCTTCGCGCGGATGGCATCCAGGCTGCGGCGGCTGTTGTCGAGTTCGAGGCCATCGACGCGGATCGTGCCGCTCTCATGCTTCTCCAACCGGTTGACGCAACGAATCAGTGTGGACTTGCCAGATCCCGAAGGGCCGCACACGACCACCCGCTCCCCAGCCTGCACGTCAAGCGACACGTCGTTCAGGGCGCGGAAATCGCCGAAATTCTTGCAGACGTTACGCACCGATATGGCCGCATCGCTTCCCCCGGCATCCATGGTGTTCTCCCCGCAATGATGGAGAACTTGTACAGGCAGGCTCCCGTCATGCAATATGTAGCGGTCCCGATGCGGCAACGACGTCGCGATGGAGCGGCTTGCCTCGCTCCTACAACGGATTCATACTTTGAACGTGACCCTGCAACTTTGACGAGGGCAATGCCCGATGATCTCCATCGACCTGATCCAATCCACTGCCGAAACGCTGATGGACAAGGCCGCCATCGAAATCCCGCAGGACTATCTCGACGGGTTGCGCGCGACCGCTGCCGTGGAGGATGGCGACCTCTCCTCCTTCGTGTTGCAGGCGATGCTGGAGAATTACGAGGCGGCGAAGGAAGACCGACGCGCGATGTGCGGCGATACGGGATGTCCGCGCTGGTATGTAAAAATGGGGAACGAAGCGGTAGTCGAGGGCGGGCCAGTCGCACTGGAAACGGCGCTGCGCCAAGCGACCGCGAGCGCAACCAACGGCGTCCCGCTCCGCCCCAACCGGGTGCATCCGCTCTGGCGCACGGACCATGACAACAATGTCGGCATCGGCGCACCGGAGATCGAATATGGCTTTGAGCCGGAACCCGGCCAGTGGATCGACCTCACCACCGTCCATAAAGGCGGATTGTTCGGCACCGATTACCGGATGCTGTTTCCCTCTGACGGAATCGAGGGGATCAGGCGGTTCTTCCTCGACAGTCTCGTCGCCTTCGGCAAACGCGGCCTTGCCTGCCAGCCCGCCATCATCGGCATCGGCTTGGGCGGCTCGAAGGATACCTGCATGGTACTCGGCAAGCGCGCCGCCTGCCTGCGCACCGTCGGTGACCGCAACCCCGACCCGGAAATCGCCAAACTTGAAGAAGAGTTCAAGGAGTTGGGCAATTCCATCGGCATGGGCGCGATGGGTTTCGTCGGTAAATCCATGGTCATCGATTGCCATATCGAGGTCGGCTATTGCCATACCGGCGGGATGCAGATGAGCGTGCACGCCTTCTGCCTCTCCTCCCGCCGCGCCGTCGCCCGCATCTGGGCCGATGGCCGCGTCGAGCATCGCACCGACCCCGACTGGTTCACGCCCTATCAGCGGCGCGAGACGGTGGGATGGAGCGAAGCCCATCTGGAGGCGGCGGAATGAGCGCCCCTCGCAAGATCGCGTTATCGACGACCCCGACGCCCGAAGCGCTGGCCGCGTTGCGGCTTGGGGATGTCGTCTATCTGGATGGGACGATCTACACGGCGCGCGAAGGTGTCTACATGCGGGCGCTGGAGAAGAACGCGAATATTCCGATGGAGCTGCCCGCCGAGAGCGCGGCGAATTTCCATTGCTCTCCGGCGGCGTCGATCAACGACGATGGAACCTTCACCCTCGGCGCGGTCACGGCAACAGCCTCCTTCCGCTTTGCCAAGTGGATCGGTCCCTGGATGGAACGCTCGGGCGCGAAACTCATCATCGGCAAGGGCGGCATGTCCTCCGCCGACTACAAGCGCGATTTCGTGCCGAACGGCGCGATCTATCTGACCACCGTAGGCTACGGAACCGGGGCGTTGCTCGGGCGGGGGGTCCAGTCCGTCAAGGCTGTCCACTGGAACGAGGAACTCGGGCTGGCCCAAGCCATGTGGGTATTGGAATGCTCCGGCATGGGACCGTTCATCGTGGCGAGCGATCTCAAGGGCAACTGCCTGTTCGAGCGCGAAAACGCCAAGATCGCACCGGGCCTCGCCGCCGCCTACGAAGGCACGCGCCCCGCCGTGCTGAAACGCTATGGCGAGACGGATGATCGGACAGACGAAGTTATCTAGCGGGAAACGCGATAAGATATCAACAAGGGCATGAAAGCGCCCACTCTTGGGGCGATTTCATGCTCCTCTCATCGCATTTCACGCAAGCAGCAACTCGCGCGCCATCAAGAGTGCCCCGGATACCAGCATCAGCACGATCAGCAGACGGCGAAACTGGGAATCGTCCAGCCGCTTAAAGACCATCAGCCCCATCTGCGCCGCCACCAGCGAAAAGGGC
>CALHLW010000124.1 GCA_938034615.1 uncultured Neomegalonema sp. | reverse complement strand
CAAGGGATGCCAGCCTATCAAATTCGGCTGTCGCCGCGTCGCCCCGCTCCACAGAGGTCAGCGCCTCTTGAATGATCTTTAGTGATGGCTTCACCGCGCGAGGCATTGCGCTCAACGTGCCTGTGAGGTGCTGGAACAGTTCCAGCGGTGACATGTCCAATGCTTCGGCTTTATTCGCAAAGTCCACTAAGTTTGCGATCTTCCTATGGGGTGATTGCTCTGGCTCAAAAAAGAGTTGCAGGGCGTGGCAAGCATCGAGAGATGGAAGAAAAATTCTCATGCAAGAAACGTCTGGCCATTCCTCGCCCTTGGCGACTTTCGGTACCCTGTCAGCCCCTTTTATCAACACAGAGTTTTCGTTTTTATCTGTTGGGAAGGTTCCGTCTTTTCGAGGGAATTGAGCGAAGACCACATCTTCTCTTTGGAATCGTGACCGTAGTTTATAAGCCTGCCACTGCGATGCGTCGTTCTCGTAGCTCATGATTCATGACCTTCCCATGGTGTGACTTGAAAATATCGCGAAATCGTTACCACACCATGACGTGCCGTCTCTGAGCGCGCACCATCCTACCATGGTTCACACTATTGGGTAATAATTCGATGGCCCGACCCGAATGTCTGCTCTCGGCGATCCTCTTCCGTCATCTTTTGCAATGCAGCGGTGGCCTATTTTTAAACCGATCCATTGCCCGATCTTCTCGGTTCCGACACGTCGATTTAAACATGCTTAGGACTTATCGCCTATGACGGGAGCGACCGGAACCTTTCGATTGCACGGGGATCGCACGTATGCAGGCCAGTAAGAAAAAAGAGGGGCTGTTCATCAGCCGCCGCGCCAACACGCGCTTTCAATACAGTGAATCGTTCACAGTTCGCTTCGAAGACCAGATCGTGCGGCTGAAGGCCTTCAACATTTCCAATGGCGGGGTCAGTGGTGAGATCAGGGGCATTGGCGTCCTTCCCGAGAAGAAGACAGTTCAGGTCTTTTTGCAGAACTACAAACCCGTCAGCGCCAAGATTCGCTGGGCGCGGGGCCGCGAAGTCGGCATCGCCTTCACCGAAGACCTTGCAAACCACCCCCAGGTTCGTGCTCTAGTATCGCGCATCGAGAACGGCGAACCCGCAGTTCCCGAGGTGTAATCTGACGGGAGACGGACATGGCGACGGAAACGGGTGAGCAGGGTAAAGAGACACTCGATTTCGATGACCCCATGCAGAGGCCTCGGTTCACCGGCCTCGCCAGCTTCTTCCGGCTTCCCTATGACGAGAATTTCGAGGTGGACCCGCCCGATATCGGCGTCATCGGCGTTCCTTATGACATGGGCGTCACGAATCGTCCCGGTCCCCGGCATGGCCCGCGCGAGGTGCGTAATCAGTCGAGCCTGATGCGCCGCGTCAATCAGGCGACCGGGGCTTCGCCCTTCGAGCAATGCCGGATCAAGGATATCGGTGATGCCTGGGTGCGCAAACCCTATGAACTTGAAGGTGCCCATCGCGAAATTCAGGCGGTGTTCGAGCGTGTCAAGGCCGCGGGGATCGTGCCGCTGACCTGTGGCGGCGACCATTCGATCAGCCTGCCGATCCTGCGCGCGCTGGCCAAGGATGGGCCGGTCGGCATGATCCATATCGACGCCCATTGCGATACCGGCGACGACTATATGGGATCGCGCTTTCACCATGGCGCGCCGTTCAAGATCGCCGTGGATGAGGGGCTGCTCGACCCCAAGCGCACGGCGCAGATCGGGATTCGCGGCTCGCTCTATGATCCGGCCATGTGGCAGTTCAGCTATGACAGCGGTATGCGCGTGATGATGATCGAAGAGGTCGAGGAGAACGGCTGGCAGAAATGCATCGAGGAGGCGAAAGCCTTCGTGGGCGATGGGCCGATCTATGTCAGCTTCGATATCGACAGTCTTGATCCCTCGATTGCCCCCGGCACCGGCACGCCCGAAGCGGGGGGCCTGACCATGCGCGAGGCGCAGGGGATGGTCCGGGCGTTGGCGGGGATGGATATCATAGGGGCGGATATGGTCGAGGTATCGCCGCCCTATGACGCGGGTGGCGTGACCGCGCTCAATGGTGCGACGATCATGTTCGAGTTGCTCTGCGTGATGGCGAAGGGCCGGGGGACGGCGTGACTCCGCAGGAGGAACTTCGCCGTATTGCCGACGAAATCCGGGACTATCCGCGTCCCATCGCCGGGTGCGACGCGCAGTTCAATTATCTTCTCGAACGGCGGGCGGCACTGGAAGACCGTTTGCGGGAAGAGGAAAGATCGCCGTGCTCCTGAACGCCTTGCCGTTTGCGATATCCTTCCTGTTCCTGCCGCTTGCCGCACTCGGGGCGCTCTATGGCGGGCTGTGGATCGCGCTTGCCCCGGCCTATGCCTTCGTGGCGATACCGGCGCTCGACTCCGTGATGACGCTGAACGAGGCGCGGCTGGAGAGCGATACGGCGGAGGAGGACTTGTTCTGGCACCGGCTGCTGACTTGGCTGTGGGTGCCGATTCAGTTGACGATGATCTTCGGCCTGATCTGGATCGCCGCGACGATGGAGACGCTTGCTGCGTGGGAAGTCGTGGCCATGTCGGTAATCGTCGGTATCGCGTCGGGCGGTATCGGCATCACCTATGCCCATGAGCTCATGCATCAGCAGAACCGGTTCGAGAAGACCCTCGCGGAAATCCTGATGTGCTCGACGCTATACGGGCATTTCTGCATCGAGCATATCTATGGTCATCACATAAACGTTGCGACTCCGGACGATCCTGCGACGGCAAGGCGGGGCGAGACGATCTATCGTTTCGTGCCGCGCGTGGTGCGGGAGAGTTTCCTGAGCGCATGGCATATCCAGCGCGATCAGTTGGCGCGGCGAGGTCTGTCGATCTTTTCCCGGCGCAACGCTTTTTGGCGGTATGGGGCATGGACCGTTGGGTTCGTCGGTCTGGCGGTGCTAATCGGTGGATGGCAGGGTGTGGGTATCTTTGTATTGCAGGCCATGGTTGCAATCTTGCTGCTGGAACTGGTCGATTACATCGAGCATTACGGGTTGCTGCGCCGCAAACGCGCGAATGGGCGCTATGAGCAGACTCAGCCGCACCATTCATGGAACAGCGGACATCAGGCGTCGAACTGGCTGCTCATCAACCTGCAACGCCATTCGGACCATCATTACAAGCCGCGCAAACGCTTTCCGACGCTGCAAAGCTATCCGGAAAGCGAAGCGCCGCAACTGCCGCATGGGTATCCGTGGATGGTGGCGCTGGCGCTGTTCCCGCCGCTCTACTTCCGGGTGATGGAGCCGAAATTGGAAGCGTGGCGGGCGCGGTTCTATCCTGACGAAGTAGCGGGCTGAACCGGAGCCATCGGCGATAAACCCTTATTTTTAGAGACTTAGGGGCATAATAAGAGCGGATCGTGGTTGCTGGGCAAGCCTAGAGCAAATTGCATTCAAGTTGGATCGGCTTTCGCTGTCTCTCGCCTGACAGGCTCGAACGCGAAACCCAATACTCTGTTCAACCTAAATGCAAATTGCTCTAATGGCACCGCTGCCCCTGCCAGAAGGGCCGTGTCGCTTCACTCAAAGCCTCACGGCGCGAGATACCGATATCGGATAGTTCCGCGTCGCTCATCTCACGCAGGCGGGCGCGTTCCCGCGCGATGGCGTAGCGGTCGAGACCGGCCCGCACGGAATTGGAGAGGGTCGCGGTGAACCAGTTATCACGGAAAGGCATGTTTTTCTCCACGAATGGGAATGAATTGTAGATCGTTCATCACTTGACGGAATGAATATGGCTTGCGATCATACATAATGAAAACGAATTGATGTGATGTTATGCATCACGATACGAGATAGGATGCCCCATGTATCGCAACCTTGATGTCGCAACGCTCCGTAGTTTGCTGGCGGTCATCGACACAGGCGGCGTCACGCGGGCCGCGAACCGCCTGCACCTGACCCAATCGGCGGTATCCATGCAGATCAAACGGTTGGAGGATGCTCTGGACCTGACGCTCCTGAACCGCAGCGGGCGCGGCGTCACGCCAACGGCAGAGGGAGAACAGCTTGCCGCCTACGCGCGCAAGATCGTTACCCTGAACGACTCGGCAGTAGAGCGCATGGTCGCGCCACAATTCGAGGGTGAGGTCTCTCTGGGTATTCCCTGCGATCTGATCTACCCGCATGGCCCGACGGTGCTGCGCCGGTTCGACAATGACTTCCCGCGCGTGCATGTCCGCTTCGTCAGCTCCTATACGACGAACCTGCTGGAAGATTTCCGGGCAGGCAAACTCGACGTGATCGTCACGACCGAAGACCATCCCGACCCCGATGCGGAGACGATCAACGAACTGCCGCTGCTCTGGTACGGGGCTATCGACGGACGAGCCTATACGCAGCGCCCCTTGCGCTTCGCCTCCGCCTCGCATTGCTCGTTTCGCCCCATCACGATCCGCGCGATGGAGGAGGCGGGTATCCCTTGGGAAAACGGTGTCGTCACCGAGAACGACGATGCCGCCCTCGCCGCCACCAGCGCGGATATGTGCGTGACAACCCTGCTCGGGTGCGGTGACGCCGTGAAGATCGAGCCGGTGCCAACCAGCGCAAAGCTACCGCCGTTACCTCAGATTTCCTGCAATCTCTATTGCGCTGGAGATACCCAGAACGCCAGCCTCGCCAAGGAACTGTCGCGCTATGTCAAGGATGCTTTCGCGGCATAAAGGCCACCGCCCTCAAATCCGTCCCTCCGCCTCCAGCGCAGCGTAGAGATCGCGCGTCGACGCCTCGTCCCCGGCTTCCAGCGCGTAGATATAGGCTTGGGTCCGGTGAAACCCGACCTGAGCCGCGTTGTCCTGCCAATACCGCACGGCTAACTGATGCAGGGCGCATAACTCGCGCGCCTCTCCCGACCCATGCAACCGGGTTAGCGCCGCATTCAGCGCATTCTCCGCCGCATTGCGGTCGCCCGCGTCCAGCAGGACCGCGATCTCACCGGATCGCATCAGGTCGTGGAAATATCCGGCGCATCCTCGGCCTTCATGCCGACGATGTGATAGCCGCAATCGACATGGTGTGTCTCGCCGGTAACACCGGAACTCAGATCGCTCACTAGATAGAGGCCCGCCCCCCCCACATCGTCCTGAGAGACGTTACGGCGCAGGGGCGAGTTATACTCGTTCCATTTCAGGATATAACGGAAATCCCCAATCCCGGAGGCCGCCAGCGTCTTCATCGGCCCGGCGGAAAGGCTGTTCACGCGGATGTTCTGCTTGCCGAGGTCCATGGCGAGATACCGCACGCTGGCTTCCAGTGCGGCCTTGGCGACGCCCATCACATTGTAGTGGGGCATGACCCGCTCGGCCCCGTAATAGGTCAGTGTCAACAGACTGCCGCCCTCGGTCATCAACTTCTCGGCTCGTTGGGCGACTGCGGTGAAGCTGTAGCAGGAGATGTTCAGCGTTTTCTCGAAATTCGCGGCAGTCGTCTCGACATAGCGTCCGTCCAGTTCCGCCTTATCGGAGAACGCGATAGCGTGGACCACGAAGTCGATACGCCCCCACTCCTTCTCAAGCGTCTCGAACACCGCATCAAGCGAGGCCGTGTCCGTCACGTCGCAGGGCATCACATGCTTTGATCCGACGCTCTCGGCCAGTGGCTCCACACGCTTCTTCAGGGCATCACCCTGGAAGGTGAAGGCGAGTTCAGCCCCATGATCCGCGCATTGCTTCGCAATGGCCCAAGCGATCGAGCGATTATTGGCGACCCCCATGATAAGGCCGCGCTTGCCGTTCATGAGCTGTACTGGAGCTGTCATCCGTGAGATCCGTATCGAGCGGCAGGCAGAGTGGCCATGGCCGCATGTGACATATCCGGGACCACCCCGGACAGTGTGCGGCATATCCTACACGTTGGGATTCCAGCGTCAACGCGCGGTGCGGGAAGCGATGCGATTGTCAAACGCTGATCGCACGCGGTTGCTTGACCTGCCCGTCAGGCCGCTTTCGCGACCTTTGCCAGCAGCTTGTAGGCATTGTTGATCTCGGCAAGGCGTTCGGCGGCATAGGCGATCTTCTTGTCCGAGACGCCCAAACCACGCAGGCGATCAGGGTGATAGAGCTTCACGAGACGGCGATATGTGCCCTGAATCTCGTCACGGGTCGCGTATTCGCCGAGGCCGAGTATATCGAGCGCCTCGAATTCCTCGTTGCGGGTGAAGGGCGAGGTGCGATCGCCAGAGCGATCTCTCGGATCGACTTTCTTTTCGTCTGCCTTGGCCTTCTTGTCCGCCTCGGTCTGAGCTTTTGCCTTCTCCTCGGCGGCGCGGGCATCTTCTTCCTGACGACGGCGCGAATTCGAATCCACGAGTTCGGTAATGCGTTTTACCGAATGAAGGCTGAGATAAGTCTCCTCGCCATCATCGGTCTCGAAGCTCAGGAACCCGGCGGCTTGCGTGATTGTCGTGACGAAATCTGTTCCGACAGGAACGAGCACGAACCCCGTCGACGTGTCGCCATCAATATGGTCGACCCGCGCAGCATATTTCTTGGTCGCTCTTTTGTAAGTGCTCGCGGACATCTGGTTCTCAAATAGTGCGGGGGATTCGCTTCCCGGTTCGACACGCTAAGCGGTAATGGTAAAGGTCGGGTTTGCTTTTGACCTGTAGAGGTTTCATCCGCCATGGAACGCTGGACAATTCACCGCCCCGGAAAACCCGGCGATCTGACACGCGATAAGGCGATTCCGCCAGTGCCGGGGCAGGGTGAAGCTCTGATCCGTGTTCGCGCTTGCGGAATCAACTTCGCGGACCTTTTGATGCTGAAGGGTACATACCAGTCCACGCCCCCGTTTCCCTTCGCTCCCGGAGCCGAAGTCTGCGGCATCATTGAGGCGGTAGGGGAGGGGAGTGATTCGACCCTCATTGGCTCTCTCGTTGTGGCCTATTGCGGCAATGGCGGGTTGGCGGAGGCCGTCATCGCGCCTCTTGCTGCTTGCGCTCTGGTACCGAAGGGCCTCGATCCCGTCATCGCCGCCGCGATTCCCATCGCTTATGGATCATCCGAGTTGGCACTGGCCCGCCGCGCCCGCCTCAAGCCGGGAGAATGGTTGCTCGTCGGCGGAGCCGGGGGTGGCATTGGCCTCACGGCGGTCGAGATTGGCGCAAGGATGGGCGGTCGCGCCATCGCCCTTGCACGGGGTGAGGAAAAAGGGGAAGCGGCCCGAGCCATGGGCGCAGAACACGTCCTCGATTCCTCCGATTTCGATCTGACCGGCTATGCTCTGCGCGACGCCATTCTAAAGCTTACCGGCGGCGCACGCATGGATGTGATCGTCGATCCGGTGGGCGGCGACCTCTCGCGCGCGATGATGCGGACCACCGCCTTCGAAGCCCGCGTTTTGCCCCTCGGCTTTGCCAGCGGCGACGTTCCCGCCTTCAAGGCCAATCACCTGCTCGTCAAGAATGTGGATGTCATAGGCTTCTGGTGGGGTGACTATTTCCCCAAAGCCCCCGATGCCGTGCGCGAAAGCCTCTCCCGCCTGCTCGACTGGGCCGCAGAGGGAACGATCAAACCCCTCGTCTCGGATATCATTCCCTTCGCCCGTGCACCCGAAGCCCTCGACTTGCTCGCTGATCGTCGGGCGACGGGCAAGGTTGTCGTGACAATGACGTAGAGGAAGAAGTTGCCCCGCACTTGCTGCGGGGCCTGTTTCAACACTGACCGGTTGTCGGGGAAACTCGATTCAAGGGTAGGAGATTACCCTACTTGTTCAACCGCATCACGAGGCTGGACGTATCCCACCGGTTTCCGCCCATCGACTGCACATCGGCGTAGAACTGGTCCACGAGCGCCGTCACCGGCAGCCGCGCGCCGACTTCGTTCGCCTGTTCGAGACAGATTCCCAGATCCTTGCGCATCCAGTCGACGGCGAAGCCTTGGTTGTCCTCGTATTTTCCATCGAGAACCCACTCAAAGCGGTTTTCCATCTGCCAGCTTTGCGCGGCACCCTTGGAGATAACATCGACCACAGCGCGCCCGTCGAGGCCTGACTTGTTCGCGAATTCCAGCGCTTCGGCAAGACCCTGCACCAGACCTGCAATCGCGATCTGGTTGACCATCTTGCAGAGCTGACCCGCGCCCGAATCCCCGAGGCGGCGACAGGACTTGGCATAGAGATTGATCACCGGTTCGGCCTTGCCGTATGGCCCTTCGTCTCCGCCGCACATCACGGTCAACTGGCCGTTCTCGGCCCCGGCCTGACCGCCCGAAACCGGCGCATCGATGAAATCGAAGCCCTTGCCCTTTGCCGCTTCGTAGAGTTCGCGCGCCACCTTGGCCGATGCGGTCGTGTGATCGACGAAGATCGCGCCGCTTTTCATTGCGCCGAACGCACCGCCTTCGCCGGTCGTGACCGATCGCAGATCGTCGTCATTCCCGACGCAGGCCATGACGAAATCGCAGTCCTTCGCGGCTTCGGCAGGGGTTGCGGCATGGTTGCCGCTATATTCTTTCACCCAGGCTTCGGCTTTCGATCCCGTGCGGTTGTAAACCGTAACGTCATGCCCGCCCTTCGAGAGATATCCGGCCATTGGATAGCCCATCACGCCCAGACCGATGAAGGAAACTTTCGCCATTTTCCGAACTCCCGTGGTTTATGGTCTTGATAACGGTCCACATCCTGACGCATGGAACCGGCAGTCGAGGCTGAGGATGCCTTCGCCGCGATACCATGACCCTGCCGCCCGAGAGGTCAAGGCCGGATTCCTGCGAGACCAGTAGAGGAGCGAGCGATACGTGCGTGGACTATGGCGCTTCTTGCGAAAAGGGTTGGCGGGATTGGTCCTGCTCACCCTATGCGGTGTACTCGCCGTCTACATGCTCGCCTCGTTCTCGATGCCGAGATTTTCGGGCACCGAACGCATGGCCGGGATCGATGCGCGGATCGAGGTGGTGCGCGATGCCTATGGTATTCCTCGCATCTTCGCGAAGACCCCCCATGACGCATGGTTCGCCCTTGGCTACGTGCACGCCATGGATCGTTTGTGGCAGATGGACGTCGCCCGTCGTCTTGCTCAGGGTCGGCTGGCGGAGCGGTTCGGTATCCGTGCTCTTGCGACTGATCGCTTGATGCGGGCGCTGGATATGGACGGCCATGCCGAACGCTCGCTTGCCGTCTTGTCTCCGGAGGCGCGTGCCGTGCTTGATGCCTATGCCGAGGGCGTGACGGCGCGTATCCGGGAGAACGAGGATGAGGGCCACGGGCGCGGCGCACCGGAATTTTACGTATTCGGCGGCGAGATCGACGATTGGACCCCTGCCGATTCCCTGTCAATCCTGAAGGGTATGGCCTTCCAGATCTCGCGCGGTGCGCTGGCCAAGGAGGTCAAGCGCGGACGTTTTGTCCTCGGTTTGGAGCCGCGACAGGTGCATGATCTCTTCCCCGACTATCCGGGGCAGGGCGTCGGGGCATTGCCTATCGTGAAGTCCGGGATGATGTACCCGGACGTATCCTTGGAAGATAACCTCTTCGCGCTCGGCAATCTCACTGACGAGCGCGCCGCCGGTGCGTCGAATGCATGGGCCGTGGATGGCAGACATACCGCCAGCCGCGCTCCTCTCCTGGCTTCCGATCCTCACTTGCCCCTTACGGCTCCGGGCATCTGGCATCCGGTGCAAATCAGCGGGCCGGGGATCGAGTTGATCGGAGCCAGCTTGCCGGGGCTTCCCGCCATTGTCATCGGACGCAACGACCGCATTGCATGGGGCATCACTGCCGCCGAGATCGACGATCTCGATGTGTTCATCGAGCAGGTCAATCCCGATGATTCTGACCGCTACAAGACGCCGGACGGATGGCGCGCTTTCCAGACTCGAACCGAGATGATTCAAGTCCGCTCTGCAACGTCTGTTGAAGTGACCGTCAGACGCACGCGGCACGGTCCCGTCCTGCCAATTACCGTCGCCGGTCTCGCCGCGGTCACGCCGCGCGATCACGTTCCAGCACTGGCATGGAGCGCCCTGTCCGACGATGATACCAGCTTTGATGCCCTTGTCGCGCTGAATGCTTCGGACACCGTTGCCGAAGCCCTGCGCGCCGCCGATGGGTATATCGCCCCGGCCCTGAACCTCGTCGTCGCCGACGCCAGCACCGTCGGGATGGGCTTGGCGGGACGTGTGCCGTTGCGCCGCCTCACCAGCCGCATACAGGGCCGCCTGCCCTCGCCCGGATGGACAGACGATCACGACTGGGTTGGCTGGATCGAGCCGTCCTCCCTGCCGCGTACCATCAATCCTGCTACGGGGGCGGTCGCAAACGCGAATAACCGGGTCGGCAATGCCCAGTTCCCGAGACACCTTTCCTTCGATTGGGGCGCGCCCTACCGCCTGAACCGCATCATCAAGCAGCTCGGCGCACGCGAAACCCACAGCGTCGAGAGCTTTCGCGCACTCCAGATGGACTCGGTCTCCGAAATGGCCCGTGCCATCGCACCCTTGATCGGCGAAGACCTGTGGAACAGCGGTAGTGCCCCTGATGCTCATTCCCTGCGCGAGAAAGCACTGATCCGTCTGCGCGACTGGAACGGAGAAATGAGCGAGCGGGGACCGGAAGGCCTCATCTTCACCGCATGGCTCGGCGCACTCGTCAGCCTGATCGCCGATGATGAACTCGGACCGTTGGCCGAGTATTATCAAGGTTCGCGACCTCTCTTCATCGAGCGGGTCTATCGCGATATCGAAGATGCTGCGGATTGGTGTGACGATATCGAGACGCTGCCTTCGGAAAGCTGTCGCGATATGGCCGGACGCGCTCTCGACACGGCATTGGAGACGCTGGAAGAACGCCATGGGCGCGATCTCGACGAATGGCGTTGGGGCGAAGCGCATCGCGCGATGCACAAGCACCGGACCCTCGGCGAAATCGGCACGACCATCGCCGGAATCGAGCTGTCACTCGGTCCATTCGTGAATATCGTGCAGGAAACGAGCGGCGGCGATTACACGCTCAATCGCGGCGCGGTCAGCCATATCGGCCCCGATCCCTACGCCAATGTCCATGCGGCGGGTCTGCGCGCCGTCTTTGATCTCGCCGATCTGGATCGTTCTATGTTCGTCGTCTCGACCGGGGCGAGCGGGCATCCCCTGTCGGAATACTACCGCAATCTCGCGCCGCTCTGGCGTCGGGGTGATCTGGTGCCGATGTCGACGGATCGCGAGACGGTCGAATCCGGTGCGCTCGGCACCCTCGTCCTCTTGCCCGATCAGGAAGCCGAATCGCCGATGCTGCCATAATTGCCGCGATAGTAGAGCAGCGGCTTTGCGCTCTCGCGCCAGCCAGTCTCGACCACTTGCCCAACGAGAATGCGGTGGTCGCCGCCACCATAGACATCGTGCAACACGCAATCGGCTACCGCCAGCGCACCCCGCAGGATCGGCGCACCGGATCCCCAAGGCGCATCGAAATCCCCCTCGACCGGGTTGTGATCGCGCGCGTAGCGGTTCGAGATCGCCTGCTGGTCTTCGGCAAGGATATTCAGCGCGAAATGCCCTGCGCGCAGAAACGACGCCAATGTCCCCGAACTGCTTTCCAGACAGAAGAGCGCCAGCGCCGGATCCAGCGAAACCGATGTCAGCGAATTGATCGTGATCGCCGTGCCTCTCTCGTTCTCTGCCGCGCAGGTTGCAATGGTGACGCCTGTTGCGAACGAGCCGAAACAGGCACGGAATGCCAGACCGTCATCGCCGCTCGCGCGGTGCAGGGCGCTCTCATCTGTCATCGTCGGGGCAATCCGGGTATGGGGCATGGTCTTTCCGGTTTAGGGATGCGCCGCATCGGCGGCAAGCGATAGCAGGATGACCCATAGCACGGGTTGCGGTAACAGGGCGTATACCCCGCCCGGAGAACTAGCATGTCAATACTAATCGTCATCCCCGCCCGCTACAAATCAAGCCGTTATCCCGGCAAGCCATTGGCGACTCTGACCGGGGCGTCGGGCAGGTCGATGACCCTGATCGAGCGAAGCTGGCGCGCGGCGATGGCCGTGCGAGGCGTGGACGCTGTCACGGTCGCCACCGATGACGAGCGAATTGCCGAGGCCGCGCGCGCATTCGGAGCCGATGTGACGATGACCGCCGAAGCCTGCGCCAATGGCACCGAACGCTGCGTCGATGCGATCCGCGTTCGGGGCGAGGAACCCGATATCGTCGTGAACCTGCAAGGCGATGCGCCGCTGACCCCCGCATGGTTCGTCGAAGACCTGATCGCGTCGATGGCGGATGGCGGCACAGTCGCTACTCCTGTCCTTCGCTGCGATATCCAGACATGGACAAATTTTATGGACGACCGCAGGGCAGGGCGCGTGGGCGGCACCACCGCCGTCTTCGGCGCGGATATGTCGGCGCTCTATTTTTCGAAGGAAGTGATTCCCTTCCTGCCCAAGCCCCCCGGATCCGGTGAGCCGGTCCCCGTCTTCCATCATGTCGGCCTCTACGCCTATACCCCCGCCGCCCTGCGCGCCTATGCGGCGGCAAAACCCGGACCACTGGAGACCTTGGAGGGTCTCGAACAGCTCCGCTTTCTGGAGAACGGTATCCCCATCCGCTGCGTCGAAGTCGAAGGCCGGGGCCGCGTCTTCTGGGAACTCAATAACCCCGAAGACATCCCTCGTATCGAAGCGGCCCTCAAGGCCGAAGGGCTGGATTAACGCTTGCGGTTTAAAGGCTTCACATGAGTAAGGGACCGCAAACCACCCGCCTCCAGCGCCGCACGGCCCTGATCTATGGTGCGTTGGCATCACTCGGGATCGTGCTGGCCCTTGCGAGATCACCCGCCATGCAGGCATTCGGTCTCGGTCTGGTTATCCCCGGCGGCGGTTTCGCCGTAATTTCTGTCCAGACAGGCATCGTGCTGGGGTTTCTCTCCGTCATCCTCTTCGCTGCCGCGATTTTGCTGTGGTTCGCAACCGGCAACGTCCTCGCGCCGCCCGTCATCTGGCTTGGGTCCGCAGTAATCGCCTCGGCCATGGCCAGCGATCCCGCAAGCACCACCGAACTGCTTGCCGTCCTCGCAATCCCGCTGACCGTCTTTGCGCTGATCGCCATCTGGCCCAGCCGGAAGCCCGCCCCACCGCCTGCGCCCTTCGTCGCTGCTCCGACCCCTCCGCCCGCTCCAATCTCACCGGAAGACCTGACCCGCCTGCGCTTTGCCCTAGACCGCGCGCTTCAGCCGGTTGGCGAGTTCGACGGCTTCCAATGGATCGACCAGTTCCAGCCCGCCGGAATGCGCTATCAGCTTAACTTTGCCGGATACGCCCTCGCGCTGGCGAATCGTCGCTTGCCCGCCTATCGTGGATATTTGCATGAAGCCCAGCGTCGGCTGATCGAGAAGCAACGCGATTGGCGCGTCTGGCGGTACTGGCGGCTGGAGGAGGCGTGGGGAAATTTGACCCTGAACGCCGACCCGATCCCCCGCGACAACATCATGTATACCGGCTTCGTCGGCGCTCAGATCGCGTGGTTTCAGGCTACCACGGGCGATATGCGCTACAGCCAGCCCGGCGCGTTCACGCTGGAAACCCCACGCGGCGAAATCTTCACGCATGATTTCGGCACGATGACAGACGCTCTGATGCGCGGTTGGGGTGCGTCGCCCTACACGCTCATGCCCTGTGAGCCGAACTGGGTCTACCCAATGTGCAACGCCATCGGTGCCAATGCCGTGCGGGCGCGCGATGCGCAGCAGGGCGGCGCGCTCTGGGCCGGGATCGCCGGGGATTTCGAGAGCGGCCTGACCCGCGAATTGATCGACGCCAATGGCCACCCGCTCGCCTTTCGCTCCACCCTGGTCGGCTTTGCCCCACCCGCCATCGGGGGAGCCGCCGCCGATGCTACGCCGGCGCTGTTCCTGAATGGCGTCCTGCCGGAAATCGCCAACCGCATCTGGGCCGTGGCCCGCGCGACGATGGTGCGCCCGGACGGCTCACTGGATCGCCGCCGCTTCTGGCCCGTCGATACCGGCAATTACCGCTTTTCACGCGCCGCAAGCTGCACAGCGGTCGCCGCTGCCGCCACCGAATTAGGCGACCCCGAGATCGCCGCGCTGTCCCTCGACCTGCTCGATGCCGAGTGTCCATCCGAAACGCATACCGGCGTCACCCATCGGAGCAACGCATCGGTTTTCGCCCATTTCGTCGAGCTGATGGCCCGCTTCGGCGGACAGGGCGCCCTCGCAGACCTCACTGCGCGCGGTATCCCGAAACCCGAAGGCCCTGTGCTGGAGACGATGGACTATCCTGCCATCCTCGTCTCGCGTGCCGAGTGGGAAGACGGGGCGCTGTGCCTGACGCTCCACCCCGGCGCGCAACCCGGCCCGGTCACGCTGCCCCTGTCCAACTGCCGCCCCCATGCGCGCCTTCGTATGGATGATGGCACCGAAGGAAGGGCGGATGCTACCGGCAGAGCAACCATACCCGTCATGCTGACCGGATCTACCGACATTCGTATCCTAGAGGAAACGACATGAGTTGCTGCATCGCCATTGCCGCCGTGATCGCGGGCATCGGTTGGGTTTTCCGCCGCGGTCCCTCCACGAAGGCACAGGAATGGAGGCTGGAACCATGAGCGGTTTTCGCCTGCGCGCGCGGCTCGCCAGCTTCCGATACGCCTTTGCGGGCCTCAGGACGATGCTCTTCACGCAGCACAATGCCTGGGTTCACGTTGCCGCAACGCTTGTCGTTACCGCCGCAGGTTTCGCCGTCGGTCTGAGCGCCGCCGACTGGAAATGGCTCGTCGTCGTCATCACGATGGTCTGGTTCGCGGAGGCTATGAATACGGCTTTCGAATATCTCTGCGATGTCGTCTCACCGGAGCATAACGAGGCCGTCCTTCACGCTAAGGACATCGCCGCAGCCGCCGTGTTGCTCTGCGCCATCGGTGCAGTCGTGATGGGGGTGTTGATCTTCGTTCCATACCTGTAGCGCCTGCTGCCTTTCAGACTGAAAGGGCTTCAATCGCGCAACGACCGATGACATCCTCATCAATGTCGATCCCGAGTCCGGGGCCTTCGGGCGGGTAGACATGGCCGTCCCGGATATCCACCATCGACTCCGTTTCCGCCGGGTCCATGACATATCGCGGCATGTAGAATTCACAGCCGAGGGATATGTTTTCCGTCGCGACGATCAGATGCGCTGCGGCGTTCAGCCCGATGCCGCCTTCGAACAGGGTGCCGCCGTAACAGGGAATACCGGCCTGTTTGGCAATCGACGCGATGGCGCGTCCATTGGCCATGCCCCCCGCTTTCATCAGTTTGATGCTGAAGGCGTTTGCGATCTTGCGCTGTACGGCGGCGGAGGCTGAAGGCACGTCGAAGACGCTTTCGTCGGCCAGAACTGGCGTGACCAGCTTGTCCGTCAAATCCGCCATGAGGTCCCACAGATGCGCCTTGACCGGCTGTTCCAGAAATGTTGGGCGAAACGCCTCCATCTGCTTCAGCTTTTCAAGCGCCCCGAACGCCGCAAGCCCCTGATTGTAGTCGATCCGCAAGTCGGTATCGTCGGGCAAGTGCTCCCGGATACGGGCCACCCGGCGCACATCCTCATCATGGGTGTCAGCGAATCCGGTCTTGATCTTGAAGATGCGCGAGCCTTCCTCATACATCCGCGATGCCAGCTCCAGATCGGCGTCGAGATCGGGATTGGCAATCGAAAAGCTGAACGGTATCCGGTCTCGGCACTTGCCGCCCAGAAGCTGATAGATCGGCAGGCCGGAGGCTTTTCCGACAATATCGTAGAGCGCCATTTCCACTGCGGCCTTGGCTTCGGGGTGGCCGACCGCAAGGCGGTCGCACAGGCGCATGATCTTCGGGATTTCGGCAGCACGCTGCCCCTTGATGGAAGGCAGAAAGTAGGTGGCCAGAACCGCCACGCCAGCCTCGGTGGTACCCGAGAAAACCGCCCATGGTGCGGCCTCTCCGTAGCCGGACAGCCCGGCATCGGTGTCGATACGGATGATGATCCGCCTGTTCGTGCCTTCGATGGAGCCGACGCCCTGAGATCGCTTCATGGCCAGTCGGTTCTCGACAACCCACAGCCGCATTCCCGTGGCGATTATATCCATAGTCCGACGCCCCCCCTGATATCGCCCATCGTTACAACGCCTTCGGATGCGCCTGTTCGTAGGCTTCGAGCAGGCGCGCTTCGTCCACTGCCGTGTAGCGTTCGGTGCTGGACAGGCTGGCATGGCCGAGGAGGGTCTGGATCGTCCGCAGGTCGCCCCCCGCGCTGAGCAGGTGCGTGGCGAAGGAGTGGCGTAAGGCGTGGGGCGTGGCGCTGTCGGGCAAGCCCATCGCCGCTCGTATCGTCTGCATTGCCCCGCTCACGATCCGCGCATTGAGCGCCCCGCCTCGTACCCCCACGAACAGCGGCCCCTCCGGCGTCAGCGGATGCGGACAGGCGGCGACATAGACATCGACAGCCTCGCGCGCGATGGGCAGGACCGGAACGAGACGTTCCTTGCTCCCCTTGCCGGTGATCCGCAGCGTCTCGCCCAAGGGCGCATCGCTCCCCTTCAGAGATAGCGCCTCGGCCCGCCGCAATCCGCAGCCATAGAGCAGCGTCAGCACCGCCGTGTCGCGCAGCGCCACCCAGTCATGGTCGCTGTCCAATCCCGTCATGGTCAGAACCGTCGCAGCGTCCTTCTCGCTCAGGGGGCGGGGCAGGGGCTTCGGCGAACGCGGTCCCCGCGCGGCGCGCACGACATCGGCGCGGATGCCATGGGTTTCGCTCGCATGGTGATAGAAACTCTTCACCGACGAGAGCGCGCGGCCCACGCTGGCCTTGCCCAATCCCTCACGCCGCAAATCCGCCATCCAGCCGCGCATCTGCGGCTGGGTCAGGGCACCGAGATCGTCGCCGGTCAGTTCATCGGGGTCGCCCAACGCCCGAAGAAAGCGCCAGACATCGCGGGTATAGGCTTCCTGTGTCGCGGGGCTGGCCCCCCGCGCTACGAGAGCGCGTCTCCAGTCTTCTACGAGAGCGGGGGCCTTCAAACTATCTCCGGCTCGTCCAGCCAGTGCCGCATCACGCGGCTGACCGCGCCGCCGAGGAACACCAGCAGATCACCGCCCTGTTCGTCGTGGAAGCGATCCGGGTCGCGCGCGCCAAACAGAAGGACACCGGGTTGCGATCCGGGACCGAAATCGAGGCGCACCAGCGCTTCCGACTCGATCTCGCCGTCCGTATGCAGCGCCCGTGTCGGCTCCTCGACCGCGCGCAGCGACACGCCCCAGGGTGCACCGTGGAAGAACGTGTTCACCGATCCCGGTGCAATAGGGCAGAGCGTGCCGATATCACCCGTTCTCTCCGCTTTCTTTGCAGGGGGCGTCTCGACGCAGAGGCGCACTGAATCGACCACCAGCAATTCGCCGAATTGCGATCCGACGATATCGATGAAATCTTGAAAGGAGGGCGCTTCGAGCATGTGCAGGATTGCGTCATGCACCTGATTCATCGAGACGAGGTTCGCCTCCGCTGCGTCCAGCATTTCCTCACGCTCGATCTCGACCGCGCGCAGCCGTTCGCGCATCTTTGCCATCACTGCCGTTTGCAGGCTGACGACGTTGTCGCCGTAGCGCTTTCCAGCCAGATCGACCAGTGAGGCCGATACTTCCGCGTCGTCCAGCACCACTGCCGGGTTTTCGAGGATATAATTGCGGACAGCGTTGCGCCCCAGTTTTGCTCGGCGTGGGGTGCGTTCCACTGCTTCGCTGCCTGTTCCTTCTGTCGACATGTCTCGATCCCTCTGTTTTGTCGTCTTTTTATATCTTTCGCACAGCAGCCCTCGTTCAGAGGATCGACTGCCCGGTCTTTTCCCAGTCCTTCAGGAAGGCTTCCAGCCCCTTATCCGTCAGTGGGTGTTTCGTCAGCGTCTTCAGCGTAGCGGGCGGGATCGTCGCGACATCCGCCCCGGCCAGCGCACTCAGCTTCACGTGGTTTACGGTACGGATCGACGCTGCGAGGATCTGCGTGTCGAACATGTAATTGTCGTAGATTGTACGGATTTCCTCGATCAATTCCATCCCGTCGATGCCCATATCATCCAGCCGCCCGATGAAGGGCGAGATGTAGGTCGCCCCGGCCTTTGCCGCGAGCAGCGCCTGATTGGCCGAAAAGCACAAGGTCACGTTCGTCTGATGCCCATCATCGACAAGCGCACGACAGGCGACCAGACCGTCGAAGGTCAGCGGCAGCTTGATGCAGACATTGTCAGCGATCTTCGCGAGGGCCTTGCCCTCCTCGATCATTGCCGCGCTTTCCATCGCGGTCACTTCTGCCGAGACCGGCCCCTCGACCACCTCGCAGATTTCTGCGACGACTTCCTTGAAATCACGACCCGATTTGGCGATCAGCGAGGGGTTGGTTGTCACCCCGTCCACCAGCCCGGAGGGGGCAAGCGCCCGGATTTCGTCGATCTCTGCGGTGTCGATGAAGAACTTCACGGGCGCGTTCCTGAAAGGGTTTGTTAAGGTTACTGCGACCTTACCCCCTTTCGGATTCGCTGGCCAGAGTCAGGATGTGCGTTATACGGAGTTTTTCCTCGGCCTTGCCGGTTCGAATGTCGTCGAAGCACTACGATGCCAGCGACAGTTCCTCGATCAATCTCGGAATTTTCTTCTTCACCTTGAAAAACCCTGCGGTGGCATGGGGCCAGACTGCTGCATCCCACTCCCGCTGTACCTCTGCCAATGTAATATCCGCCGCAGTCAGGTCGGGCAGGATGCTATCCAGCCAGTCGCGCGTTGGGCCTTGCGGGACGAAGCCGATCACGATCTGCGTGGCGTCCGCGCGTCGGACATGGTCGGCAAGATCGCGCCCACGCGGCATCGTCATCGCCGTCCCCCCGCCGACCCGTGATCCCGCATCGGCCAATGCCTCCCGGTCGAAACGGGCAACGCCATCGCTGACCGGCAGGGGCGATCGTTCCGCGCTCGTCTGCACAGTCACGACACCGCGCAGGGCGGGTAGATCAAGGCCCAGCGTCTCCGGTTGACAATCCTCATCGGTTATTAGCAGCACGGTCGGAAGGGCCGGATCATAGCGCGTGACATCACGGATAGGTTTGGCCTCACTCGCATCGAACGCTTCTTCTAGCGGTTCTGCTGTTTCGTTCAGGTCGGTCGGGTGAAACCGCTGATGCGTGAACTTCGCCACGTTCCACCCCTGCGCCGCATAATGCTTGCCCTTGGTATGCAGCCCGGCCACCCACCGCCATCCGAGGGTATTCGATGCCGGATCGCCGTCCAGCAGATGCCGCAGGAAGAAATCGGCGCCGAGTTGCCACGGCAAATGCAGCGTGAAGATCCAGATCGAGGCAAACCACATCCGCGCGTGGTTATGCAGATAGCCTGTTTCGACCAGCTCGTCGGCCCAGGCATCGAAACATTCGATCCCGGTACGGCCCTCTTCGGCGGCGGTTACAGCTTTGCTCTGTCGGCGGTCCAATGATGCAAGGACCGTATCCCGCCGTTGCTTGTAATCGATCCAGGCTGTTGGCCGATGCTCCAACCAACCTTTCCAGTAGGTTCGCCAAAACACTTCCTGAACGAATTTCTCGACCTCTGCGGGCGAATGGTTCGCCAGCGCAACCCGAACGACCTCCTCTTCCGTCACCAACCGTCGCCGGATGTAGGGCGACAGGATCGAGACGTTGCCACGCTTTTCCGGTCCCAGGTCGTAGTTCCGCTGGCTCGCGTAAAGCCGACCCATGGAGGGGGTGAACGCGGTCATTCGCGACAGCCCTTCCGTGCGGCTGGCGGTCCACGTGAGGGCGTCAGGCTGAAGCATGTCGTCTTTCATAGCGGTGCAGGTAGCGTCGCAGCGGGCTATCGCCAGCCCCCTATGTCTTTCGCCCCTTTGCCATCAGCAGCAATTGTGCGACCGTCACCAGCGCCATCGAGGTAAGGAAGACCACCGTGCCGATGGCGTTGATCTGCGGGTCTACATTCCCTTGCAGGATTTCGAGGATTGCGACCGGGACCGTTTTGTTCAGGCCTGAGACGAACCAAGCCACCGCGAACTCGTCGAAGCTGACCGCTGCCGTCAGGCAGAAGGCGCTGATGATCGCGGGCAGGCAGAAGGGCAATACCACATGGCGCATAGCGCCCCACTCCGATGCGCCGAGATTCCATGCTGCCGCTTCGAGGGACGGGTCCATCTGGCTGAGGCGCAGCCGTGTCACTGCCATGGCAAACGGCGCACCCAGCACCGTATGCGCGACGATGATACCGGTTAGCGTGCCGCTGAGGCCCAACTGGCTAAGCCACGCTAACATTGCCAGTGCAAGGATGATGAGCGGCACGGTCGGGGGTAGCAATGCGAGGGCGATGTACCCGGCCTTGAACCGGAAACCGTAACGATAATCCGTGTAGGCCGTTGCGAACCCGATCAAGGTCGAAAGCGCCGCCGCGCAGACGCTGACGATCAATGAGTTGCGGAACGCTTCCCAGATCGGCGACTCCTCCGCAAACGCCGTCTCGTACCAATGCAGGGTGAATGATCCTAGCGGGATAGATGGGAAGCGATCCGAGTTAAACGAGAACACCACGCTCGCCACGATGGGCGCGAAGACGAACACGAAGACCGCGCCGAGATAGAAAAGGAGAGCTGCTCTCATTTCTTCGGCCTCCCGTAAGCAAGCGCGATGGCGGCGAAGGCCACCGTGAATAGTGTGACGATCATGCAGACCGCGACCACTGCGGCGCGCGGCCATTGCTGACCCGATTTCGTCGTGTCAATGATGAGGATCGAGAGTGTCGGAGGCTTCGATCCACCGAGATAATAGGGTGCGACGAAATCTCCGAAACTGAGGATGAAGCAGAACACCGCGCCGAGAATCAGTCCGATTTTCGCGGATGGCACGATGACCGACAGGATCGTCCGCGCCCGCCCGCAGCCGAGATTCCATGCGGCTTCGATCAGGTTCCGGTCCACGGCGGCGAGGCTGAAGGTCTGGAGAATCACCACAAGCGGCAGCGTCAGGGTCAGATACCCGATCATCGCCCCGAAGCCGGAATTGAGCATCGTGACCGATCCGATGCCGACCGTGTCGAGCAGCGCATTGATGACGCCTTGCTCAGCGAGGATCACCTGCCACGCATAGACGCGCACCAGATAAGACGTGAAGAACGGGATGATGAGAAAGAAGATGGCCCAGCGCCGGGTCGTGTCCGACACCTTGAAGGCCAGCGCGAAGGAGGCGGGAAAGGCGATCAGGCTGACGATGATGGCGGCCAGCGTCGCCCGCCCCAGCGTCAACCAATACGCATCCCAGAAATAACCCCGGCTGAACATCTTGTCCCAGTTCTTCAGCACGAAGTCCGGTTGCATCCGGTAGTTCTTCACCAGCCAGAAGCTCATGACGACGAGGAAGATCAGCGGCACGACGAAGAATGCTGCCTGCCAGATCAGCAGGGGCAGGCGCCATGTGTATTTGTAGGTGGTGGATGAGTGCGACATGGACTTCCTGCCCCGGTCCTGAGCCGGGGCCTCCTTTTCGGAGAAAGTCAGTGGCTTACGTTTAAATCCTCTGCTCGCATCAAGGAATGCAATTTATGTCGGGTCTGCCGTCGATCTCCGCGTTCGTCCCGGACAACATCGCGACGGCGAGGTAAAGGCGCATACGAAAACCTACAATATTCATCTGCTCGTGTATTTCGAAACTCACGAAACGCTTGAACAG
>CALHLW010000123.1 GCA_938034615.1 uncultured Neomegalonema sp. | reverse complement strand
CCACCCAAGTCGCGAACCGCACCATGCCCATCAAATGGCGGCTCGCCGTCGCAGATCGCGACCTTGATGTCACCGTCGAAGCCCTCAACCGTGAGAGCTGGAACGACACCTCCTTCTCCTATTGGGAAGGCCCAATCACGGTGGAGGGATCGCAGGGCGGGACCGGCTATCTCGAAATGACCGGC
Source organism: uncultured Neomegalonema sp. (assembly GCA_938034615.1). Classification (GTDB taxonomy): domain Bacteria; phylum Pseudomonadota; class Alphaproteobacteria; order Rhodobacterales; family Rhodobacteraceae; genus JAHDDY01. The sequence goes on along the minus strand of CALHLW010000123.1, from coordinate 12,906 downwards.
TACCCTTCGGACGAGTGAGCGTGTAAGACCGCGCCGCACCCTGCCGCGCGTCACTCTCTGGATTCCATGACCTTCTCATCCGTCGATATCATCAATCCCGATGCCCCCCCCGGCCTGCTCGTCATCGTGGACCATGCGTCAAATTCCCTGCCTCCCGGCTATGGCACCCTTGGTCTCGATGCGTCCGAGTTCGAGCGACACATCGCCTATGATATCGGCGCGGCGGGGCTTGGCCGTGCGCTGGCCGAGCGGTTGAACGCCACCACCCTGCTCGCCGGGTTCTCGCGCCTGCTGATAGACCCGAACCGGGGCGAGGACGACCCGACCCTCGTGATGCAGATTTCCGACGGCGCGATCATCCCCGGCAACCGGGGCATCGACGACGCCGAGCGAGAACGCCGCCTCGACACCTGCTACCGCCCCTACCACGCGGCCATCGCGACCCAGATCACCCGTGCGATCCGTCCTGCCGTTCTCTCGATCCACAGCTTCACGCCACAGCTTCAGGGTCGCCCCCCGCGACCATGGCACGCGGGCGTTCTCTGGGGGTCGGACGAGGCCAGCGGCCAGCGCTTCATCGACATCCTGCACCGCGATCATCCGGCGCTCTGCGTGGGGGCGAACGAGCCGTATCTCGGCGGCAATCCCGGCGAGACCCTTGACCAGCACGTCTTTCACCGGGATTTACCGAATATTCTGGTGGAAATCCGCAATGACCTGATCGCCGACGAGGCCGGTCAGATCGAATGGGCAGACCGCCTCGCCCCGGCTATTCGCGAGGCTTTCACGCCGCCCTGAAACGAAAAAGACCGCCTCTTTACGCTGAGGCGGTCAGTCGGGGAGGAAGTAGTAAAGGGCGCTCACGCCCTTTGAAGCCATTTAAACGTGACACGGAAAGATTAACGAATCGTGTTCCACTTGTGATGATCGAATTGTCAACCCATCTGTAGGACAGACTCGGTGATCGATGCAATCTTTGCGCGAATCGCCGGAAAAACGGAATAGCAGGGTATCAGTGGTATCTTCTGCCCATAGAAGCCGGGCCAGTGTCCCTTGCGGAAAGGAATCGAATCGATGCGCCTACCCCTGCTTTCTGCTGTCGTGACCGCCGCCATGTTCAGCGCTTTTGCGCCCCATCCTGCTGTTGCGCAGGACATCGCCGTGGCCACAGCCGACCCGCGCGTCACGGATGTCGATCACCAGCGGATGCAGCGCCTCTTTGGAGATGTGCGCGCAATTCTGGAGGATGCCGCCGAGGCGCGGGGCGATATCGATGGTGAAAGCAGCCTCACGGCCCTTTTCACCCGCCCCTTGGGCTATGATGCCGAAAGCCGCACGAACCGTCTGCTCGCCGACGCCTTCGACGTGGTCGCCGGAGCGCCGGTCACCGAAATCCAGAGTGAAATCCGCCAGCGGCGGCGGGCCATCGACACGTTGCGCGCCGAGATTTCCCGCCTGCGCGAAGAACGTATCTCCGCCCCCGAGGATGCCGGTGTCACCGGTACTTTCGGTCTCGCGAAGGACCGCGCCGCCATCGACGACGAGATCGACGAGACCCATGCCCGCATCGCCGGAAACGAAATGGCGATCCGCAATGGAAAGCTGCGCTTCCTTGACGCCATGCGTGCCGCCGGCACCCCCGTGAGCGAAGACGAGGCCGATCTGTTGCTCGACAGCGTGACGGGCGAGGATGTGATCCGCATCGCCGCCGCCTACAATGCCGCACGCGGGGTCAGCCGCCAATTGCTCACCCTCTTCGACCAGACCGACGAAGACCTCGGCACCGCCAAGCGCTACTATGCTATGCACACTGCGTTGCTCGCCGTGCTGGTCCACGCCCAAACGACCTTCATCGCGAAGATCGACGAGGATTACCTGCCCCGCCTCGACGCCATCACCCGCGACGTGACCGCTGCACGCAAGGAAACCGAGCGCCTGCTCAGCCAGCCGGGAACCGAGCGTCAGCGCGATGCGCTGGAGGCCAATATCCAGTCGCAGGCCATCGCCTTCGAGGCCGCCGAGTTCTATCGCCAGCACCTCGCCGACCAGCGCGCAGGGGTGGCCGATGCCCGCCGCGACGCTGTGCGCGAGCTCCGCATCGCCGACAACACCCTGCGCACGGTCGATGCCAGTTTCCAGCTTCGCTCGATGATGGAAAGCGCCACGATGTCCTTCGAGGCCCTGCAAAACCTGCAAAGTCCCGGCATCGAACGCATCTTCCGCAACGATCAACTCCGTCGCGAATTCCGCGAACTCAGCGACCGCCTGAACGCGGGATCGTAGGGCCGACCCGGCAAACGCTGCGGTCCAACCGAAACACCGAGATTCGACGTCGGTTCATCGTCAAAACCGCCCGCAAGATTATATCCTCCTGAATGCCGTCGCCGGCGGCTGCCCGGATACCGTCGCGGGACAGGCAAGAGGATGGAGCTGATTTGGGCCGTTTGAACAGATTGACGCGGGTGTTTCACGCGCTCCGGCGAAGTTTCTGGGTGCTGCCGATGGCGGGCAGCGTGCTCGGGATCGTTCTGGCCTTTCTCGTGCAGATGGCGGATGGCAGCGATGCGATCCCGTCCCACGATGTCCTCGTCATCAATGCGGATGCGGCCCGCGCCCTGCTCGGCACCATTGCGGGCGGTACGGCGACGATGATGACGCTGACCTATACCCTGACGTTGCTGATTTTCACTCTCGCGGCGGGACAGTTGGGGCCGCGCCTGCTGGACTCCTTCTACGACAACCGCGTGAACCAAATCACGATCACCATCATCGGCGCGACCTTCGTCTTTGCGCTGGTCAGTCTATGGCTGGTACGCGAAGGGCATGAGGCTAGGTCGGCCACGGCAATCGCCACCCTCCTGTCGATCCTGTCGGTGATGACGCTGATCTATTTCGTGCATGACGTATCCCAGCGCGTGCTGGTCGATAACGAGATCGCTCGGACAGCGAAGCGCCTGCGAGTGGCCATCGAAGCGGCATTCCGAGCGTCGGATGCGGAGCCTCAACAGATCGCCACGATACCGGAACGTGACACCGGCGTGGGGCGGGTCGTTCATGCCTGCGACACTGGCTATCTGCGCTCCATCGATCTGGAGGAACTGGTCGGGGACATGACCAGGCACGACGCCGCCGTCGAAATTCTCGTACCGCCGGGCGAGTACATTGTCGAGCGGATGCCGGTCGCGCTTGTGCAGCGAGCCGGATCGGTCGAGGACTGGGATAGTACGGTGAACGAACGCCTGGCCCTCGGTCGATCACGATCGTCCGAGGGAGACATCCTCTTTTCCGTCAATCTCCTCGTCGAGATCGCCCTGCGCGCCCTGTCGCCGGGGATCAACGATTCCTATACGGCGGTCTGCGCGGTCGATCATCTGTCCGGCGCATTCGGCGAGTTGTTACGGCGACAGCCTTCGTCACCGCTCTATCTCGACGAGGACGGGGTCGCGCGGGTCACGGCGACCGTATTGACCGTGGATGAGATCATCGGCACGGCCTTTCATCCCATCCGCCGCAATGCCGCCGCGAACATGCTCGTCTCCTGCGCGATGATCGATGCGATCCGGCGGATGATCGCGGTCAGCGACGACGACAATATCCAGTTGCTGCGCCACCATGCAGACCTGATTGGACGCAATGCCTTGCCGGAGGGGGCGACGGATGTGGATCGGGAACATCTTGATACGTGCCTCATGACCGTGATGGGCGAGACCGCCTGAACCCTGCCCGCAACGACGACCGACAGAGAGAACCGATGGAAGAGATCGACGTTCCCAAACCCCTGATGAACCAGCTTGCCGAGTATTGGAGTGGATTCTGGAAACTGCTGCCCCAACTCGCGCTGGCGCTTGTCGTCCTGTTTGTGGTCTGGGCGCTGGCGAAGGGTGCCCGATGGCTGATTGCGCGGCTGCTCGCGCGGGCGCGGATGCGGCGTTCGTTGATCGAGGTGTTCCAGATGATCGCGAGTACGGGCATCTGGCTGCTCGGATCGCTGATCGCCATGACCATCGTGTTCCCGTCGCTCACCCCGGCCAAGGCGCTGACGGCACTGGGCCTCGGCTCGGTTGCTATCGGGTTTGCCTTCAAGGACGTGTTCGAGAATTTCCTTGCCGGTCTGCTCATCCTGCTGCGCGAACCGTTCAAGCTGGAGGACTTCGTCGAATGCAGCGATGTGGAGGGCGTGGTGGAGGAAATCACCATCCGCGATACCCATATCCGCCAGACCGACGGACAACTCGTCGTCATGCCGAACGCGATGCTGTTCAAGAACCCGGTGACCGTGCGCACGAGCCAGAACCTTCGCCGAGCCGAAATCACGGTCGGTGTCGCCTATGACGTCGATGTGGATGCCGCCCGCGACGTGATATACGACGCGGTGATCGCGGTCGACATGGTGCGTGACGATGTGCGTGACGTGCAGGTGTTCGCCAAGGAATTCGGGGCATCTTCCATCGACTTTCAGGTGACGTGGTGGACCGGCTCGCGCCCCGTCGATATCCGCGCTTCCCGCGACAAGGTGGTTGCGGCAATCAAGCGGGCGCTGGACGATGCGCAGATGGAAATCCCGTTCCCCTACCGCACGCTGACCTTCAAGGATGGCGCGAAGGATGTGTTGGAGCGCGCTGCCGCTCTGCGCGAAGGAGAAACGGGAAAATAAATCGGACCGGGAATGAACAATCTCGCCGCTGCTGCATTGACCCGGCGAATGGATGAGATTGTCCATCAACCAAGGAGATACCGATGTCCGACGATGTAGTGGAAGAACTGAACGACGTGATCGCCGTGCTCAAGGGCGGTGCCACCTTCTACCGCGACGGCGCCGAACAGGTTACGAATCCGGCTCTCGCCGAGATTTTCCGCACGAATGCGGCCAAGCGTGAACTGGCGATCACCGATCTTTCCGCCCATGTACGCAGCTATGGCGAGACGCCCGCCGATGGCAGTTGGGCTGAAACAGCCTATGCATGGTACACCTCCGCCCTCGCCACGTTCGGTGATCAGGAAAACACGTTGGTCGCGCAGCTCGAAGAACACGAGGATCGCACTCTGGAAGAACTGCACGATGCCGTTGAGGACATCCCCGCTGGAACCCCGGCGCATAGCAGCTTGATGGCACACCTGAAGACGTTTCAGGAAACCCATGACCAGATGCGCGCCATGAAGAAAGCCGCCTGACGACTCTCCCCTCCTGCGTCTGTTCTATCGAAGCCTCTCCTTCACGGGAGGGGCATATTGTGCGTAATGTAAAAGATTTTGACGATGGCTGATGCCGCTCGCTTCCTTCGGTCGCACCCCCACCCCGGCCCTCTCCGCAAGCAGGGGAGGGAGTTGTATCGTATTGACTTCGCCGATTTTGCCTCCCTCCCCGCAAAACGGGGAAGGGACCGAGGGTTGGGAGCGATATCGGTCGAACTCACTGATTCGTGGTATAATTTCCTTTAGCGCGTTCCTTGGTCGGATCGAAATGAGCGAAGCGGACGACTTCTGCCCTGAGGCGCTTCTGGTGCCCGTCGAGTTGCCCGATCTCCAGCGCCGTTCCAATCTCCGCATGGGTGACATCGACCCGTGCTAGCGCGATGACCTTGCCCAGAATAGGCGATTTCACCGCCGAGGTGACGACTCCCACCTGCGCCTTGCCGAGCCGCACGCAATCGCCGTGCAAGGGAACATTGCCCCCTTCCACGTCGAGACCCACCAGCTTTTCGCGCGGATTGGCCTTGCGACGCTCGATAGCCGCGCGCCCGATGAAGTCGTCCTCCTGCGTTTTCAGCGGCACGGTGAAGCCGATGCCTGCTTCGAACGGGTCCGTGGTGTCATCGAATTCGTTTCCGGCGATGACCAGCCCCGCCTCGATCCGCAACATGTCGAGCGCCGCGAAGCCGCATGGCTTCAACCCATGCTTCTGCCCCGCCTCCCAGATCGCATCGAAGACCTCGACCGCATTGCGCGGATGACAGAAAATCTCGTAGCCCAACTCGCCGGTATACCCCGTGCGCGAGACGACGACCGCCGTACCATGCAGGCCGCCGATCCGCGCAGGCGCAAAGCGGAACCAGCCCAATTCGCTCATGGTCGGTTGGTCCGGGTTGGTCCAGAACACGTCTTCCATGATCTTGCGCGAGTTCGGCCCCTGCACCGCGATATTGTGCATCTGGTCGGTGGACGCGCGTACCCATGCCTGCAAGCCGTGCTTTTCGGCCTGCTCGCGCAGCCAGAGGCCGGAGGTGTCGTTCCCACCGATCCAACGGAACAGATTGTCGCCGAGGCGAAACACCGTGCCGTCGTCGATCATGCCGCCATGCTCGTAGCACATGGCCGTATAGACCACGCCGCCGACGGCCAGCTTCTTCATGTTGCGCGTGACGCACATCTGCATCAGCGCTTCGGCATCCGGGCCGGTTACTTCGTATTTGCGCAGGCCGGACATATCCATGATCCCCGCCGCCTCGCGCACGGCCCAGTATTCACCGATGGTGCCCGGATCGTTCATCTTGTTCGGCAGCCAATAGCCGCCGTACTCGCCGAAATCGCGGGTGAACCGCTCGAAGCAATCGTGAAAGCCCGTCTTTCTTGTGTCCTGCAAATCCGTCTCCACGCTCGCGCGCCAGCCTATCGAGCGCTCGAAGGTCTCGTTCGCGCCATACACGCGAACTTGAATATCGGTCGGGTTCCAGCCATTCGTCGCGTCGATATCCGACGGGCAGGCGGTGGAGACACAGACCAGATCGTCCTGCGCCTGCAACAGCAGGTAGTCGCCGGGGCGGGTATAGGGGTCGTCGTGCGAAATCTGATGCGCGTCGTCGAGCGCCGTATTGTAGAAGAAGTTCAGCGCAGGCCAACTCGCGCGTGGTTTCAGCCCGAAAGCAGCGGTGGTCCCGTTGATGTTGTCGGTGCAGTTCACATGACCCGGATAGCCCGCATCCTCATAGCCACGCGCGGTACAGGCCGAGCCGAAGGTGTCGTGACGGCCCACGGTGTCGTGGACCACTTCGACCAGCGGTTCCTGATCGACGGTCCAGAATTTCCCCAGCAGGCCGGGCTGCGGGTAGATGCTGCCAACGAGAGAGCGGGTGGTCGTCGGATCGATCTCATGCTCGATCCCCGCATCCAGCTTGCGCTGGCTGAAGGCCTGAAAATCCGAACATTCGCGCCCCTGCACGTCGAGGATCTGGATCCATTCGCCCTTCTTGACCTGATAGGCATGGGCGCGTCCGGGGGCGAGGTTCACGTCCATCAGTGGATCGGCCAACGGCGGCGGGGGGTCGCGGCGGTCCTTCTCGTTCCGGCGCAAGGCGCGGCGAATATAGACGACGAGGTCGGTGGGCGCGTCCTGATCGTGGGGCGACATCGGCGTGCCAGGGGCGCTGACGATCAAGGTGCCGCCGGTGGTGGCCGTGAATCTAGCCATATCACCCGCGCGGGAGCCTTCGGTGAACGCGCGCACGGCCTGTCCATGCGCCAGATCGAGGCCGCGCTCGGTAAGCGCCGCGCGCATCTTGGTCGCTGACGCACCCCCGGCAGTGAGCAGGGCCATGGCTCCCTCGGGCGGGCCGGAAGCCGTGGCCCCGAGCATCGCGGCATCGGAGGTGCCGCTTGCATCGAAGAAGGTGAGTTCGGCGGGTTGCAGACCTTCGCGATCCTGCACCGTGATCTCGTCACCTGCATCGATCTCAACCAACAGCGAGCCGAGCGCGGCGACCGGATGACGCTCCATATCGGCGGGCAGCACCGGCAGGGCGGGAACGATGACACCGCCGGTCTCCCAAGGTTTCTCGAATGTTTCGATAATGCCCATCAGGGATCTCCAACGCTCATGGCGAGTATTTGACTGATCTGAGTGAGCGGGCGACCACTCTCCTCGCGCCAGATATTGATGGCATCCTGCGCGGCGCGCATCCCTTTTTTCGACGTCGGTGGCTTGTCCACGACATCCGCGCGGATGAGGGCTTCACCGACATCCTTGGAAAAGAACAGGCTGTCCACACCCATACGGCGCAGGGCATAGCTGCCGGTCGCGCCGCCCAGCCGCGAGCCGCGCTGTTTCATTACGTCGAGCAATCCGACGAAGTCCTCGCTCGGCCATTCCGCAAAGAAGCGCCCCGGCGAGCCGTGTTCCTTGGTCAGTTCCCGCAGGAAGATCGCATTGTCGCGCACCGAAAGGATTTTCGCGCCCTGCCGGATGATCCGCGCGTCTTTCAGCAGACGGTCGAGATCATCATCGGACATCATCGCCATACGGGCCGTATCGAACCTTTCATAGGCTTCCTCGATACCCTCCCACTTGTTCTCGACCACCCGCCAGTTCAGGCCGGTAGCGAAGATCACCCGCGATAGCATCGAGAGCCAGCGGTCCTCCGGGATCGCCGCCAGTTCCTCCGTCGGTTTTGGGGTGCCGAGCAACGCTTCCAGCACCGTTGCCCCGCCCTTGCGCGCGGCGGCGCGGTCGAAGATGGATTGAAATGAGGTCAGTGCGGGCATGACGGTTTCAGGCGCTTGGGGTGAAGTAAATTGTCATTCCCGCGCAAGCGGGAATCTCTCGCAGCGGAGGAAGGTTTCCGCCTGCGCGGGAATGACAAGGAGTGGCCCATCACGCGACCCCCAATTGCCGTTTGCGCTCCGCCGACCATGAGACGATCAGACGGTCGGCGATGATCCCGAGCGCCGCGATGAAGAAGCCCGCAAGGATGCCGCGTCCGAAGTTCTGGGTCGAGATCGAGCGCACGACTTCCTGACCCAGATCGGTCGAGCCGATCAGCGCAGTAATTGCCGTCATGGCCAGCGCCATCATGATCGTTTGGTTCAGACCCAGCATGATTTCCGGCAGGGCAACGGGCAATTCGACCTTCCACAGCCGCTGCCAACGGGTCGCGCCATTGGCGATGCCCGCTTCTACGGTGACGGGGGGAATACGCTTGAGACCCAGATACGTGTAGCGAATCGCCGGAACCGTCGCATAAGGCAGGATCGCGAAGATATTCGCGAAATCACCGATACGGAACAGCATGATGGCCGGGATCAGATAGATGAATGACGGGAAGGTCTGGAGAGTATCGCAGATCGGCATGATGACATTCGCCACCCGCTCCGACCGCGCCGCCCATATCCCCAGTGGCACGCCAATCATCACGCAGAGTGCGGCAGCGATCAGCACCAGATAGGTCGTCTTCATCGTCTCGACCCAAAACCCGGTGACGATAAAGCTGAACATCAGTGCCAGACACAGCAGCAGCACCGGCAACCCGCCCAGACGCCATGCCGCCAACCCGATGACCCCGACGAATACGGGCCAGGGCAGCCACAGGAAGAAGTCCCGCACCGGCAGCAGAATCCAGATCGTCACCCAGTCTCGGATCGGATTGATATAGTCGAAGGCGACGACGTTGAAGTCGCGGATCGCCTGATCCATATGCCGCGCCAGCAGTTTCGCATCGAACAGCACCGTCTTCGCATCGCCCGATCCCCAGACGAATTTCGCGGGCGGAATCTTGACCCAGCGGTAGAACTCGGCAGCAATATAGCTGACCACGAGGATGACGAGGAACAGCAGCAGGTGCTTGTGCCGCTGCACGAAACTCTTCCCGGCGGCGAAATGGTCGGTTTCCTTGTAGGCATAGGCTTGCGTTAGCCGGTCGAGAACGATGGCGATCAGCGAGATGGCGATCCCCTGTTCGATGGCGACGCCGAGGCGAAGCTGTTGCAGGGAGTAGAGCAGCTTGTGGCCGAGGCCGGTGGCCCCCGCGATCGACGCGATCACAACCATAGCGAGGGTCTGCATCACGACCTGATTGAGGCCCAGCATCAGGGTTCGTTTGGAGGAGGGCAGCGCGACTTTCCACAGAAGCTGGCGTTTCGTGCAGCCCGACATCTGCCCCGCCTCCAGCACGTCCGACGAGACGGTCTGAAGCCCGAGGATCGTGCAGCGGGCCATGGGCGGCATCGCGAAGATCACCGTGGCGATCAGGGCCGTGACGGGGCCAAAAGCGAAGAGGGCGGCGACGGGGGCGAGATACGCCATATGCGGCGTCGCCTGCATCAGGTCGAACATCGGCGAAAAGATCCGCGAGGCAGTGCGCGAGCGCGTGACCCAGATGCCGAGGACCACCCCGAGAAGCGCGGCCATGGGCACGGCGACGATGACGATCGTCATCGTCTTCATCGAGTCCTTCCAGACATTGAAGGTCGCCAGATAGATCATCGTCAACGCACAGAAGATCGCCAGCCGCACCCCCCCGACCCAATGGGCGAAGATCACCACGCCTGCCGCGACCGCCACCCATGGCAACGGCCCGAGACCGATGCCCTTGAAGCCTCGATAAAGCAGGTATTCGGCCCATTTCACGGGGGCCTTAAGGGCCGCGCCGATGCCGCGCGTGATGTCCTTGAACTCGACCCCGAAGATCGTCGCCTCGCTTTTCAGCCATTCGATGAATTCGGTGATCCACGGGGCGGCGGGGACGATCCATTCCTCCGGCCATCGCGTCGCGCCGTCCCAGACGAGCGACAGCAGGACGCCGAAAATGATGATCGCCGCGAATTGCGCCCATAGAGGGATTGCGGCGAGGCTGAACCCGCCGCCCGTCTCTCCGGTCTGGGCGGTGGCTTCGGTCATGCTGCGCGCGTCCCGAAGATCGAGGTGGCAACATTGTGCCGGTCGATGGAGCCGACGACGTTGCCGCTTGCTTCGTCCACGACGGCAACGGGATGTTCGGAGGTCAACACCTGCTCGGCCACGCTGCCGATCTTGGCTGTCGATGACACGGTGCCGCTGGCGCTGTCGGTCGCGGGCTGCATGATCGCACCGACCGAGACGATGCGCTCGCGCGGGGCGTTCTTGGCAAATTCCGCGACGTAATCATCGGCAGGATTGAGGACCAGTTCCTCGGGCGTGGCGAGCTGCACCATCCGCCCGTCTTTCATAATGCCGATGCGGTCGGCGAGTTTGGTCGCCTCCTCGAAATCATGGGTGATGAACACGATGGTCTTGTGCAGCAGGGATTGCAGGCGGATGAATTCGTCCTGCATCTCCGCGCGGATCAGGGGGTCGAGTGCGCTGAATGGCTCATCCAGAAACCAGATATCCGGCTCGACGGCCAGCGACCGGGCATTACCGACGCGCTGTTGCTGGCCGCCTGATAATTCTCGCGGGAAGTAGGATTCGCGGCCTCCAAGGCCGACGAGGTCGATCATGGCCTTGGCCCGCTCAACGCGGTCGGCTTTGGAAATGCCTTGCACCTCCAGCGGAAAGGCGACGTTTTCGAGCACGTCGCGATGGGGCAACAGGCCGAAATTCTGGAAGACCATGCCGAACTTGTGTCGGCGCAGGTCGATGAGTTCTTTCTCGGACAGTTTGAGAAGATCGCGGCCCTCGTATTCCATCTCACCGCTCGTGGGATCGTTGAGGCGGGTGATGCAGCGGATCAGGGTGGATTTGCCGGACCCCGACAGGCCCATGATGATGAGAATCTCGCCCTGATGCACGTCGAAGCTGACGTCCTGAACTGCACCGATATAGCCCTCATCCGCCAGTGCCTCAGCCGTCGGTGCGCCGTTATGGCGGCGCAGGAACCCCTTGGGGTCGGCCCCGAATACCTTCCAGAGATTGCGACATTTGATCTGGACGTCGGCGGGCATGGCAGCCTTCTTCTTGTCTGAGTTCTGTCATTCCCGCGAAAGCGGGAATCTCGATCTGCGAAGAGAGGTTCCCACTTTCGCGGGAATGACACGATCTGCTCCGGCGCTATGCCGGAGCAGGGAGTGCTGGCTTATTCCATCCAGCTTTTCACGATGTCGGCGTTGTCTTCCATCCACTTCTCGGCGGCTTCTTCCGGCTCCATGCCGTCCACATCGACCATCAGGGCCGCTGCGGCGATCTGGGCGTTGTTGAAGTCGACCTTCTGGAGCACAGCCCATGCACCGGGCCATTCTTCGGGCAGGCGGGGCGAGGCGGCTTTCTTCAGCCAGCCGCTATGCGGTGCACCGCAATCGCCGGTCGCGTTGGGGTTCGGGCCCCATTCCTTGACCTCGTTGCAGGCCGCCGACGGCACGGGGAAGTCCACGAATTGGCCCTCGAACTTCGATTCGATGAAGTTGGGTGTCCAGTTGAAGAGAACGATGGGCTCCTCACGGTCATAGGCGGATTGAAGCTCGGCCCAGAGGGTCGCGGCCTGTCCGACATTGATCGCCTCGAAATCCATCTCCAGCGCCTTCACGCGGTCGGAGTAGTTCTTGCCCCAGTCGGCGGGTGGTCCGACGAAGCGGCCTTTTGGGCTGGTCTCTGCCGTGGCGAAGATCTCGGCACAGCGGTTCAGGCCCTCCCACGAGGCTGCACCGGGGCATTTCTCCAGCACGTAGTTCGGAATCCACCACTCTTCGCGCGTCAGGGCGGAATGGGTGCCCGCGTCGATCATGCCGTTCTCGGCGGCTTTCTCGAAGGCGGATTTCATCGAGCCTTCCCAGGCTTCGACCTGAAAGTCCATGTCGTTATCGGCCATTGCCTGGAACTGAAGCTGGCTGTCCGAGGGGGCGTATTCGACGGTATAGCCCATCCCTTCGAGGGTCTTGCCGACCACGTAGGACAGCACGAGCTGGCTGGTCCAGTTGTTCTGGACGATGATGATGGGTTCATCGGATTCAACGTCCGCCGAGGCAATCCCCGGCGCGAGCATCAGCGCGGCAAGTGCCACGCCTTTGAGCAGGTTCTTCATTGTCGTGTCTCCCTTGTTGCGACGGCAGGGCCGTCTGTTGGTTCTCGTCGGTACGGTGCTCTGACGGCACCTTTCGAGTCCTCCCGCTCATGCAATGCCTGATCGCAAACAGTGCATGGCGCATTCCGTAGTGTGAACCCGGTTCCGCAGGGCTGGCAAGGGTGTTGCGATGCGGTGGCGGGTATCGGTCATGACCTATACGCCT
>CALHLW010000122.1 GCA_938034615.1 uncultured Neomegalonema sp. | reverse complement strand
CAATGGCGGTACGCGCGAGGATGTTGTGCGCGGCTTTGCCCAGAGCGGTGAGTTTGCCGGAAATACGGCAACGGCTTTTGAGGCGTATATGAAGGCCGGGGGCGGCGACACGCTGGATGGCGGGTCTGGCAACGACACGCTTTACTCTGGAGTGACCGCCGATACCTTCGTCTTCGACGCCAGTGAGGACGGCAGCGATGTGGTGCTGCAACTCGACACTTGGGATACGCTGCAATTCGAGGGCTTCGGCTACGGTTCGGCAGCAGACGCCCGCGCGCAGATGTCGGTTGCAGGGCCTGATGTCCGTTTTGCGGATCAAGGCGTCACCATCACCTTCGCCGGAACCACCCTCGCCACCATGCAGGAAGTCGATTACCTATTTGGGTGATCGGGCGGCTGGGCGAAGTCCTGTAACCGTCCCGTCGTCATCCGATGGGGCGGCACGCCAGACTTCAAAGCAGGAAATGCACCGCCAAAACCAAAACACGTCTCTTGCAGACGTGTCTTGCTATGCCTCACGATGTTCGTCTGTAGCGATAAACCCGTCACAGATCAGACCGCTCTCACGCGCGAGGACACCATGAAGAACACTGCACAGGCCGTCGTTATCGGTGGAGGCGTCGTCGGCGCCTCCGTCCTCTATCACCTCGCGAAAGGGGGCATGACGGATATCATGCTGCTGGAGCGCGACGTGCTGACCTGCGGGTCGTCATGGCACGCGGCGGGCGGCTTTCACACCATCAACGGCGACCCGAACGTCGCGAAACTCCAGAAATACACCATCGAACTCTACAAGGAGATCGAGGAGCTGTCGGGTCAGTCCTGCGGCGTGCACCAGACCGGCGGTGTGATGCTGGCGGCGGATGAGCAGCGCATGGAATGGCTGCGCATGTCCCTCGCGCGAGGCAAGTATCTCGGCCTCGACCTGCGCGAGATGAGCCTCGACGAAGCGCTGGAAGTGGTGCCGTTCTTCGACAAGTCGAAATTCGTCGGGGCGATCTACGACCCGCTCGACGGCCATCTCGACCCCTACGGCGTCACCCATGCCTATGCGAAATCGGCGAAGATTCTCGGCGCGGCTATTCATGAGCAGACGAAGGTGGAGGATACGATCCCCAACGGTGACGGCACATGGACCGTCGTGACGAACAAGGGCAATATTCACACCGAGAACGTCGTCAACTGCGGCGGCCTATGGGCGCGCGAAGTGGGTCGCATGGCGGGGCTGGAACTGCCCATCCTTGCAATGGAACACCATTATCTGCTGACCGAAGAACTTCCCGGCGTGAAGGAGTTCAACGACAGATACGGACGCGAAGTCGGCCATGCCGTCGATTTCTCCGCCGAACTCTACACCCGTCAGGAACGCGACGGCATGTTGATCGGCACCTACGAGAAAAATTGCAAGCCGTGGCAGCCGACCGAGACGCCGTGGAACTTCGGCTCTGAATTGCTGGAACCCGATTACGACCGGATCATGCCGTCGCTGGAGAAGATTTTCCAGCACTTCCCCGACTACGAGAATGTCGGCATCCGTCAGGCGATCAACGGCCCCTTCGTCTTCGGTCCCGATGGTAACCCCATGATCGGGCCGATGCGCGGGATGCCGGGATATTGGTGCGCCGTGGCGATCATGGCCGGGTTCTCGCAGGGGGGCGGCGTCGGACTGTCGCTCGCCAACTGGATGATCCACGGTGATCCGGGTGCGGATATCTGGGCCATGGATATCGCCCGCTACGGCGACTGGACCACGATGAAATACGCCAACAAGAAGGTGCGCGAGAACTACTCCCGCCGCTTCCAGATCAAGTTCCCGAACGAGGAACTCTGGGCTGCGCGCCCCGGAAAGACCACGCCGGTCTATGACAAGATGATCGCGGCGGGCGCGCAGATGGGCGATGGCTGGGGCCTCGAAGTGCCGCTCTGGTACGCGCCCGAAGGCGTCAAGGACGAGCACAGCTTCCGCCGCTCCGCCGATTTCGAGCATGTTGGTGCGGAGTGCAGGGCATTGCGCGACGGCGTGGGCCTCGTGGAAGCATCGGGCTTTGCCAAATACATCGTTACGGGCGAGGGCGCGGAGGCGTGGCTCGACGGGATGCTCGCCTGCCGCATCCCGAAACCGGGCCGCATGACGCTGGCCCCGATGCTGAAGGAAGACGGCAAGGTCATCGGCGACTTCTCCCTCGCGAACCTGACCAAGCCAAAAGCCGGGGTATCCGAAGGGACCGCCGCCATCGGCGACGGCAGCCCCCTGACCGCCGCCAGTGAAGCGCCGAAATTCCTGATCCTCGGAGCCGGGAACGCGGAAACCTATCACATGCGCTGGTTCCTAAAGCACCTGCCCGATGATGGCTCGGTAGAAATCGACGCACTGGGCCTCGGCATGAACGGGCTGTCGATCTCCGGCCCGAAATCCCGAGACCTGCTGGCGAAGATCGCGGATGAGGATGTGTCGCACGACGCGATGAAGTTCATGGATATCCGCGAGATGACCCTTGACGGCATTCCGTGCATCGTGGGCCGGGTCAGCTTCACGGGTGATCTGGGCTACGAAATCTGGATGAAGCCGGAATTCCAGCGGCGCATCTACGATTTGCTGCACGAGCATGGCGAGGAATTCGGCATCCGCAATGTCGGCCTGCGCGCGTTTCTCTCACTGCGGCTGGAAAAGAAGTTCGGCACCTGGGGCCGCGAATACCGTCCCATCTACTCGCCGGTCGAATGTGGGCTGGATCGCTTCTGCTCGACCAAGAAGGACGCCGACTACATCGGTCGCGCCGCGTTCGAGGAGGCGAAGGCTTCAGGCGGCAAACTCCGTCTGAAAACCTTCGTGGTGGATGCGAATGACGCCGATGCCATCGGCGACGAGCCGGTCTTCCACAATGGCGACGACGCGGCAGTCGGCTGGATCACCTCCGGCGGCTTTGCCCATGCGGCGGGGAAGTCTGTGGCGATGGGGTATATCCCGAAAGAGATGGCGGATGATGCGGGCGAGGGCTCTTTCGAGATCGAAATCCTCGGTCAGCGCCGCAAGGCCACGATCACCGAAGCTCCGCTCTTCGATGCCAACGGCTCACGGATGCGGAACTGAAACCCCATCATTCCGCTTTTCGAGTATCGCGGTGCAGTCCCTAATCTGCGCCGCGATACGCTCGCTATTCTCGCCATGCAGACCCCAGCCATAGGCATTGATGGCTTCGATCAGTCGCAACCCGGCTTCCACACTTTCAAGGGCGTAAGCGGTCTCAAGCGACCATCCGCCGAAACGAAAATGGACGTATCGATTGCGTAGAGTGTTGAGGCGCTCCAGCAGTCCCCGGTCTTCACTAGGTATCTGGAGCAATGCCTCTTTATGCACCCCTCCTGTCGGCTCGCGCCTTTTTCCTTCGACCGTCGCGCGTTCCAGAAGTTCCAGAAATGAAGCGATGCGCTCTTTCGAAGGCAACATGAGCCCTTCCTCAAGGGCATTCCTAACCTTCTCGATAGTGCGCTCTTCAAGCGCACCGACACCGTATGAACCTGAAAGATGTGCGGCCAAGGCACTGGTCGATGCAGAATGAGCGGCCACAAGTGACCATTTTATTGCATAGCTCGGGTCAGCATCGAGCCGCGTCAATGCACCATGAAGAAGGATCAGGGAATCGACAACGTCCCGTTCCCAGTCCGTCTCAATAAAGCCGCGTGGTTCAGGCACTGCAAAAGCGCGCGCCATCTCTTCGGCGGTAATTGATCGGCCAGTCATGTTCCCTCTTTTCCCGCAAAGAAGTCGATCTGCATCAAATCGGAAACCTTGTACGGAAGTTCAACGGGGATCGTTTCGCGGTAATGCGCCATGTTTTCGGTTTCATATTCGTCGAAACCGGAAAGGGCGGCGTTTCTCGCATCCGGATAAACCCTCTCAGCTTCCACTTCCATCGCATTGCGAAGGCTGGGACTCTCCTCAAGAAGTTTCTCCAAATTCTGTCGTTCAGTCCTGACCGTTGTTCGCCATTTGGCAGCAGGCTCACGTTTCAGCCCATGCTCCAGTTTCAGAAGATGCGCGATGAGGGTCGTGAGCCGACTGAGCAGTTCACGTCGTTGAGACTTTCCCATGCTTTCGATCTCCTCAGCAAGGTTCGGCCAGTCCAACGCACCTGCATCCCCCGCCTTGAGAGCTCCCGTCTGGTTCTCCAACCATGCATGGAAGTCACGTTCATAAAGGTCTCCAAGAGACCAACGTGTCTGAACATTCATCTTTCAGAACTCCAAGTTGAACCTTCTGAGCGCAATTGTGCGGAAATCCATTTTTGCACATATGCCCCAATTGGGAAAGTTCACGTCGTGATCCTGGAATAGATCGCGGTCAACGGGGCCTTCGAGATCGAAATTCTCGGCCAGTGCCGCAAGGCCACGATCACCGAAGCTCCGCTCTTTGACGCCAACGGCTCACGGATGCGGAGCGGAGGAATATGCGCCGGGTCTGCTCTGGACCCGGCGCATGTCTGACGCCATAGTCTCCCGCAAATCATATCGGGAAGCTCGCCATGCTCAGACTGTTTCGCACCGTTGCCATCGTCGCGCTCGCCATCGCGCCGACCCTCGCCACCGCTGAGGAGCGGGTGACGTTCAAATCCGCGAAGACCACGTCATCCTATTACCAGATGTCGGTCCAGATCGCCGAGGCCGTAAAAAAGGCCACGAGCGGCGATCTCGTCGTCACCGTCGAGGAAAGCCAAGGCTCGGTACAGAACGTCACCGAAGCCGCGCGCCGCACTGGCAATTACGTCTTCACCACGCCGCCCGTCCTCGTGAAGCTGGCCCAGGGCGGCAAGGCGATGTTCGAGGGCAAGGAAAACCCGAAATTCGCCGATATCCGCGCGCTGTTCCCCATTCCCTCGCTGACCATGCATTTCGTCCTGCGCGACGATGCGGGCGTCGAGGAATTCGCCGACCTCAAGGGCAAGACCATCCTGATCGGCAAGGGATCGTTCGGGGCCAAGGAAGGCGCGAAATACATGACCCTCTTCGGGCTCGATGGCGGGGTCGAGCTGGCCAATGTCGAGCTGAACGCCGCCGTGGCCGCCTTGAAGAACAAGCAGATCGACGGCTTCGTCACCGCCGGGTCTTACCCCGCGCCCAACGTCATCGAGGCGGCGGCGGGGACGGGCATCACGCTGCTGTCCATGACCGACGAGCAGGTCAAGATGACCAAGCGCACCCGCCTCGTCATCCCCGGCGGCACGTATGCGGGCGTCGATGACGACACCGTGACGACCTCGCTGCCCGTCATCGCCCATACGACGACGGAGATGAGCGACGATACCGCGTACGAACTGACCAAAGCCTATTGGTCCAGCAAGGATACGATGGGCGAGGACAATGCGTGGTGGAACGCGGTGTCGGGCGACATGCTCGCCAATGTCTACGGCAAGATCCACCCCGGTGCATTGCGATACTACGACGAAGCGAAGATCGAGGTGCCTAAGGAAATGCGCTGAGCGTTGATCGGATCGAACCCTTGATCGTCAAGAAGAACCGCAGCCCCGCACGCAGATGCGGGGCCTCGCTGGTATGATGCGGTGACTCTCAACCCCGACCAACGAGGCTCCAGATCAAGTCCGGGGCAGCATTATGAGAATGGGCATGCCATGCCCATCTGGATCGCCCTCGGCCTTCTTTCCATCGCCTTCCATCTGTACCTGATCTTCAGCGGCCTGATCCCCAACCTCGTCACCCGCCCGCTGCACATGGCCCTCGCCCTGCCTTGGGTGTTCATCTATCTCGCCAACTCCCCCACGGCGAGGACCACCGGCACAATCTTCGCCGCCATCGGCATCGTCTGCTGCCTCTGGATCGCCTTCAACGAAGCGCGTCTCGGCGACCAGTACGGTTATCTCGAAAGCACGCTTCAGTTCTGGATCGCAGGCGCGCTCGTCCTGATCACGCTGGAGATGGCCCGCCGCGCGATAGGATGGCCGCTCCCCGTCATCGCCGCACTTATGCTGCTCTACGGCCTCTTCGGCCAGCATCTCCCCGGCGAGTTCGGTCATCCCGGCCTGCCATTGGGCAGCTTTCTCGGCACCATCACCGTTGCGGAGGGCGGGTTGTGGGGCAGTCTCACGGGTGTTTCCGTCTCCATCATTGCGATTTTCGTCATTATGGGCGCGGTGCTGAACGCCGGGGAGGCGGGGCAGGGCTTCATGAATCTGGCTTCTGCTGCCGCCGGACGCCTGCGCGGCGGAGCGGCCAAAGTGTCGGTCCTGTCCTCGGCCCTTTTCGGATCGATCTCCGGCTCTGCCTCCGCCAATGTCGCCTCCACCGGCGCGATCACGCTGCCCGCCATGCGCGATCTTGGCTACCCCAAGCGCCTTGCGGGGGCGGTGGAGGCGGTGGCCTCCTCGGGCGGTCAGATCATGCCGCCGCTTATGGGGGCCGGAGCATTCGTCATGGTCGAGCTGACCGGTATCCCGTACACATCAATCATGGCGGCCGCGATCTTGCCCGCAATCCTCTTCTTTGCAACCGTCTGGATCGGCATCGACGCCTATGCCGCCCGTTATGACCTCAAACCCCTGCCGAAAGACCGGATGCCCGCCGCCCGCGTGGTCTTGACGACCGGCGCGTTCTTCCTCGTCCCCTTCGCCGTGCTGCTGGAGCGGATGTTTCGGGGCGGCTACACACCGCAATATGCCGGTGCCTGTGCCATCCTCGCCGGGGTCGTGCTGCTGGCCTTCGACACGAGCCTGCGTCCGAGCGCGAGCCGTTTCCTCCAGCGGATGCATCGCGCGGCGCTTTCGGCGGGGGAGCAGATCGCGGTCATCGCCTCGATCATCCTCTGCGCGAGCCTGATCATTTCGGTGCTGGGTCAGACGGGCCTCGGCGTGAAGATCACGTCGCTGATCCTATCGGCGGGTGGAGAACAGCTTTGGCCTGCGCTGCTGCTGACGGCACTCGCCTGCCTGCTGCTCGGCATGGAAGTCCCGACGACCGCCGCCTACGTCATCTGCATCTCGGTGGCCGGACCCGCGCTCCAGAAACTCGGCGTCGAGCCTTTACTCGCCCATCTCTTCGTCTTCTGGTTCGCGCTGCTCTCGACCATCACGCCCCCCGTCTGCGGCGCCGTCTTCATCGCCGCAGGGATGATCGATGAGGACTGGCTGAAGGTCGCCCTTACCGCCATGGCACTGGGCGTGGGCTTGTACCTTATCCCCCTAGCCATGATCGCCAACCCCGCCCTTATCGCCGTGGTGGAGACGCCGGTGCGGGCGGTCCTGACGATGGTGCAGGTGGGGCTGGGGTTGGGGCTGGTGAGCCACGCCCTGATTGTGCCGGGTGGGGCAGGGCGGAGGATGTTGCTTGGGGGGGTGGGATTGGTGTTCCTGCTGGGCAACGCACTCCTGCCGTAGTATGATGGAACCACAGCAATCCTATCCGACCGTCATCGTCGGACTCGTTCCGACGATCCATTTCGCAATGTATTCGATTGTAAGCAATGGAGAAATGGACGCTCGGAACAAGTCCGAGGGTGACAGAAAACGTCGATTTTCAGGGCCATTGGAACCATAAATTGATACGATACGCAGGAGGAGTCACATGCCCGAAGCCACGAACCGCACCGTCAGCCTTCCCCGCGAGCACGCCGACTTCATCGATGCGCAGGTCGCGTCCGGTGCCTACGGGTCGGCGAGTGAGGTCGTACGCGCGGGATTGCGCGCCCTGCAAGAGCGCGATATGGGGGTCGAGCATTGGCTGCGTGAAGAAGTCGCCCCCGCCTATGATGCCATGAGGGCAGATCCCGACCGTGCCCTTTCCGAAGCGGAGGTCTTCGACACCATCCGCGACCGCCACGAGGCGCGCCTCAAGGGTGGTGCGTGAAGCGTTACGCCGTCCGTTACGCGCCGGAGGCGCTCGCTGATCTCGAAGGGATATACGACCGCACCGCTGACGCGGCGGGTGAGCAGGTCGCCTTCGGGTACATCACCCGCATCCGGGCCTTCTGCGCCGCGTTCGACACCTTCCCCGCACGGGGAACCAGCCGGGACGAAATCCGACCGGGGCTACGTATCATCGGTTTCGAGCGCCGCATCACCATCGCCTTCGCCGTTCACGAGAACCACGTCGAGTTCCTGCGCTTCTTCGGTCGTGGCCGCGACTGGGAACGCGCGATGATAGGGGAGGACGAATAACCGCCAACCCCGTCCTCACCGCCTTGGCAGAGATGCCAGTGCTGACAACGTTGCAATTGGAGCTGAACTAGGTGCTAACCTTTGATGCTGCAAGTGTCGCGCGATATCTATACGTAGTTAGGCAGGCTCGCACGAGCCGGATTGCATCCAAAGGCCATCCACTTGGGGTCTCGCAGTGCTTCTCCATCCAACACCCACCTTGTCCCCCACCCCCCATCCCCGTAAGACAGTCGCAAACCAGCGACCATCGAACGGACTCCCATGCGTATTCTCATTACCAATGACGACGGCATCGATGCGCCGGGGCTGGCCATTCTCGAAGAGGCGGCGCGCACGCTGTCGGACGATGTCTGGATCGTCGCTCCAGCTACCGAGCAGAGCGGGCAGTCCTCCGCGATCACTCTCGCCGATCCTTTGCGCGTGTCGAAGCTGTCGGACCGTCGTTATGCCGTCAGTGGTACGCCTGCCGATTGCGTGACGATTGCGCTCAATGTGGTGATGGACCGGGTGCCCGATCTGGTGTTGTCGGGGGTCAATCAGGGCTTTAACATCGCCGATGACATGCCGTATTCCGGCACGGTCGGTGCGGCCCTGCACGCCGCGACATGCGGGATTCGCGCCTTCGCCTTCTCTCAAGCCTACAGCCGTCTGGGGCAGGAGAAGGATGATGATATCTGGACCGCCGCCCGCGAACATTGTGCGCCGACGATCAAGGCCCTGCTTGCAACCCCCGAGCAGCCCCGTATCGTCCTCAACGTCAATTTTCCGCCCTGTCCCGCCACCGATGTGACTGGCCTCGCCGCCGTGCGACAAGGCACCCGTGCGATGCACGAGGTCTTTACCGATGATCGCGATGACGGGCGCGGCAAATCCTACCATTGGGTGCGC
>CALHLW010000121.1 GCA_938034615.1 uncultured Neomegalonema sp. | reverse complement strand
CCGCGAAAACCTCGAAAGCGCGTTCGGCGGCGTGCTACGCCACTTCACCCTCGGCGGCGATGAGCTGCACGACGACGACGACGCCCGCGAGGTTCGCATCATCACCGACGACGAACGCCCCTTCGTTATCTACGGGGAGGGGGATCGGTGATGAGCAATCGAAAAACCCGTCATACCCCGCGCAGGCGGGGTATCCATTTTTCCGCATCCTCTGGCGTCCGTCCTCTCATTGACCAAAATATCAACGTTTGTGGACCCATGGATTCCCTGCATTCGCAGGGAATGACCCAGTCCTTTGGGCCAAAGAAACATCTCCAATGCTGACCACCCTCCTCGAACCCTTCACCTATAGTTACATGACCAACGCCATGTGGGTTTCTGCCCTCGTCGGCGGCGTCTGCGCGTTTCTCTCCTGCTATCTGATGCTCAAGGGCTGGTCGCTGATCGGGGATGCCCTCGCCCATTCGGTCGTGCCGGGGGTGGCGGGGGCCTATATGCTCGGGCTGCCGTTCGCCTTTGGAGCATTCTTCGCGGGGGGGCTGGCGGCGGGGGCGATGCTGTTTCTGTCGGGCCGCTCGGGATTGAAAATCGATGTCATCATCGGGATCATCTTCACGTCGTTCTTCGGGCTGGGCCTATTCATGGTGTCCATCAACCCGATCTCCGTCAGCGTCCAAACGATCACCATGGGCAATATCCTCGCGATCACACCGGAGGATACGCTGCAACTCGTCATCATCGGGGTCGTTTCCCTCGCGATCCTACTGGCGAAGTGGAAAGACCTCATGGTCACGTTCTTCGACGAGAACCATGCGCGCTCTATCGGGTTGCGGCCCGATCTGTTGAAAGCGATGTTCTTCACGCTGCTCTCGGCCTCGGTGGTCGCCGCGATGCAGACGGTCGGGGCTTTCCTCGTCATCGCCATGGTCGTGACGCCGGGGGCTACCGCCTATCTGCTCTGTGACCGCTTTCCGAGATTGCTGATCGTCTCCGTCCTGATCGGAGCGGGAACCAGCTTCTTCGGAGCCTATGCCAGCTATTTCCTCGACGGCGCGACGGGCGGCGTGATCGTGGCGCTACAAACCCTCGTCTTCCTCGCGGCCTTCTTCCTTGCCCCCAAGCACGGCATGTTCGCAGCACGGGCAAGGGCGCGAGCCGCCACGCAGGAACCGGCAACATGATCGACGGGCTACTCCTCCCCTTCCAGTTTCCGTTCATGCAGAACGCCTTTCTGGTCGCCCTCATCATCGCGCCGCCCACGGCTATGCTGTCCTGCTTTCTGGTCCTGAAGGGCTGGGCGCTGATGGGCGATGCGGTCAGTCACGCGATCCTGCCGGGGGTCGTACTGGCCTATATGCTGAACCTGCCGCTCATCCTCGGAGCTTTCGTCGCCGGGATGGGGTGCGCGCTGCTGACCGGCTATCTGGCCGAAAACAGCCGGGTGAAGCGTGACACGATTATGGGCGTGGTCTTCTCGGGTATGTTCGCGGTGGGCATGATCCTATTCGTGGCCTTTCCCACCGACGCGCATCTGGATCATATCCTGTTCGGCAACATGCTCGGCGTCGGCAAGAGCGATCTGGTCACCTCCGCCATCATCGCTGTCGCCGTCTGCGGCGTGTTGGGCCTGAAATGGCGCGATTTCCTGCTCCATGCCTTCGACCCGGCACAGGCGCAAGCGTCCGGCCTCAATACGGCGTGGCTCCATTACGGATTGCTGGCGATCCTGTCGCTGACGGTCGTGGCGACCCTGTCGGCAGTCGGCCTGATCCTCGCTGTGGCCCTGCTGGTGACACCCGGTGCCATCGCCTTCCTGTTGACGCGCAGCTTCGGCTGGATGCTCACGGTGTCAGTGCTCGCCTGTCTCGGCTCGATGATCTCCGGCATCTGGCTGAGTTTCCACCTCGACAGCGCCCCTGCCCCGACCATCGTTCTGGTCCTGACCGCCCTGTTCCTGATCGCCTTCATCCGCCGCCTGCGCCAGACGCGCATCGCCAGCCGGTTGGCCTCTACCGATGCGGCCCGATATGAAAACGCATCCCAGTGAGCGCCCCGTCGAGATAGGACAAGGGGCGATAGGCGTAGTAGAGAGCAGGCGTGTTCTCAGGAAAGATCACATAAGTTTGCCCGTCATCCGCCCATACCTCCGAGTTCATGGTGCGGAAAATGGCATAGGACAGAACATAGATCAGAACGGCCACGAGAAGAACGCGCTTCATTATAATGCCCGCCTGTCAGGCCGCGTCTTTGCGCCGCCGCACTTCGGCGAACACGATCTCCGGATCGGCATCCGGCAAGCCGACCTCCTTGGCCACATCCGGTGAAACGGCACGCAGGAAGGGGTTCGTCGCCTTTTCCAGCCCGATGGTCGTCGGCGTCGTCCGTCCGCCCGATTCCAGCGCATCGATCACGTCATGCACCCGGCGATGCAGCGTTTCGTTATGGGGATCGACGGTCAGGGCGAAATCCGCATTCGTCGCCGTATATTCATGCCCAAAGAACACTACCGTATCGTCGGGCAGCGCCGAAAGCGCGCTCAGGCCGCTCCACATCTGCTGCGCGGTGCCTTCGAACAATCGCCCACAGCCCATCGCAAACAGGGTATCGCCACTGAACAGCACCCCCGGCCCTGGCATGTAATAGACGATATGCCCGACCGTATGACCCGGCGTGTCGATCACCTGCACCTCGATTTCGCCCCAGCGAAAACTCTCGCCCGGTGCCACAGATTCGGTGAGGATGGGCAAGCGTCGGGCATCCGCCGACGACCCCATGACCGTCACGTTCCCCCGCGAGCGCAGCGCCTCGACCCCGTCGATATGGTCGCCATGGTGATGGGTAATAAAGATATGCGTCAGGCTCCAGCCCAGCACATGCAGCGCGGCTTCGATGGGTTCTGCCTCCGGCGCATCGATCAGGGCGACGTTGCCGCTGGCCCCGTCGCGCACCAGATAAGCGAAGTTGTCGTTGAGGCAGGGAACGGAGACGATCTCGAGTTCACCCGCTTCTGTGGTTTCGAGTGTGGAGAGGGCGTTGGACATGGGGGTTCCTCGTCGGTACATCTTTTCTGGCAGCGTATACCAAGGCGGTCTTCAGTGCACCATGATGTGACATCCTTGTCGGGATTCTACTACGCCAGCGCGTTGGGTCGCTCGGCGCAGGCAAACCTGCAACAGGCGCTTCGCGAGATCTGGCCGAACTGCAAGGGCATGACGGTCGCCGGATATGGATTTGCGGCACCCTTCCTGCGCCCCTTCATGGGTGAGGCGTCCCGCACCCTTTGCCTGATGCCTGCCCGGCAGGGCGTGATGCACTGGCCCCATGACGCGCCGAATACCGCTACCCTGATCGACGGCGGACGCTGGCCGATTCCCAATGGCTTCATCGACCGGCTCATCGTCGCCCATGCCATCGAGACGGAAGTGCATCTCGATGATCTGTTCGAGGAGATCGGGCGCGTCCTCGCGCCGGAGGGTCGGGTCGTGGTGATCGCCCCGAATCGATCCGGCATCTGGGCGCGCGCGGATTCGACACCCTTTGGTGTGGGACGTACGTTTTCCTATGGGCAGCTCGAACGGATGATGGAGGATCACGACCTCACTCCCGTTTCCCGCGCCGCCGCCCTCTATGCTCCGCCCAGCGAGCGAGGGTTCTGGCTGCGCTCCGCCCGCGCGATGGAACGGTTCGGCCTGAAGATCGACGCACAGCGCGTGGCGGGCGCACTGCTGGTCGAGGCGACGAAGCGGGTCTACGCGCTTCCCAAGGGCAAACGCGAGAGCGTCGGCTACGCCCTCCAACCGATCCGAGTTCAGCCACGCCCCGTTGGCGCGACGTCCAAAGGCGATGTCGCGGCTCAGGAGCAAAGCAATGGATGATGCCGATTGGTCGCCGCGCTCGCTGGATGAGGTCCGCGAGCGAATCGATGCCATCGACGATGCGATGCTCACCCTGCTGCATGATCGCGCCCATGTGGTCGAGCATGTCGGGCGGCTGAAGCGCGAAGGCGGCGGAACCGGCGCGAACAGCGCGTTTCGACCGGCCCGCGAGGTGGCGATGCTCCGCTCCCTGTACGCCCGGACGCGCGATCCACTCACCTTCACGACGGTTTCCGCCGTCTGGCGCGAGATCATTTCCGGCTTCACGGCGGCGCAGGTATCTTTGCCGATCAAGACGATGGCGGAGACGGCCACCCTCGCCCGCGAGACGTTCGGAGCACAGGCGCTTATCAGTCTTGCGCCCTCCCCCGCCGAATGCCTGAGCGCCGTGACACAGGCGCCTGGCACGGTTGCCCTGCTTCCCGCTGACGGCATCGAATGGCGGGCCGTGGCCGCCAGCGGGGGCAGTGTCGTGGCCGCCGCGCCTTTCGTCGGCACCAAAATCGAAGCGTGGTGCGTGACCTTGGGTGAGCCGGGAGAAAGCGGCGAGGACATGACCTTGGCCATGGCTCCCGACGGCACGATACGGCATATCCCCGGCATCCAGACCGACTTGACCGATGAAACCTTTCTCGGTGCGTATCCCGTGCCCCTCAAGACCGGACGATCCTGACATGACTGACCAGCAGACCACTCCGACCCCCCGTCCCGGTCCCCTTCGCATCGCACCCTATGTCGGCGGCAAGGCAAGCGTAGGCGGCGTGAACCGGGTCGTAAAACTCTCCTCGAACGAGAACCCTTACGGGGCCAGCCCCGCCGCTATTGCCGCCTTCAAGGCAGCGGGCGATACACTTGCACTCTACCCGGACGGGGGCGCAACGGCCCTGCGCGAGGCGATTGCGAAGGCCGAAGGGCTGGACCCGGCGCGGATCGTCTGCGGTGCGGGGTCCGATGAAATCCTCTCGCTCCTCTGCCTTGCCTACGCAGGGCCGGGCGACGAAGTGATGCATTCCGCCCATGGATTCCTGATGTACCGTCTGTCCACTCTGGCCGTCGGGGCAGAGCCGGTCAGCATCCCCGAGCGCGACCTGACGGCGGATATCGACGCGATGATCGCGGCGGCGAACGAGAAGACGAAGATCGTCTTCCTTGCGAATCCGAACAACCCGACCGGCACGATGATCCCCGATGCCGACGTTCGGCGACTGCGCGATGGCCTGCCCGCGCATACCCTGCTGGTGATCGACGCCGCGTATGCGGAATACGTGGATGATCCCGATTACGAGGCGGGCGCACGGCTGGTGGAGCAGCGCGACGACACGGTGATGACGCGCACCTTCTCGAAGATCCATGGGCTAGCCGCCCTACGTTTGGGCTGGGGCTATGGTCCCGAGGGGGTCGTGGATGCCCTGAACCGGGTGCGCGGGCCTTTCAACGTCGCGGCTCCTGCTTTGGCAGCCGGGGTCGAAGCGATTGCAGATGGCGCCTTCATCACCCATGCGCGCGACGGCAACCGGGTGGAACGGGCGCGCGTGACCGAGGCGCTGGAGCGGCTCGGCTTCCCAGTCGCACCCTCCCACGGCAATTTCGTCCTCGCTGAGTTCGGCGAGGATGGTCCCCGCTCCGCTGCCTCCGCCGACGAGTTCCTCCAGAAGCGCGGTATCCTCATCCGGCGCATGGAAGGCTATGGCCTGCCCGCGCATTTGCGCATTTCCATCGGCACGGCGGAAGAAAACGGCCTCCTGCTCGGCGCTCTGGAAGACTTCGTCGCATGAGTGCGATCTT
>CALHLW010000120.1 GCA_938034615.1 uncultured Neomegalonema sp. | reverse complement strand
CCCGCCGGACAATATCGCGCCGATGGGCCGCCATAGACGGGCAGATTTACATCGACTGGCACAGACGGGTCTTTGAGCAGGAGATGCGGGCGCTGACCCTCCTGATGGTTCGTGAAGCTGTAGGCGACGTTGGTGAGGCGGTCGAAGCTGAGCTTGCCGTCGGGCTTCGGATACTCGATGGGCTCGTAATCGCTGGCTTTCCCGGTGCTTTCGGCATCCGATTTGCCATGGTTGAACGTCCCCATCAGGCTGATGCCGAAGCGGTTCTGCAACTGCATGTCCAGCCCGCCGAGGCCGAGGCTGGCCATCATGCCATAGCGCGACCAAGCCGGTTTGACGTTGCGGACAGGGTAGAGGTCTTTCTTGATGTCGCTGTCCTGAATCGTAGTCTCGAACTCGACCAGATCATCGTTCGAGCGCCCATTGGCCAGCGCCTCCGCGATTTGTTCGGCGGCCAGCTTGCCCGAGATCATCGCATTGTGGTTGCCCTTGATGCGCGGCACGTTCACGAGGCCCGCCGAGCAGCCAACGATCAGGCCGCCCGGAAAGCTCATCTTGGGCCGCGACTGCCAGCCGCCCTCCACGATGGCCCGTGCGCCATAGGCGACGCGCTTGCCGCCTTCCAGCAGGTCGGCGATCATCGGGTGGTGCTTGAACCGCTGGAATTCCATGTAGGGGAAGACATGGGGGTTAGCGTAGTTCAGGTGGACGACGAATCCGACATAGACCTGATTGTTATCAAGATGATAGACGAAGCTGCCCCCACCTGCATTCTTGCCCAGCGGCCAGCCCATGGTGTGCAGGACCTGACCTTCGCGATGCTTTTCGGGTTTGACCTCCCACAGCTCCTTCATGCCAAGGCCGTATTTCTGCGGCTCTGCATCCTTGTCGAGTTCATATTTCGAGATGATCTGCTTGGCGAGTGAGCCGCGTACACCTTCGGCGATCACGACGTATTTGCCCAGGAGTTCCATACCCGGCTCGTAATCCGGTCCCGGCTCGCCCTTTTCATCAAGGCCGAATTCACCGGCGATGACGCCCTTGATGGTATCGCCCTCCATCACGAGTTGCGAAGCGGCGAAACCGGGGAAGACCTCCACTTCCAGCGCTTCTGCCTGTTCGGCCATCCAGCGGCAGACATTGCCCATCGAGACGACGTAGTTGCCGTGATTGTTCATCAGCGGCGGCATCATCATGTTGGGCAGGCGCATCGAGCCGTCCGGTCCCAGCACAACGAATTTGTCGTCGGTGACGGGCACGTCGAGCGGCGCGCCCTTTTCCTTCCAGTCGGGGATCAGCGCGTCGAGACCGCATGGATCGAGGACCGCACCGGAGAGGATATGCGCCCCGACTTCGGAGCCTTTCTCCAACACGACGACCGAAAGATCGGGGTTTACCTGCTTCAGCCGGATCGCCGTGGACAGGCCCGCCGGACCCGCCCCCACGATCACGACATCGTATTCCATCGATTCCCGTTCGATCGCGTCCGTCATCGGTTCTGTTCCTTGGCACATACTGCTGAATTGCAAAGCTTTATGTAGGAGGTGGGGCAGGGCGGTCAATCGAGACGTAACGGCATCTTCTTGATGCGTTGCAGTCGCGTCGCCCGCATCCTATTTACGGAGTGATGTCCGCTGACCTTATGATCCTTTCATCCGAAGTGCCGGTCGCGGCAGGCTCCAAGCGACTTTGCTTCGTCCATCCGGATGATCCGAACCTGATGGTCAAGGTTTCGCGACCGGATGCCACGCCCGAGGATTTGCGCCGAAAGGCGACATCCTTGCGGCGGCGTCTTCTGCCCGCCAGCTATCTTGATGAGCAGCGCAGGGAATTGCAGGCATATCGTCGCCTTCAGGCACGTCATGGTGACATTGCGTGGCAGCATATTCCCGAGTTCATAGGCCGGGTCGAGACTGACCTCGGCGTCGGCATCGTCACCCGTTTCATCCGCAACGCCGATGGGAGCGCGGGGATCAATCTCACGCGGTTTTTCCCGGATGGATATGCGGGAGAAGTGGATGAAGCCGTTCGCGTCCTGACCGATTTCGTGCTGGCGCTTCGTCTGGTGCCGCGCGACTTCAAGGCCTATAATGTGGTTATCGCACGGCTACCGGACGGACGCCCCCATGCATGGTTTGTGGATGGTTTTGGCGGTTCCCAGTTCTTGCCCCTGGCCGACTGGAACCGAGCCTATGGCGAACGTATGTCTCGACGTCGGATCGACCGCTTCCGAGCCAATCTTGAAAATCGGGTGAAGAACCCCGACAGCCAGCGCCTGTATCCCCTGACCCGCGACGTATAAGGGCAGGTAACTTAGCGTTGAGGCCGGGGCATTATAGTCCCGCGTAAGGGGGGAGCGCCATGACCTGCACGTATTGCGGCATTGCCGTTCATTCAGCTGAAACGCGCTGTGCGGGCTGTGGTGCGCCCAGCATGACACCTCTTGCCGAACCGGCAGGCACCGCCGCAACGATCTATGAACAGATCGGACGGGCGGTGGTCAACCGCGAGCCTAACGAGGCTCTCGACCGCCTTATCGCCGTGGG
>CALHLW010000119.1 GCA_938034615.1 uncultured Neomegalonema sp. | reverse complement strand
ATCTGGCCCATGTCCCAACCGAAGCCACCGAGGCCGAGGGTATCGCGCGCGAAGGCGACGGCCTCGCCCGAGAGAGGCGGCACCTGCTGCGGTATCGACCCCTCCGCGTCGTTGGGCAGGGCGTTGACCCCTGCGAACCATGTGCCGTCGCAGCGATACCATTCGGCGAGTTCGGGGTCGGTCAGCATTGCCCGCGCAACGGCGGCGCAGTCGGCGGCCCATGACGCCAAAGCAGGATCGTGGGGGAAAACGGTCCAGCCCTCCTCGCGGTATCGGCGCAGGGGATCAGGCATGGGCGGGAATGCGGTCCATCGCGCGCATCGCGTCGATCAGCGTGTGAGGGCCTGAGTCGGGAAGGTACATATTCTCCGACAGGTAGCGCCGCCAGATCTTTGCACCCGGTTGTCCGGCGAAGAGGCCGAGCATGTGTCGTCCTATGCTTTTGACCGGCGCTTCGACCCGGCCCGCATACTCGGCCATCGCTTGCACGATCTCGCGCGCGTCGGTCTCGCGCGGGGCGGTGCCGAAAACCTTCTCGTCCGCTTGCGACAGCATCGCCCACGGTTCTTGATAGGCCGCGCGTCCGATCATCACACCTAGGAAGCCGCCGTTCAGATGCCCTAGCGCTGCATCCATCGTGCCGATCCCGCCATTGAGCGAGATGTGGAGGGCGGGATTCTCCTCGCGCACCGCCTGCACGAGATCGTAATCGAGGGGCGGGACGGTGCGGTTTTCCTTCGGCGACAGGCCCTGCAACCAAGCCTTGCGCGCGTGGATGGCGAAGCGGGAGACGCCCGCCTCCGAGACGATCCGCAGAAAATCGCGCAGGGCGACGGACGGCTCCTGCTCATCCACACCGATGCGGCATTTGACGGTGATCTCTGGCCCTCCAGATGCGTCGGACGCCGCGATCATTGCGATGACGCATTCCTCGACCAGCCCCGGTTCACGCATCAGACAGGCTCCGAAAGCCCCGTTCTGGACCCGGTCGGACGGGCAACCGACATTGAGATTGATCTCGTCATAGCCGAAATCGCAGGCAATCCGCACGGATTCGGCCAGTTGGGTCGGGTCAGAGCCGCCGAGTTGCAAGGCGACAGGGTGTTCTTCGGGCGAGAAGCCGAGCAGACGCGAGCGATCCCCGTGGATCACCGCCGGGGCAGTTACCATCTCGGTATAGAGAAGCGCATGGCGCGTGAGTAGACGATGGAAGACGCGGCAATGCCGGTCGGTCCAGTCCATCATCGGTGCGACGGAAAAGCGTGCATTTGTGGTAACGGTCGCAATCGACATGACATCCCCGCTTCGAAGCGCAAGACATAAGGTGTGTCAGCGAATTTGAGAAGATGTCAGAGTGTTCGCAATACCGAGATCAGCCTTGATCTGGCTGCTCACTGCGAAGCCGCGCTTCAATCTCGGCGCGTTCCTCTGAGCCGCCAGTGATCATCCCCAAAATCCTGAAATGATCGTGTGATATCAACGCCGTGCCGTCGTCTTGAATGATCCATACGACCTTGATGAACGCGCCATAGGCTTTCGACATTGTCCAGATACCCTGACAATGCACTTCGTCGTCACCGACGACCGTCAATTTCTGATGGATGAACCGCAGGTCATTATACCCGTCACTCATCAAATCATCCCAGAATTCCTTAATCGCCTCGCGACCTCGGAAGGTGCCGAAGGGTTCGGCGATCATCGTGGCGTTCTCTTCATAACAGAGCGAACAGCCATGAGAATCCATTGTCTCGATGCAATCGACCCAGTGTTGAGCGCCGCGATACACGCTCTTTTTGAGACTGCTGGCCATCGAGATTTTAACTATCAGTCTTTTTTAATTATGGTTTCCTGCACCATATGTACCACTCACGGCCTCACTATAACCTAGTGATCCATGACAAAACTGGTTAACGTAACTGGACAATGACGCCAAATTTAAATGACATGATGGTCTTCCTCGCCGTGGTGGAGACGAAGTCCTTCAGCGCCGCTGCACGGGAACTTGGGCGGACCCGGTCGGCGATAAGTCAGTCCGTCTCGCGACTGGAAACCGACATCGGAACGCGGTTGCTGTATCGCAATACGCGATCCTTGAACCTGACGGAGGCGGGAACCCATTTTGCGGCCCACTGTCGCGAGATCAAACGCAGCCATGACTCTGCGATCAATGAAATCCATGAGAACTCAGCTAATCCGTCGGGGCTGCTCACCATCACGGCTCCCCACGCGCTTTCCGTTGCCGTGCTCGTGCCCGTTATAAAGAGTTTTCTGGCTGACAACCCGACCATGACCGCGCGATTATTCGCCGACGACGCGCATGTCGATCTTATCGAATCCAGCATTGATCTGGCTGTTCGCGCAGGAGAGACGAGCACACAGGGAGCGCGGGTGTCCAGAGTCGGGTGCGTAGGCGTCAGCCTCTATGCGAGCCAAGCTTATGTGGACTCTCGAGGAGGGATGCCAGTCGACCTTCACGATCTGGAGGATTGGGATCACATCACAAACGACTGGCAGGGATCGCCCGTTTGCTACACATTCGATTGCGGGACGGAGATTTCGGTCACTCCCCGTTTCCGATGCAATGCCTATCCGAGCATCGCGGAAGCGACGGTTCAGTCACTCGGCGTTGCAAGACTGGGAGACCTCGCAGTCAAATCCAGCAACGGAACGGACGATTTGGTCGCCATCGCACCGTTGGCTGAAATACCGATCTACACGGTGCATCAGTTCGAGAGCAGACCACCGAAGAAGGTAAGATTGTTCATCGACGCCCTGCGTGAGCGACTGTCCTGACCGGAATTCCGGGCCTCAGGCCGCGCAGCGGGGAGTGCCGCGTACCGTGTCGGCGATGGCTTCCTTTATCGCCGGCGTATAGCCCGTTCCGCCGAGGCCCAGCGCACTCGACTGGCTGACGCTCGCAACGGTGACGTTCAGGAATGGCTCTCCGGGTCCGCTCACAAGAGAGAAGCCACCCGGAGCGGAAACGCGGCGAAGGCCCATTCCGGTGAAACAACGGGCGGCATAGCCTTCGACAGCGGCAATGGTGGTAGGTACGTCGATGTCCGGGAAGAGCAACGCATCGGTTCCGCGCAACTCTCCAAGCGTAACGGGCGTGATGGCGAGTGGACCCGGTTGGGCGGGTGGAGCTGTCACAGGCTCGTAGCGGGGGGTCGCGCAGGCCGTCAGAGTCGCGCAGATCACCATGCCGAAGATCATTCTCATGCCACCACCATACTATCGGCCAGAGCGCGAAACATTGGCAGACCGTCGGTTCCCAGAATTTTCGCATCCACCGCCCGTTCGGGATGCGGCATCATACCGAGGACCCGGCGGTTCTCGGAGAGGACACCGGCTATGTCGTTCATCGAACCGTTCACCACGTCGCGGTAGCGGAAGGCGATGCGTTGGTCGTCTTCGAGTTGTTTAAGGGTCGCGTCGTCGGCGACATAGCAGCCGTCGTGATGGGCGACCGGCAGCACGATTTCCTGCCCCGCCGCATAGCCGCGCGTGAAGGCGCTCTGGGCTTCGTCCACGCGCAGCGGCACATCACGGCAGACAAATTTGAGGGTCGCATTACGCATCAGGACGCCAGGGAGCAGGCCGGTTTCGATCAGCACCTGAAAGCCGTTGCAGACGCCGAGGACATGGCCGCCCTTCTCCGCAAACGCCACGACTTCGCGCATGATGGGGGACTGGGCGGCGATGGCGCCGCAGCGGAGGTAGTCGCCGAAGGAGAAGCCCCCCGGTATGGCGATCAGGTCAAGCCC
Organism: uncultured Neomegalonema sp.; assembly: GCA_938034615.1. GTDB lineage: Bacteria > Pseudomonadota > Alphaproteobacteria > Rhodobacterales > Rhodobacteraceae > JAHDDY01. Next base: position 160 of record CALHLW010000119.1, on the reverse strand, counting down.
GTCGGGCAGGCGGCTATCCTTATGCCAGACCATCGCGGGGGCCTGCCCCGTCGCGTCGCGCAGGGCCACGGCCATGTCGCGATCACAGTTGGAGCCGGGAAAGACGATTACGGCGGTTTTCATGTCGGGTCTTCCTCAAGACTACGAAAAGTCTAACGAA
>CALHLW010000118.1 GCA_938034615.1 uncultured Neomegalonema sp. | reverse complement strand
GATGCCGCAGACTGGCAAAGGATTGGGAGCGTTCCATAGAAAGCTCGACCGCATGGACGCTCATCGCCAGCATCAGGGTCACATCCAGAAGACTCGCAAGATATTGCTATCCCTCATGTACTTTTGAGTCAGGCTCTAAGGGAGACGGCTAGGGTGAGGACGCGAGCATCGCTTCACGCGCCCAGCACTTCCCCCTTCGCGATCCGCCCCAGCACGTCTCGCCACGTCTCTGTCTCCTGCGCACCAACCAGCGCATAGGTCTCGTCGATCACGAAACACGGGACGCCGGTGACGCCCATCTCGCGGGCCAGCGCGTCCTCGTTCTCCAGCAACGCGCGGTCGGCATCCTCGGCGTAGAGGCGGCGGAGGAGGTCTTCGTCCATACCCTGCGCCACACCGATCTCGATGAGCGCGTCGCGATCTCCGATATCGACCCCATTCACGAAATACCCGGCGAAAAGGGCATCGACCACAGCCTCCTGCGCCCCGGTCGTGCGCGCCCAACGGATCAAACGATGGGCGTCGAGGGTGTTGGGCGTGCGGGTGATCTTGCTGAAATCCAGCGGCAGGCCCGCGTCGCGCACGGCCTGTTCGATGCGCCCATAGACGCCCTTGGCACCCTCCGGCCCACCGAACTTGCGGTTCAGATATTCCGCGCGCCCCATGCCGCCCTCGGGCATATCGGGGTTGAGCTGAAAGACCCGCCAATGGATGTCGAGCAGCACATCAGGGGAATCCCGAAACGCTTCGCGCATGGCCGCATCGAACTTGGCCTTGCCGATATAGCACCACGGGCAGATCGGGTCCGACAGGATGTCGAGCGTGGTTCCGGGGGTTTTCTCAGCGGTTTCCATTCCATCGGTTGAGCATCCGGGTGACCCTGCGTCAAGAGATACGATGGGAGGGGACGGTCACTCCCAAACCGAAATCCCTTCTTTGACCAGCACAGTCTGCACGGCAGGGCGGTCGAGCATCGCTCGCGTGTGCCGGGTCCAGTTCGGGTAGAGATCACGCATTGCAAGGCCGAGGCGGTTACCCCAACGGTAGTAGACCAGCAGGCTTGGATCGACGACCGAATACCGGCCTGCCAGCGCCCAGCCCCCATCGAGCTTGCTCTCGACCAGATCGCAGGCATCACGCAGATTTGCACGGCCCTTGGCCTCGATGCCCGCATGGCTGTCGGAGTCGTCGCTCAAGCGTTTGGGGCGCCAGCATTGCGTGACCGGCTGGGCATGGATGCCGCTCGACAGCCAGCTCATCCATTCGACTGCACGGGTGAGGCGCAGGGGGTCGGTCTCGGCCAGAACGGTGCCCGTATGAGCCGTGGCCAGCCATGTCATGATCGCAACCGCCTCCGTGATGACCTCCTCGCCCGTATCCAGCACCGGGACGCGGCCCTTGGGGTTGCGCGCCAGATGCTCCGGGCTGCGTGCCGAACCGTCGCTGGTCGATACGAGGCCGATGGCATAGGGAGCGCCAAGTTCTTCGAGCGCGACATGCACAGCGAGCGAGCAGGCACCGGGGGAAAAATAGAGTTTCATGCGAGAAAACCTCTTCATCAATGAGATGTAGGTAGGGAGTGCTTCTGAAAAGCAGACCATCGCTACATTGCAAGAAATCATGGCATATAATCGCCGATTGCCGCCATCCATGACGCTTCGCGCAGGACAGTGAAAGCGTGTCGAACCCTGCGGAACTTGCTGTCGAATTCGGAATGGCGTCGGCTTCTGGCCGCCTGACGCTAACCGCATCGCCTCACATGCGATCAAATTTCATTACTCTGATACTGTCTGTATTAGCTGATCTGGAAGGATTGCGAATTACGCTCGTGGTTGAAAACACACACGTATGGAGCATTCCCCGATGCAGCGACATGATCTCGCGTTCGCCCTTTCCCTCTGTGGCGCCCTTGCAATGGCGACCCCGTCTCAGGCGGAATCGTTGACCATCATGGATAGCAATGGCGACGAGATTGCCGTCTATGATTCAGCAAAGCTCGCCTCCATGAAGGTCGAAACCATCAAGACAAGCACGCCCTGGACTGATGGTGTCGACATCTACGCCGGGGTTTCGCTGCAAGAGTTGCTGGACTCGGCTGGTGCGAAGGGCGAATCATATTCGGCGATTGCGCTGAATGATTATGCTGTGTCGATCCCCAACGAGATCATCACAGACTATAACCCGATCATTGCCACGCATGTGAACGGCGAACGACTCACGCTGGACAACAAAGGTCCGTACTGGGTCATGTTCGATTTCGACTCCCCTGCCGTCAAAGCAGTGCCTGAAATGCGCGGTCGTTCGATCTGGGCGCTTTCGGAAATCGAAGTCGAGTAACCCACTTTGGCTGTTGGGCGCACATTTGATCGATTGCTGGTGATCGGCTCGGTCCTGATCCTCTCTACTCTGATCGGGTTCGGGACTTGGACCGCGAAGAAATCTTCGCAGGCGAATGTCGCGCAGGCAATCGAGCTTTTGTACTCATCTTCACGGGCACTGAATGAGTTCGACCGTTTGCGCCTCGCCGCCCAACGTGCCGCCCTTGATGATCCCACGCTTAAAGAGGCTGGTCTTGCGAATGCGTTTGCCATGGCCAAGACATGGGTGGAAGTTTTCCATAGCGGCGAAATAAAGAATGTCGATGAACCGGCCGTCATCCGCTTCTCGACGAAAATTCGAGACATCTTCGCGCGCATTGAAACGGTTATGACCGATCCATCCTGCGACACCGTCTGTCGCGGCGAAAAGTTGCTGCCACTGACCAAGCGTGGAAAACGCGAAGCTGCAAAACTCCAGGGTCGCGGGCTGACCCTGGACCGTCAAACGCGCCATAGCCTGACCTCCCTGAATGCGAAGACGCTGACGATGATCTTTGCAGTATGCCTTGCATTCATGGCCTTTGCGGCTTTGATCGCTTTTTCGACGAGTCGCAAAAACCGCGAGCTTCAAAGGCAAAAGATTCAACTGATCGAGAGCCAGCATCGCCTTGAGGCGATCAGTTATTACCGTGCGCAGTTTCTCGCGGGGATGAGCCACGAATTCCGCACGCCCCTCAATGCGATTCAGGGCTTTTCGCAGTTCATGCTGATGATGGAAGGGAAAATGCCCGTCGATCAGATGCTGGATTACATCAGGGATATCGAGAAATCGGCGAGTGATCTGGTGTCTATTACCAACTCCGTCCTCGATCTGTCGAAGATCGATGCCGGCAGCATCGATCTTTATGAAGAGGAGATCGATCTGGTGGAGATGATCCGGGACGTAAGACGCCAGTTCTCTGACGAACATGGAACAAAGCGCATTCAGGTTCAGGCTCCGGACTCTTTGACAGCCAATTGCGATGCGACGGCGATAAAGCGATGCGTGCAGAATGCCGTCGCCAACTCGATCAAGTTTTCGCCGCCCGATTCGATCATCGGCATTCAGGTGAGCGCCTCGACCGCAGGTATAACATTCAGGATCTCGGATAGTGGGTGCGGTATTCCCGCAGAAGAAGTTGAGACGGTGTGGCAGGTCTATTCACGGTCCAGCTATACACGCAGTTCCGATAAACAGGGATCGGGTCTCGGCTTGCCGATCATCAAGGGCTTGATCGAAGCGCATGGCGGTGAAGTCATGCTCGAAAGCGAGATCGATGTCGGCACCGTCATGACACTGATCCTCCCTCCAGAGCGTCTGCGCATCGATGGAGAATCAGACCAACAAGCCGCTTGAGCGTGCTTTGAGCTTTCGTCCCACTCGATTCGCATAGCTGGCGCTGATTGAAGCGACGAAACCCGATACTTTGTTCAACCAGAGTGAAATCCGATCAAGCTTAGCCAGAAATTCCGCCAACCGCTGCACGTCGCGAGTGCAAATTTTTTGGCACGTCGCGACCCAAGCTGATCGCGTTTCAAACTAAACGCAAATTGCTTTAGGCTGCCGTTCAGCTGAACTTCAAGAGTGTGTTAAAGCAAATTGCGTTTTCACAGAACCATGAGTGGAGCGGAAGGCATGCACTCTTGGCATATCTTCCGATTCAGCATTAAAGCGTTTTGCGCATTTATTGAATCAGCTTTCTCTACCTCTCGCCTTACAGGCTCGAACGCGAAAGCTGATCGGAGTGCCTCAACGTTTGCGCAAAACGCTGTAACGCAAATTGTTATAGGGGAGACCATTGAAATGAAGATGCCGATCCAGGTTGTTCTGTGTGCTGCCATTTTGCTCGGCGCAGCGGAGGCGTCCGCCGGGCAACAGGACAAATCACCGGGGCCTTCAGCTGACGCCAACACGCCGAAATCAATTGCCTGCGCTCAGGAAACTGGCGAGTCGCTGGGTCAATGCACCTACAGCGTAAAGCGGGACAAGACGGGGAAAACCACGGTGACGGTGGTCTTCGCGAATGGCTTCAAGCGGCATCTGTTCTTCAACGATGGCACGTTCCTCAAAGCAAACGCGACAATGTCGGGTACGGGCACCGATACTGCTTGGAGTCTGAAGGACGGCATTCACAGGATTCGCGTCGACGATCAACGCTATGAAGTGCCCGACACGCTGATCGCCGCACTCTAAACCGCGTCTGACGCAGGCTGACCTTCGTACCAAAAACATTCACAAAACACCCGCGCCACTATCCGCAGCGCAGGAGCTTATTCTGGAAAACTACTTCATGCTTTCCGCGGTCACTTTATAGATTTCGCCCGCATCAGTAGAAACGTAGAGCGCGTTATCCGGGCCCATGACGAGCCCCCGGAATCTCTGCGAGAATCCGAGGGGAATCCGCGTGATGCCGTTGATGCCAAGGCCGTCAGGGGTAAGGCTGATCATGTCGATTCTCGACCCCTCCGGCGTGTCACCGAACGCGATGCCCATGATGCCGACCGCGAGACGGCCCTCGTAGATGCCCCAGTTCTCGCCTTTGAGGAAGGCGGCGGAACCGGTGCCCTGGGAAAACCCGTTATTGTTCCACGACGCCGGCATCAGGTCTTCGAAGCGCGTGTCGCTCATCGGCGTGTAGGCGGCACGGATTGCGGGGTCGACCGCCTCCTTCTGATTTGGCTCGTACCCGCAGTATTCATCCGGACACTCGCCCCGGCCACCCGTATTCTGGGCGGGATCCCAGCCGGCATTGCCGCCGTTCACGAGCGCCGTGATCTCGTCGTTATGCCACGGGCCGTGCTCTGCCGTGAAAGCCCTGCCATCACTCGGGCGGAAGTCGATGCCCTGCACGTTCCGGTGCCCGTAGGTGTAGATGCGCTCGTCAAAGCCTTCGGGGGGATTGTTGTCCGGGTGCGCCTTGCCGTCCCCGTCGATCCTGAGGACTTTCCCGCACAGCAGCGATCCATCCTGCGGACAAATCCCCCTGTGACGATCACCGCCCGCGACCCAGAGATAGCCCTCCGGTCCAATGCGGATTCTGCCGCCGTTATGGGCACCCGGCCCGCCGAACGGCTGATCGGAATCGAAGGGTTTGTACTGAATATCCGTGACGATATCGGTTCTGTCAGAGACGGTCTTGAAGTCGTCGCTGACCGTGAACTTCATCACGATGTTGCCGTCGCATTTCTCGAAATTGGTCTTGCACCCGTCCCCGTGATATTTGTCCGAAGTCGAATAGACGAACAGGGTGCGGTTCTCGGCGAAATCCGGGGACTGCACCACGCCAAGCATCCCGGCCTGCCCTTCACAGAAAAGGTCATCACCGGTCTCGGCATAGCCCTCGGAACCCTTCATGCCATAGAGAGCATTCACGGTTCCATCTGCCGTTCTGACGGAGAGACCGTCGCATTTCTCGGTGTAGAACATCGTGCCGTCCGGCAGGAGCGCCATGTCCCAGGGCGATTCCAGTCCCTCCAGAACGACCGATGAGTTGATCTTGGGTACGTCCATACCTTCGCCATGTGCGTCTGCCCATGCGGCAGGTGCCATCGTCACCACGGCCAGAGCCGCGACAGCCGATAAAAGCTGCTTGTTCATAGTATCCTCCCATTCGTCGTTAATTTTTGACGTTATGAGTGTCCCATGTTCGGACGGATACAACTTGAGCGTCAAGAGAAAGTTCGCTGATTTCGTAAAAGTTTAGCCATGAACATTCGATCGGCATCGTCAGTAGAAAAAAGGAGGCATGAACGGCGGTGAATCTCTGCAAGCTCGCCATTCATACCAATGGGCGCACGACCCGATAACACTTGCAGATTGCTTCGCCATCGACCCGATACGTCCGAAAACCCATCGACTCGTAATAGGCCTGACCTTCGACGTTCCGCATATTGATGAACGCTTCGATGTTCTCGATGCCATCCGCGAGCGCCGCCTGCTTCGATGCCTCGAACAACTGTGACCCGACCCCGCGACGAGCAGCGGTTGGCGCGACATGGGTGCCGATGATGCCCCAACCTTCCGGGGTGCGGTAAGGATTGCCCTCAATGGCCCTCGACAGGCTCTGAAGGCCGAGGACCGATCCGTCCTCCTCCACGGCGACCGAGCAGAGAATACCGTCCGGGCGGTTCACGTAATTGGCCATGGTGTAATCGAGATCGCCGGGATTGGTGCGTTTTCCGGCAGCGATCAGGGCTTCGAGCATGGCGCTCATCGCAGGAGCGTCGTTGGGGGTCGCGGGTCTTATCTGCATGGTTTCATCGTCCGTTCAGCAGGTTGTGGCACCCTGTCCCCATGGAAGAGCTTACGAAAGAAGTGTTCGGATTGCCGGTCTGGGGGTGGCTGCTGCTGCCCGTGATCGTCGGCCTCCTGAAACTCAGGGAGGCATATTTCGGGCCGCATGAGGATTACGGGTCGGGCAGCGGCTGGTTCGATTGCGACGGTGGAGGCGACTGAGCGGTCAGTTCGCAAATCGGAAGTGCATGATATCGCCGTCTTTCACGAGATAGTCCTTGCCCTCCAGCCGCATCTTGCCCGCGTCCTTCGCGGGCTGCTCCCCGCCCAGCGTCGTGTATTCATCGTAGGAGATCGTCTCTGCCCGGATGAAGCCCTTCTCGAAATCCGTATGAATCGCGCCCGCCGCCTGTGGCGCGCGATAGCCCGAGGGAATCGTCCAGGCCCGCGATTCCTTGGGTCCGGCGGTGAAATAGGTAATCAGGTCCAGAAGGCCGTAACCCGCCCGGATCAGGCGGTCGAGGCCCGATTCCTCCAGCTCCAGATCGTCGAGAAACGCCTCCCGTTCGTCATCGTCAAGCTGCGCGACTTCCGCCTCGATGGCCGCCGAAATCACCACATGAGCCGCGCCCTGCTCCGCCGCCATGGTGGCGACCTTCTCGGACAGCGCATTTCCCTTGGCCGCGTCATCCTCGCTCACATTCGACACGTAGAGGATCGGCTTCGCGGTCAGGAGTTGCAGCATCCGGAAGTCTTTCGCATCGTCATCGTCCACCTCCAGATCACGGGCGGGGCGGCCCTCCTCCAGCAGCGTCTTGACGGCGTCGAGCAATTCCCCGGCCTTCTTCGCTTCCTTGTCGCCGGACTTGATCCGCCGGGCGATGTTTTCGCGCCTCTTCTCGATACTCTCCAGATCGGCGAGCATCAGCTCGGTATCGATGGTCTGGGCATCATCCACCGGATCGACCCGGTTGGCCACATGGGTGACGTCGTCATCCTCGAAACAGCGCAGCACATGGGCGATGGCGTCCACTTCGCGGATATTGGCGAGGAACTGGTTGCCGAGGCCCTCGCCCTTCGACGCGCCCTTCACGAGACCCGCAATGTCCACGAAGGTCATGCGCGCGGGAATGACCGTCTTCGACTGCGCGATCCCGGCGATGGCGGCGAGGCGATCATCCGGCACCGACACCTCGCCCACATTCGGCTCGATGGTGCAGAAGGGAAAGTTGGCCGCCTGCGCGGCAGCCGTGCGCGTCAATGCGTTGAACAGCGTGGATTTGCCGACATTCGGCAGCCCGACGATCCCGACCCTGAAGCCCATGATGGTGTTCCGTTTTCGATGATGGCGGTGTGAGAGGGCATCTGGCAGGGTGGCGCGGGGTTGTCAATCGGATGAGGGAGAAGCGCCATGGCAAAACGTGCATTGATCGAAGGGCGGGTGGCACTGATCGTGATCGATATCCAGAAAAGCACCTTCATCGATGACAGCACCGAGCGCTCGATCCCGAACATGCCCGGCTATCGAGAACGGATGCTGCGGGCACGGGAGGTCGTGGACAAGGCCCATGACTGCGGTATCCCGGTGATCTTCATTCAGGAAGTCCACCGCCCGGACGGCGTGGATTTCGGGCGCGAACTGGACGGTGACGAGGATGTTCACTGCCTCGACGGCGATCCGCGCTCGGAAATCGCGTTTGAGGAAATGGGCTTTCGGAAGGGCGATTATACGGTGCCTAAACGCCGGTATTCTGCCTTTTTCGGCACCGATCTGGAAATCCTGCTACGGGGGTTGAAGGCCGAGACGCTGCTGCTCTGCGGCGGTCTCACGGATGTCTGCGTCCACTACACTTTCGTCGATGGGCACCAGTCCGATTACTTCTGTCGCGTGATTGAGGATTGCGTGGCAGGGTCGTCGGTCGAAGCACATGAGGCCGCGCTGAAGGCGATGGAATATCTCCAGACCGGCGCGCGATGCTCGCTGGATGCCGCTCTTTCGGCTATGGAGAAAACGCGCCACCACAGGGAGGACCGGCCATGACCATGTTCAACGACGGCAACCGCGCTTTGCAGGACAAGTACGGGGGTCGCGCGGTGGCGGACCGGATCGTCGATCTGGTGGAATCCTCGGAGATCAGCGACGAGTTCAAGGGCTTCATCGAAGCCGTCCCCTTCTTCTTTCTGGCGACGGCAGCCGGAGAGAACACCGATTGCTCCTTCAAGGGCGGCGCGCCGGGCTTTGTGCGGGTCACCGCCCCCGATACGCTGATCTTCCCCGATTACGACGGCAACCGGATGTATAAATCCCTCGGGAACATCACCGAGAACCCGAATGTCGGCCTCCTCTTCATGAAATTCGGGGCCGAAGAGGGCGACGGTGCGCTCTATCTGCGTGTCCGGGTCAGCGGAACGGCGACGGTGCATGACGAGCATCCCGCACTCGCCAGCTATCCGGGGGCGCAACGGATCGTGGAGGTCACGGTCCGGCACGTCTTTCCCAATTGTCCACGCTACGTCCCCCAGATGGAGCTGGTCGAGCCGTCGCGCCACATCCCGAAGGCGGGCGAGGAACAGCCGGTTCCCGCCTGGAAGGAAATCCCCCCGATTGCGGAGCTGCTGTAACCCTTACAGCAGACGGCGCGATAGCCGCCCGCTTGTAAGGGTCGCCCTTATTGTGCCTTGTAGGAACTCGGCGGATAATAGGTCGGCGGAATATAGGCGATCGCGCCGATGGAGTTGATGTCCTCGAAATAGTCACTTCCCGCATTCACCAGCCCGACCTCGCGCGCTTCCTCGACGGGAACCCGGTAGTCGCGGCGTTCGAGATCCCAGGAATCCGGCGCACCGCCGAAACAGGCCTCGTTCACGCCATCGACCCATTTGGTCCGGGTATCGATCATGCGCTGCGCCGCTTCCTGACTGCGGCGATTATGGCTGAGATTGCCGACGATGGGATGGAACAAGAACGACGAACCGGGCGCGGCATAGCGTTTCTCCCCCATGCAGTAGAGCCACACGCCCGCACTGTCGACCGGCCCGACCGCCACGGTCGTAATATCGATGGGCATCCGCGACAGCATCTCGTACCCGTAATGAGCGGCATCGACCACTCCGCCGGGGGTATGCATTGGGATCACGAACTTCCGATAACCGGCCCGGAAATAGCCCTGCACCTGATAGACGAGAGAGAGGACGGAGGTGTAATCCACCCTCGACATATAATGCAGAACGACAGTCTTCCCGCCATTTTCCGCGATCTGCTCCGGGGTGGGATGATGCTCCATGAAGGGATTGATCAGCCCCGCCGAGGGGCTGGAGCTGCCTGCACCCGGCGTCGTGCCACCCGGCGTTTCCTGAGCCTTCGCTCCGCCCGATAGCAGTATTGCGGCAATTGCCAGGGCCTGCATCGCCCCCTTTGTGGAATATCCCATCGCTCTCTCCCCTTTGAGAAACAGACAAACCGTACAAGGGATATTTTCCCGCGTCGAGAGGTGTCGGAACCGATTGCGCGCGAAATTTCCGGGGAGGAACCGGGCTCGCCCGTCGCGCGGAATATCGGTCTGCCCCGGTAAGCCCGCCTCCGACCGGATGATGACAAATTCTTTTTCGTACCGGTAACACCCTGTGACGCCCACTGAGTTAATGCTATGCATACCGTAGCGTGACCGGACGCGACTCAGGCGTCCCCATCCCCCGGAGACCGAGATGCGTCCCTGCCCCTATCTCCTTGCGACAGCGATGATCGCAATGACCTCTATCCCCGCCTCTGCCATCGAAATGGCAATCGGCGACAGCGCCATGGTCGTCTATGGCGACGCCTATGCGGGAACGGCCCATGATGCGGCCTATGGCAACCCTTACGGTGGCAGCTACATTTCCAGCGAAGAGGTGATCTTCGTCGAGGAAGCCGTCACCATGGAGATCGCACCCGTAGACGCGCTCCCGATGAAAACCGCACTCGTGAAGGCGGAGTACTTCGCTGCCCCCGAAGATTTCCTGACCTATTCCCTCGAAGCCGTCGAGGCGATCTACTCTGCCGACGGCATCGTCGACGAGACCGTGATGGAACAGGCGCAGGTCTACTGACGGCGACATCGCAACAAAGCCCAAGAGCGTGCCTGTGCGGTGCGCCCGTCTTTGTCTTTGTCTTTGTCTCCCTCTGCCGCAACCAGTTACAGGTCGTTTTTCGGCTATCATGTCGTTTTCAGGCGCGAAGAATCTCGGACCTGGATCACGATTTCATGATGCAACGGCGGTCGATCAGAACCGGATGGCTTGAACGGCACACCGCCGAAGCGGAGCCACGCCCGACGCTCTCCGCCCTTGCACCCGCGCATCCGAGGCAGGCGCCGCCCCGCTGAACGCTTCGATCATACTTTCGGGACAGGGTAGCCCCTTGCCCCGCGTTCAGTTCGCCGGAGACCACCATGACCGAGACCCTCGACAAGCCCGCCCCATCCCGCCGTGCCGGAGGCCGCGCTGCCCGCAAGGCCGCCCGCGCCGCTCCCCTTACCGAAGCCCAGCGCCCCATCCGTGCTGGGATGGAAGGCGGGCGCTACAAGCCCCTGACCGACGATCAGGTGCAGCGCATCCATTCGGCGGCCTTCCAGATTCTCGACGAAATCGGCATTTCACTGGCCCCACAAAGCGGGATCGACGCGATGACGGCCTATGGTGCCGTCTACTCGCCAGAGGATGGCCGGGTGCGCTTTCCGGCGGCGGTGATCGAAAAGGCGCTGGGGGACGCGGCCCGCGACATCACCCTCCACGCCCGCGACCCGAAGCATGACCTGCACCCCGGCGGCTATCGGGTGCATTACGGCACGGCAGGGGCCGCCGTGCATCTCGCCAATATCGAAACCGGTGAGTACGACGAAAGCACGCTGGGCGACCTCTATGCCGCTGCGCGGATCATGGACCGGCTCGACAACGTGCATTTCTTCCAACGCTGCATGGTCTGCCGCGATCTGGTCGATAACCGTGAGATGGATCTGAATACGATCTATGCCAGCGTGAACGGCACGACCAAGCATATCGGCACCTCCTTCACCGAACCCGGTTTCGCCCGCGATGCCCTGAAGATGCTGCATCTCATGGCGGGCGGTGAAGACAAGTGGCGCGAACGGCCTTTCGTCTCCAACTCCAACTGCTTCGTCGTCCCCCCCCTGAAATTCGCGACGGAAAGCTGCGAGGTAATGGAGGTCTGCATCGAGGGCGGGATGCCCGTCCTGCTCCTCTCCGCCGCACAGGCCGGGGCCACGGGACCGGCAGCATTGGCCGGAACCATCGCACAGGCCGTGGCGGAATGTCTGGCCGGGCTGGTCTATGTGAACGCGGTGAAGCCGGGGCATCCGGCGATCTTCGGCACATGGCCCTTCGTGAGCGACCTGCGCACGGGCGCGATGTGCGCAGGCTCCGGCGAACAGGCGCTGCTAACAGCGGCCTGTGCGCAGATGGGCCGCCACTACGACCTGCCTACAGGCAGCGCCGGAGGCATGTCGGATGCGAAATACCCCGACCAGCAGGCCGGGGCCGAGCATGGCGTCACCAATGTGATGGCCGGGTTGGCAGGGTTGAACATGGTCTACGAATCCGCCGGGATGTATGCCTCCCTGCTCGGGTTCTCGCTGGAGGGCCTCATCATAGACAACGACATTCTCGGCCAGTGTATGCGCTGTGTGCGGGGGATCGAGGTGACGGACGAGAAGCTCTCCATTGCGGA
>CALHLW010000117.1 GCA_938034615.1 uncultured Neomegalonema sp. | reverse complement strand
GCTGAATTCTGGTTCGGTGTTGAAGTCTTTCTCAACGGCTTGATGGCTGGGGTGATGTATTCACTCGTAGCGCTCGGCTTCGTGCTGATCTTCAAATCTTCGGGCATCTTCAATTATGCGCAGGGGGTTATGGCCCTGTTTGCCGCGCAGACGCTGGTGGGTATCCAGACCGGTCTGGTACCGTTCGCGCATCTCATCAATGCGGCTTTCGGGACGAAAGTTCATCACTTCGGGTGGAACGTCCCCACATTTGCGGCGATCCTGTTGACCATCGGTGTCATGATCCTGTTCGCGATCATTGTGGAAAAACTGATCCTCAAGCATCTCGTCAATCAAGAGCCGATCATCCTGTTCATGGCGACCATTGGTCTGGCCTATTTCCTCGAAGGCTTCGGCGACCTGATGTGGGGAGCCGAGATCAAGAAGCTCGATGTCGGCATCCCGCAGGGGGGCAATATCTGGGTCGAGGAGAGCACGGCGTTTCTCGGCGGTGAGGATTTCTACGGGTTCTATCTCGATACGCTCGACATCGTCGCGACGGTGATCGCTATCGTTCTCGTCACCTCGCTGGTTCTGTTTTCGCAATATACCAAAACGGGCCGGGCGCTGCGCGCGGTGGCGGATGACCATCAGGCGGCGCTGTCCGTCGGCATCAGCCTACGCACGATCTGGGTGATCGTCTGGTCCATCGCCGGGTTCGTGGCACTGGTCGCGGGGGTCATGTGGGGCGCGAAATCGGGGGTGCAGTTCTCGCTGTCGCTGATCGCGCTGAAGGCTTTGCCGGTGCTGATGCTCGGCGGGTTTACCTCGATCCCCGGCGCGATCATCGGGGGCCTCATCATCGGGGTCGGCGAAAAGATGTTCGAATTCCTGATCGGGGCGCCGTTCCTGGGCGGGGCGACGGAGAACTGGTTCGCCTTTGTCTTGGCGCTCATCTTCCTTGTGTTCAGGCCGCAGGGATTGTTCGGGGAGAAGATCATTGAGCGTGTGTGAGTTGGAACTTCGTTACAGAAACGGTGTCATTCCCGCGAAAGCGCGAATCTGCCAGCCCCCAACCGATGAGATTCCCGCCTTCGCGGGAATGACAACCGGAATGAAGGTGTATCGATGATTTACCGCGAAGTCGGCGACTTCAAGACGACGTATCGAGCGGACGGGCAAACCTTTCCGATCTGGTTCGACCGGTGGCGCTATTATGTGGTGCTGGCCTTCGCGTTCTGCGTGGTGCCGTTCATCATCAACGATTACTGGGCGCAGGCGGTGCTGCTGCCGTTCCTGATCTATTCGATTGCGGCCATCGGGCTGAACATCCTGACCGGCTATTGCGGGCAGGTCAGCCTTGGCACCGGTGGTTTCATGGCGGTGGGGGCCTATGCCTGCTACAAGCTGATGACCAGTTTTCCCGATCTCAATATCGTGTTCTGCGTGTTGCTCGCCGGCCTCATTACCGCGATGGTTGGCATCCTCTTCGGGTTGCCGTCGCTGAGGATCAAGGGGTTCTACCTCGCGGTCGCCACGCTGGCGGCGCAGTTCTTTCTCGTCTGGCTGTTCAATAAGGTTGCGTGGTTCTACAATTACTCAGCCTCGGGCCAGATCAACGCGCCGGAACGCACGCTGTTCGGCTACAAGATCACGGGCGCGGAGACCTCGGCTCCTGTCACCTATCTCTTCTGCCTCGCGTTAGTGGTCGTACTCGCGGTGATCGCCCGCAATCTGACGCGCGGGCATCTGGGGCGAAGCTGGATGGCCATCCGTGACATGGATATTGCCGCAGAGATCATCGGGGTGAATCCGCTTAAAGCCAAGCTGACCGCCTTCGGCATCTCATCGTTCTATATCGGCATTGCGGGGGCATTGTTGTTCGCAGTCTATCTTGGCGCGGTAGAGGTGGGCGAGGTGTTCGGCATCCTGAAATCCTTCCTCGTCCTCTTTATGATCATCATCGGCGGCTTGGGATCGATTTTTGGCTGCTTCGCGGGGGCGGCCTTTATGGTGCTGCTGCCGGTGACGTTGAAGAACCTGCTTGTGGGCACGCTAGGCTGGCCGACCGATATCGCGACCCATCTGGAGTTCTCCATCGTCGGCTTGATGATCATCGTGTTCCTGATCCTCGAACCCCATGGCCTCGCGCAGCTCTGGCGCATCATCAAGGAAAAGCTGCGTCTCTGGCCCTTCCCGCACTAGGGAAGTATGCTTGCCATATTCCGTTCGGCGTTGATCCAGACTTCGCCGTATTGACTGACCACAAATAAGAAACCAACAGGGAGAGACCTATGAAACTCAAGACACTTACCGCGATGGCGCTCGTCGCCGCCATGGGCACCACGCCCGCTTTCGCCGATCTCGTGTTCCCCTCGCTCAGCTATCGCACCGGGCCGTATGCCGCGAACGGCATCCCCTTTGCCGATGGCTACGAGGATTATTTCAAGCTCCTCAATGCCCGTGACGGCGGCATCGGCGGCGAGATGGCCAAGGTCATTGAATGCGAGACCGGCTACAATACCGAAAAGGGCGTGGAGTGCTACGAATCCACGAAAGGCGAAGGCGCGTTGGTTTATCAGCCGCTCTCGACCGGCATCACGTATCAGCTTATCCCGAAGTCTGCTGCCGACGGCATCCCGTTGCACACCATGGGCTATGGCCGAACCTCGGCTGCGAACGGCAAGATCTTCAACACCGTGTTTAACTATCCGGCCAACTACTGGAACGGGGCGTCGGCGGTGGTGAACCACCTACTCGACGTGAATGATGGGGATATCAAGGGCAAGACCCTTGCGCTCGTCTATCACAACTCCGCCTATGGCAAGGAGCCGATCCGCACGCTCGAAGAACTGTCGAAAAAGCACGGCTTCGAGCTGACCCTGCTGCCGGTCGACCACCCCGGTCAGGAACAGAAATCTCAGTGGCTGCAAATTCGCCGCGAGAAGCCCGATTACGTGACCATGTGGGGCTGGGGCGTGATGAACGCGACCGCTATTCAGGAAGCGGCGAACATCCGCTATCCGATGGAGAATTTCATTGGCATCTGGTGGTCCGGTTCCGAGAACGACGTGAAGCCTGTCGGCGCGAAGGCTGACGGGTACAAGGCGTTGAACTTCCACGGCGTCGGCGATGATTATCCGATCTACGATGACCTCGAAAAGTATGTGTATTCCAAGGGCGATGCGACTGGCGCTGGCGACCAGAAAGGCACCATTCTCTATAACCGGGGTATGTATGCCGCCATGCTTGCCGCCGAGGCAGTGAAGGAAGCTCAGAAAATCCACGACGTCAGTGCCATCACACCCCAGCAGATGCGCGACGGGATGGAAGCGCTGGAGATGACCGAAGACCGGATGGAAGCACTCGGGATGCCGAATTTCGGCCCATCATTCTCCGTCTCCTGCGAGAACCACGGTGGTCCGGGCCTTGTTTCGGTCAACCAGTGGGATGCTGACGCGGAAGAATGGAAGCAGATCACCGATTTCACCGAAAGCGACATGGACGTGATCGGCGCGTTGGTTGACGAGGATTCCGCCGCCTATGCGGAAGAAAACAAGGTCGAAGAAGCTTGTAGCTGACCACGCGATGCTTGCCCCGGACCTGATCCGGGGCAGCTTTTCTTACAGAGTCGGAGCAAGCGATGAGCACAGCGCCCCTTCCCGCCGATGCGGAACCTGCTCCCGAGGATGCGCTCCTCGAAGTGAGCAATATCGAGGTGATCTACAGTCACGTTATCCTTGTTCTGAAAGGGGTCAGTCTCTCCGTTCCCAAGGGCGGCATTACTGCGCTGCTAGGCGGTAATGGTGCGGGCAAGACCACGACACTGAAAGCCGTCTCGAACCTTTTGCATTCCGAGCGGGGCGAAGTGACCAAAGGCTCGATCCGATATCGCGGCGAGAAAACCAACGACTTGATGCCTGCCGATCTCGTCAAGAAGGGCGTGATTCAGGTCATGGAAGGCCGCCATTGCTTCGAACATCTGACCATCGAGGAAAACCTGATGACCGGCGCGTATACCCGCCGGGATGGAGGCGCGAAGGTTCGGGATGATCTGGAGATGGTCTATAATTACTTTCCGCGTCTGAGGGAGCGCCGCAAGTCTCAGGCAGGCTACACCTCTGGCGGTGAACAACAGATGTGCGCTATCGGACGCGCGCTCATGTCCCGACCGGAAACGGTTCTGCTGGATGAGCCGTCGATGGGGCTTGCGCCGCAACTCGTGGAAGAGATTTTCGGGATCGTGAAGGATCTCAACGAGAAGGAAAACGTGACGTTCCTCCTTGCCGAGCAGAACACCAATGTCGCGCTGCGGTTTGCGCATTACGGCTATATTCTGGAATCGGGGCGCGTGGTCATGGATGGACCCGCCGCCGACCTGCGCGAGAATCCGGATGTGAAGGAATTCTATCTCGGGATGTCCGAAGAAGGCCGCAAATCCTATCGCAACGTGCGCAGTTATCGACGCCGCAAACGCTGGTTGGGATAAACGCCAACGAATTGATCGTGTTGACACCGATCAGGTGGCAGTTCTCTCGATCCAGAAGACCAGATGCGTCGGTTCGGTGTCGATCCCGTTCACCGGCGTCATGTCCTGCGGGCAGGCGGACATCACGCAAATGCAGGTTTCCTTGGCTTCGAGCGCGATGTGATCACCTGCCTTCGAGTCGGGCGGCGTCCATTGGAATGCACCGTCCTCCGCGACCGGGATGTTCATCCAGATGTTGAAGGGGGAGGGGACGTGTACCGGCTCGATCCCGATGGCCTGAAGAGCCATGCGAAAATTATCGGCGCAATTGTCGTGGTAACCTTCATGGCCAAGCTGCGCATAACGCGGTTGGTCGCAGCAAGCGATGAGGATGTCGTGGGTGCCGGGTGACGTGTCCTCGACGATCTCGATCAAAGGTCTGCGGCGGTTGGTGACGAGCGTGTCGCCAATGCCGACATAGATGTGGCCAAGTGCCGTGCACGTATGCTCCATCGACAGCATTTCGGCGGGGGTATCGGGGAGGAGGGCGAAGAAATCGCAAACCTGATGCCCTTTCTCGTTCAGAATGAAGAGCCGGTCGCCCTTGTTGAGATGCACGGCACGGCCCTCGCGGGCCGGGATGGTGTGTCGCTCTTCCGGGTCCACACGCCCGTCAGGCGAAACCGGGTTGTTGAGAGTACCGTTGGAACCGTCGCAATGCAGCGGGTCGTAGGGGGCGTTCGGTTCAGTCATCGGCGATATCTTCCGCCCAGAGTTCAGGGCGTTCCTCGATGAAGCGTTGCATGAGGGCGATGCAGTCGGGGTCGTTGGCGACGATCACCTCCACGCCCCGCTCGCGCAGGAAATCCTCGTTGCCGCCGAAAGTGGTGTTCTCGGCGATCACGACGCGGGGGATACCGAATTGCACGATGGTGCCGGAGCACATCATGCAGGGCGACAGAGAGGTGTAGAGGGTGGTGTCGCGGTAGGTCTTCTGCCGTCCCGCCTTGCGCAGCGCGTCCATCTCGCCATGGGCAATGGGGTCGCCCTGTTGGACCCGCTGGTTTCGCCCCTGGGCGACGAGGGTATCGCCGCGGGCGATGACGGAGCCGATAGGGCAGCCGCCCTCATCGAAGCCAGCTTTCGCCTCGTCATAGGCGATGCGCAGGAAGCGGCGGTCGGTATCGGTCAGGGGCATTGCGACGGTTCCACGAAAAAAGACACTCCGCAAGAAGTGCCTTTCCTCCGTCATCCGTCAAGCACCGTCGTTCAGGTCCAGCCCTCAATGGCGAATTTCGCCTTGAGAGCATCGGGACAGCGCGCCCCGAGGATCTGGATCACCACGTTGGCCGCCGAGCAACCCATCGCCCCACAGGTGGCGAGTGGCTGGCCCGTGGCCATGCCGTTCAGGAACCCGGCGGCGAAGAGGTCGCCTGCACCCGTGGTATCGACCAGAGTGGCAACGTCCTGCGCCGGAACTGCGATGCGCTCGTCTCCGGAGACGATGACGGCACCGTCAGGGCCGCGCGTGACGGCGGCGATCGCAACGTCTTTCGCGACGGCTTCGATGGCGTCGTCGAAATCTTCGGTTTCATAGAGCGAGAGCAACTCGGATTCATTGGCGAAGAGGATATCGATATCGTTCGCGACGATCTCGCGGAAGCTGTCGCGGTGGCGATCGACGCAGAAGGCATCCGAAAGGCTAAGCGCAACCTTGCGGCCCGCCTGGTGGGCGATCTCGCTGGCGCGGCGGAAGGCGTCCTTCGCGGCGGGTTTGTCCCAGAGGTAGCCCTCCAGATAGAGGATGCCCGCGCCCGCTATCGTCTCGGTGTCGATGTCGTCTGGGCCGAGATCGCCCGAGACGCCGAGATAGGTCGCCATGGTGCGTTCCGCATCGGGCGTAACCATGACGAGGCAGCGGGCTGTCGCCTCGCCGGTCGTTGCGGCAGGCGCGTCGAACGCTGCGCCGGTTGCACGGATGTCATGGGCGAAGATCTTGCCGAACTCGTCGTCGCGCCGCTTGCCGATGAAGGCCACCTTGCGGCCCAGCGCGCCGAGTGCCGCTATGGTATTCGCGCCCGATCCACCGGAACGTTCGAGGGCATCGCCCAGCGCACCGTAGATCGCAGACGATCCGGCCTCGTCCACAAGGGTCATTGCGCCCTTGGACAATCCCTGTTCGTCGAGAACGCCATCATCGACGCGCGCGATGATATCGACGATGGCGGCACCGACGCCGATGACGTCATGGGTTTGTTGGGTCATTTAAGTTCTCCAGAGACGTTCAGGGTGCGAAGGCGGGTCTTCTCCGCCTCGACGATGGGGAGCCGGTTCTGCATATCCGGTTCGGCGGAGAGAACGGAGATAATCCGCATTGATCGCTCCAGTGATGAAAGCCGTTTAAGGCGACAGTAAATCACGCCGAACGGAGCCTCTAACCGTATCGTGCGACGAGTTCGCAATAGAAGGTGAGCAGACATCGTTCCAGATTGGTCGCATGGTCGAGAACAGCGTCATCCGGCGCGGCGGGATCGATGTGCGCTCATCGCAACTATGTCGTGGCCGACACCCCTCAATTCGGAAACCAGGGGCACCGTAAGATTCTCGTCAGCAAGTAGACGCACGTACTATTCAGCGGCTTCATGCACTTTGAACAGGTGCCACTGTGCTGGGGGAAGATGATCCCGCGCATATTGGAGACAGGCCACGATCTGATCGATCCTCAGGTGAGGATATGCCTCCAATATTTCGGCGTGCGACATGCCGGATGCCAAACAGTCGAGAATCAACTCGACCGAAATCCGCGTTCCCCGAATGGTCGGTTTACCGACCAGTATCGTCGGGTCTCGCACGATCATCGCTTCCGACATAATCGCCGCCTGCGCGCTCTATGCTCCCTTATACAGCAGCTTTCAATTTTTCGGCGAGATCGATCTTCTCCCACGAGAAACCGCCGTCATCTTCGGGCGTGCGACCGAAGTGGCCGTAGGCGGCGGTGCGGCGGTAGATGGGGCGGTTGAGGCCCAGCGTCGTGCGGATGCCGTGGGGGGTCAGATCGATGCTCTTGCGGATCGCGTCTTCGATGACGGAGGCGTGGACTTCGCTCGTACCGTAGGTATCGACGTAGATCGACAGCGGTTGGGCTACACCGATAGCGTAGGCAAGCTGTACACAGCACCGTGACGCAAGGCCTGCGGCCACGACGTTTTTCGCGACGTAGCGCGAGGCATAGGCTGCCGAGCGGTCAACCTTGGTCGGGTCTTTGCCCGAGAATGCGCCGCCACCGTGGGGGGCCGCGCCGCCATAGGTATCGACGATGATCTTGCGTCCCGTGAGGCCCGCATCGCCATCGGGTCCACCGATCACGAACTGGCCGGTCGGGTTGACGTGCCAGACGGTGTTGGCGTCGATCCAGCCGTCGGGCAGGGCTTTCTGCGCGTGGGGTTCGACGATCTGGCGGATATCATCCGAGCTCAGACCGGCGGCATGCTGGGTCGAGATGACGATGGTGTGGGCGCGGACGGGCTTGCCGTCGCGGTATTCGACCGTGACCTGCGACTTGCTGTCGGGTTCGAGCTGCGGGGCCGCGCCGGAATGGCGGGCTTCGGCCATGTTCTGAAGGATACGGTGGGAATAGAGAATCGGAGCAGGCATCAACTCAGGCGTTTCGTCACAGGCATAGCCGAACATGATGCCCTGATCGCCCGCGCCTTCGTCGGTGTGCATCCCCGTTCCGGCATCGACGCCCATGGCGATATCGGCGGACTGACCGTGGACCATGCACTGAATTTCGCACATATCCCAGTGGAAGCCCTTCTGTTCGTAGCCGATTTCCTTGATCGTCCTGCGCGCGGTGGCGATCATTTCGTCGCGCGTGGCCGAGCCGCGCACTTCGCCCGCAAGGACGACATTGTTGGTGGTGGTCAGCGTCTCGACAGCGACGCGGGCCTCCGGCTCCTTGCCGATGAACAGATCGACGATGGCGTCGGAAATGGCGTCGGACACCTTGTCCGGGTGACCTTCGGAGACGGATTCGGAGGTGAAGAGATAATCTTTGCGGGTCATGGCGCGTGCTTTCAGGTTGGAGAGCGGTCAATAACCCTCTCCCCGCCTGCGGTGAGAGGGTTGGGAGGGGAGGCTCGCCGCTGCAACCATCGTTTCCAACGGAGAGAACAGACGCTCGCAATGCTCGCGCCCCCTCCCTAACCCTCTCCCGCAAGCGGGAGAGGGGACGCAATGTCAGTAGCGGTAGTGGTCGGGTTTGAACGGTCCCTGCTCAGGGACACCGATGTATTCGGCCTGTTCGTTCGACAGCTTGGTCAGTTCGACGCCGAGCTTTTCGAGGTGCAGAGTCGCGACCTTTTCGTCGAGATGCTTGGGTAGGACGTAGACCTGGTTCTCGTACTTGTCGTTGTTCTTGTAGAGTTCGATCTGCGCCAGCACCTGATTGGTGAAGGAGGCCGACATCACGAAGGACGGGTGGCCCGTGGCGCAGGCGAGGTTCACCAGGCGGCCTTCGGCGAGCAGGATCATCTTCTTGCCGTCAGGGAACTCGATTTCGTCCACCTGTGGCTTGATGTTGTTCCACTTCATGTTGCGCAGACCGGCAACCTGAATTTCGGAGTCGAAGTGGCCGATGTTGCAGACGATGGCCCGGTCCTTCATCTCGCGCATGTGGTCGACGGTGATGACGTCCTTGTTTCCGGTCGTGGTGACGAAGATGTCGCCCTTGTTTGCGGCCTTGTCCATCGTGGTGACTTCGTAACCGAGCATCGCGGCCTGAAGGGCGCAGATGGGGTCGATTTCCGTGACCATGACGCGCGCGCCCTGCGAGCGGAGGGATTCGGCGGAGCCTTTGCCCACATCGCCGAAGCCGCAGACAACAGCGACCTTGCCGCCCATCATCACGTCGGTCGCGCGGCGGATGCCGTCAACCAGCGACTCGCGGCAGCCATAGAGGTTGTCGAACTTCGACTTGGTCACGCTGTCGTTCACGTTGATGGCGGGGAAGGGCAGTTCACCCTTTTTCGCCAGCGTGTAGAGGCGGTGAACGCCTGTGGTGGTTTCTTCGGAGACGCCCATGATCGCATCGCGGCGTTTCGTGAACCAGCCCGGCGACTGCTTGTGGCGCGCGTGGATCTGCGCCTTGACGACTTCCTCTTCCTCGTTCTCGGGATTCGGAATGATGTCTTCGCCCGCTTCGAGCTTGGCACCGAGGATGATGTACATCGTGGCGTCGCCGCCATCGTCGAGGATCAAGTTCGGCGTGCCCTCGGGATTTTCGGCGGTCACGGGCCAGTCGAAGATCTTGTCGACATATAGCCAGTAGTCTTCGAGGCTCTCGCCCTTGATCGCATAGACCGGTGTACCACCAGCCGCGATGGCTGCGGCAGCATGATCCTGCGTCGAGAAGATGTTGCAGGTCGCCCAGCGGATATCCGCGCCCAGTTCGGCCAGCGTTTCGATCAGCACGGCGGTCTGGATCGTCATGTGCAGCGAGCCGGTGATGCGCGCGCCCTTGAGCGGCTTGTCCTTGCCGAACTCATCGCGGCAGGCCATCAGGCCCGGCATCTCGGTTTCGGCGATGTCGATTTCCTTGCGACCGAATTCGGCGAGACCGATATCGGCGATGGCATAGTCGGTGTGCGACGGTGCGTCCATAGAAGGCATCCTGTTCGGTGAGGTTGGGGAGGGCGCACCCTCCGTCATAATTGCTCCCTTAACAGGATGTAAATTTGGACGCAATCATGATATGCAGAAATCGTTATATCGTTGATCCAGTGCGTTCGTGTTCTGGATCGACATTGTGGGAAAGAGAGATCATGGGTCATGATATTGCTTTGACATGCGCTTGCGGAGGCTTTCGGGCCGTCATCAGGGATGTGTCGGAGCGGACGGGGAACCATGCGATCTGTTACTGCGTAGATTGTCGTGCTTACGCACGGCATCTGGGGCAGGAAGCGCGTATTCTCGATGAAAGTGGCGGGACGGACCTGTATCAGACGCAGCCGTGGCAGGTAGAGATTCGAGAAGGTCGTGATCAGCTTGCGGTGCTGCAATTGGCGCGGAAGGGTCTTTATCGCTGGTATGCGCGGTGCTGCGATACGCCGATCTGCAATACGATGGGAACGCCGAAGCTGTCCTTTGCGGGATTCACGACGGCGAATTTCGATGTTTCCTCCGATGCTTTGGGGCCGGTCTTGCTGCATTACAAAGCCGATCATGCGACCGGGCCCGTGCCGGAAGATAAAGGCAGTATGATGCGGCTGATGTATCGAACGATGCGCAATGCCTTGCGCTCGCGGTTGAACGGGAAGTGGCGGAAGACGCCGTTCTTTGATGCGGCAACGGGGCGCAGTATCGTGAAGCCTCACGTTTTGAGCGATGTGGAGCGCACGGCGGCCTACGCCGAATAGGGGAACCCGTTCTTTACGACTGGATGGCAGGGTTGGAGCATCCCAACTAACCCATGGACGATCCAGCATGAACATTCTCTACGCAGTGCTTGCCGTAGCCCTCGGACTTGGTGGTGCCATCGGTGCGAATACGTTGCTTCAGGGTGGGTCGAAGCCTGCAACTGCCTTGAGCGCAAAACCACCTGTGCCGCAGAAGGCCATCGAGGCGTTGGGGTCTTATGTGGCGTATCAGAAGGCCTTGCTACCCAGTGTCTTTCCGAAATCGCCCGGTGCTGGACTGCCCGCGCCGGAATATCGGATTACGGCAGATGGATGCGTGATTGCGCTCGAAGTTCATTCCTGGGCGTGGCGCGCGGATGCGGAAGCGGCGATGGTCGAAGCCTATCGCAAGCTGGCCGTCAGCATGGGCGGGGATGGCGCGGCAGATATGCCGAAATCGCCGTTTCCCGGCACGGCGCAGAAAGGCGAGCGCATTCTCACGCACTCCTTCGAGAAATTCGATCTACGGAACTTTGACCTGAGGACTGTGCGGCGCAAAGATGCGGATGGCTTCGTCATCGGTATCGCTAGCGCTGCGGAGGTCGTGGGCGGTGATGATACGACAAACAGAGCCATCGTCGATGTGATGGTCGCGCGGGCAGAGACGCATGAAAAAGCCGAGGGCATTCGCAAGTTCGGCCAGTTCGGCAAGATGAAATTCAGCCTGCCGTTCGGCGACAGTTCGGACCTGCGCTGGCGCGAGACGAAAGGCACGTTCGAGGCACTGCGCGATGCTGTGTTGAACGATGATCGGATCACCAACATCACGATGGGCGTGTCATCCTCGGTTCTTGAAGATGGAATGCGGACGATCATGAGTGGCGGCCTCAAGCAACCGAAACACTTTCCGGTCTATGCATCGAGCGCAGAAGACCTCGATAGCTTGTTGACGGTGTTGCGTGAGCACAAGCAATCGCGCTGCAAATAGCACTGTATCGCTTGCAATTCTGCGCTGTCCCGGATAACCGACATCTTCTTGTCCGATCCTCCGGCCAAAAGGGCTGCCGAGGGGGTCATATACGCACCACCGACCAGGAGAGCGAAATGCCCAAGATGAAGACGAAGTCGGGAGCCAAGAAGCGCTTCCGCGTGACGGCTACCGGGAAGATCAAGGGTTCGCCCGCCGGGAAGCAGCACGGCATGATCAAGCGGACGAACAAGTTCCTGCGCGACTCGCGCGGGACGATGGTTCTGTCCGAACCCGACCAGAAAATCGTCCGGCAGTTCCTGCCGTACAGCCGATAAGGAGGGGAACCGATGTCACGAGTTAAACGCGGTACCGTCCAGAAGGCACGCCACAAGCGGGTTCTCGAACAGGCCAAAGGCTATTACGGACGGCGCAAGAACGTCTTCCGGGTCGCTACGCAGGCCGTCGATAAAGCCCAGCAATATGCCTATCGCGACCGCAAGGTTCGCAAGCGTAACTTCCGCGCCCTGTGGATTCAGCGTATCAACGCCGGTGCGCGCGAGCATGGCATGAAGTACAATCAGGTGATCGACGGG
>CALHLW010000116.1 GCA_938034615.1 uncultured Neomegalonema sp. | reverse complement strand
TCGAAGCTGGCATAGCCGCGCGAGACGGACTTGAGGCGGTCGTAGAAATCGAACACTACTTCGTTGAGCGGCAGGCGATACACCACCATCGCCCGCGTGCCAGCATAGGTCAGGTCGAGCTGCACCCCGCGCCGTTCCTGACACAGTTTCAGGATATCGCCCAAATATTCGTCCGGCACGAGGATCGTCGCCTTGATCCATGGCTCCTCGGTCGCCTCGATATGCATGGGGTCGGGCATGTCGGCGGGGTTGTGCATCTCGATGGTCGTGCCGTCGCGCATGTTCAGGTGGTAGACGACCGACGGCGCGGTGGTGATGAGATCGACATTGTACTCGCGCTCCAGCCGCTCGGTGATGATCTCCAGATGCAGCAACCCGAGGAAGCCGCAGCGGAACCCGAAACCGAGGGCCGCGCTCGTCTCGACCTCGTGGGAGAAGGAGGCGTCGTTCAGGGCCAGTTTCTCGACGGCGGCGCGCAAATCCTCGAAATCCGCCGCGTCCACCGGGAAGATGCCGCAGAAGACGACCGGAACGGAGGGGTTGTAGCCGGGCAAGGCGTCGGTCGCGCCGCCCTTCTCCAGCGTGATCGTGTCGCCGACTTTCGTATCGCGGACCTGCTTGATGGAAGCCGTCAGAAAACCGATCTCGCCGGGGCCGAGGGTTTCCACCTGCTCCATGCCGGGGCGGAAGACGCCGACGCGGTCCACCGGATAGACGGCATTGGCCTTCATCATGCGGATGCGCTGGCCCTTTTTCAGCGTGCCGTCCATGACGCGGATGAGGACGACGACGCCGAGATAGGCGTCGTACCATGAATCCACCAGCAGGGCTTTGAGCGGCGCGTCGGGATCGCCCTTCGGTGCGGGGAGGCGGCTGACGATGGCCTCCAGCACGTCGGGGATGCCTAGGCCCGACTTGGCGGAGATATGGATGGCGTCGGAGGCATCGATGCCGATGACGTCCTCGATCTGGGCACAGACGCGCTCCGGCTCGGCGGCGGGCAGGTCGATCTTGTTGAGGACGGGGACGATCTCGTGGTCGGCCTCGATGGCCTGATAGACATTGGCCAGCGTCTGCGCCTCGACGCCTTGGGAGGCATCGACGACGAGGAGGGAGCCTTCGACGGCCTGCATCGAGCGGCTGACCTCATAGGCGAAGTCCACATGGCCGGGGGTGTCGATCAGGTTGAGGATATAGGTCTCGCCGTCATTGGCCGGATACTCGATCCGCACCGTCTGCGCCTTGATCGTGATCCCGCGCTCCTTCTCGATATCCATCGAGTCGAGCAGCTGCTCCTCCATGTCCCGGTCGGCCACGGTGCCGGTGGACTGGATCAGCCGGTCGGCGAGCGTGGATTTCCCATGGTCGATATGCGCGACGATGGAGAAATTGCGGATGTTTTCGATCTTGGTCATGGGCGGGTTATGGGGCCGGTCGGGGGGGTCGTCAAGCGGATGTGAGGGCGCAGGGATACGCCGGCAAGAAGAGGGTTCTTTGACAGGGGAGCGGCGGCCATTTATCTTTGCTGCGATCCCTTGGGAGTTCAGACGATGTTCGATCCGTCAACGCCGATCACGATTCGTAACCTTCCGCCCGAGATGCGGCTGGAACTGGTGCGCGAAGCGGAACGGAACGCACGGTCGCTGGACGATGAAGTCGTTGCGCGGCTTCGGGCCTCACTCAGGGGCGGGGGGGTGCGGTTGGGTATCCTGAAGGGTCAACTCGGCACCGCGCCCGATTTTACCGAGCCGCTTTCCGAGGATGATCTCGCTGCCTGGGAAGGTAATGTCGCCGGATCATGAGCGTTCTCGTCGATACCGGAGTCTTTGCGGCCATATTGGATGAGAACGCTGTCGGCTTCCGTTTGTCTGCCGCGCAGAGGGATGTTCTGACCGGGAACCGGCTTTTCTTCGTCTCACCGATCAGTTTCTATGAAATCGGCCAGAAGGTACGGCATGGCAAATGGCCGGAGATGGCTCCCCATGCCGCCAAGCTGACGGATATTGCGCGTCAGGCCAATATTGGCGTTCGGTCGTTGAATGGCCCGATCCTGAATGAGGCGGCGCTTCTGGATTGGGATCATCGCGATCCGTTCGACCGGATCATCGTCTCGACGGCACGGCACTTCGATATGGACCTCGTGACGACGGATACGGCTTTGGCTGATTTCTATGGGCGAACGATTTCTTGACCCGCATCGGTGTGCGTCCAAAACTCGCGCATGAGTAATGAGGGAACAGCGCCATGACCGATCTCGAAAACATCTCGCGTCTCTCCGCCGCCGCCATCGGGCGGGCGCTTCATGCTGGGGAGGTTTGTCCTGTGGCGTTGGCGGAGGCGGCGCTTTCGGAGATCGAGGGTGGGGCGGTGCCTCATGCGTTTATTGCGGTGACGCGGGAGAGGGCGTTGGCGCAGGCTGCCGCCGCCAAGGCGCGGATTGCGGCGGGGCGTCCGGCTTCGGCGCTGGATGGGGTGCCGGTGGGGATCAAGGATTTGATCGACCTGCGTGGCGAAGTGACGACGGCGGCGTCCGGTCTTCTTCGCGATGCGGCTCCGGCGGTGGCGGATGCGCCTCTGGCGGCGGGGCTGGATCGGGCGGGGATGGTGTTCGTCGGGAAGACGAACCTGACGGAATTCGCGTTCTCCGGGCTAGGCCTCAATCCACATTACGGGACGCCGCATAATCCGCATGACCGCGCCACGCCGCGCGCGCCGGGGGGGTCTTCTTCGGGGTCGGCGGTGGCGGTGGCCGCCGGGATCGTGCCCTGCGCGATTGGCTCGGATACGGGCGGGTCGGTGCGGGTGCCGAGCGCGTTCTGTGGGCTGACGGGGTATAAATCCAGCGAGGGGCGGATCGACAAGGGCGGGGTCGCGCCGCTGTCGCTGACGCTCGACACCATCGGGCCGCTGGCGCGGTCGGTGGAGGATTGTGTGCTGCTGGATATGGCGATGCGGGGGGCGGCGG
>CALHLW010000115.1 GCA_938034615.1 uncultured Neomegalonema sp. | reverse complement strand
GCCGCTGAAAAAGGCTTCATCGACGAAGTCATCATGCCTCACAGCACCCGTCGCAGGGTGTGCCGAGCGTTTGCGGCGCTGCGGAACAAGCATGTGGAAGTGCCCTACAAGAAGCACGATAATATTCCGTTGTAGGGGCTGGGTGGTTACTGCGATCAGAGTTCGTAGTGTTTGGGAACGTGATGTGATGCTGCTGTGATTCTTGCCGACTTGGCCCGAAACAATCGTATCATCCCCGCACAAGCATATCGTTGTGCGGGGAATAAATCTTGGGCATCAAGCGGCGACCTGCGGCAGAGGGCAGATATTGCCAGAGCGGGCCATTAACTCTGCGCCTTCCTTCACATGCGCCAGAACAGTGCATGCGAGAACGCCGGGATCAGTCAGGCCTGACAGCCGTGTTTCAACCTTGCCATCAACGAACAGAATTGCAGTTGGCAGGGTGTCGATACGGTACTTTGCAGTCAGTTCTGGCGATACATCGAGGTCGATATGCTCGAAGCGCGCAGAACTTTCGCGTAGATCGCTCGCGGTTCGGTCAAAGTAATCGTTTTGAATGCCACAGATACCATCTTCGCATTTACCGTTATGAAATGTAACGAGAATCGGGCCACTACCGTCGGCAATCATTGTTTCGAGGCGCTCAGACTGATGATTCATGCTCATTGAAGATCTCCTTAAACGAACTGGTTGTTACATTACCCACCTTATCGAGTGTGTAACTGATTAACGCCGCAACGACCGTTCCGTTTCCCACATTCAACGGAACGTCATCGGACGTGCGTGTTTATTTCAGAAACCCCATTTTTATTTTTAAACACAAAACGACAACCAACTTTTCGAACAAGACAAGAACACTGATTGCCTATCAGAACGACCCGCGCTAATCGTACTCAATGTCTGATCCATTTGCCGATGAAGGATTCGCCGCTGATAACCGCCCGCTTTCCCAGCGGGCGGCGGCAGTCGTGCCGCAGGTCGTTCAGGACACGCCCTATCTCGACACCCTGAACCCCGCGCAGAAGGAGGCGGTGGAAACTTTGGACGGACCACTGCTCGTGTTGGCGGGAGCGGGAACTGGGAAGACCCGTGTGCTGACGACCCGAATTGCGCATCTGTTTCGAACGGGCAGGGCGCGCCCCAACGAAATCCTTTGTGTGACCTTCACGAACAAGGCCGCGCGGGAAATGCGCGAGCGGATCGGGTCACTCGTCGGCCATGCGGTCGAGGGAATGCCATGGCTGGGGACGTTTCACTCAGTCAGCGCGAAAATCCTTCGCCGCCATGCGGAACTCGTCGATCTACAATCGAACTTCACGATTATCGATACCGATGACCAGATCAGGCTGCTGAAACAACTCATCCGCGCCGATGGCATAGACGAAAAACGCTGGCCATCCCGAATGCTCGCCGGAATGATCGACGGCTGGAAGAATCGCGGCCTGACGCCGAACAAGGTGCCGGCCAAGGAAGGCGAGCAATACGCGAACGGGAAGGGCGGAGCGCTCTATCTCGAATACCAGAAGCGGATGAAGACGCTGAACGCCGCCGATTTTGGTGATCTGCTGTTGCATACCCTCACGATCTTCCAGACGCACCCCGACATTCTCGACCGCTATCAATCCTGGTTCCACTACATCCTCGTGGACGAATATCAGGACACAAATGTCGCGCAGTATCTCTGGCTGCGGCTACTGGCCCAGCGCAGCCGCAATATCTGCTGCGTCGGCGATGACGACCAGTCGATCTATGGCTGGCGGGGGGCCGAGGTCGGCAATATCCTGCGTTTTGAGAAGGATTTCGAGGGCGCGAAGGTCGTGCGGCTGGAGCAGAATTATCGCTCTACTCCCCATATCCTCGCCGCTGCGTCGAAGATTATCTCCGGCAACGAGGAACGCCTCGGCAAGACGCTGTGGACCGAAGCAGGGGAGGGCGAGAAGGTTCGCCTCATGGGCGTCTGGGACGGCGACGAGGAAGCCCGCTGGGTTGGCGAGGAAATCGAAGCGCTGCAAAAGGGAACACGCGGTCTTGATGCCATGAACCTCAATGAAATGGCCGTGCTTGTGCGGGCGACGCACCAAATGCGCGCCTTTGAGGACCGTTTCCTGAGCATCGGGTTGCCGTATCGTGTGATTGGCGGACCGCGTTTCTATGAACGACAGGAAATCCGCGACGCCATCGCCTATATCCGAGTCGTCGCCCAGCCCAATGACGGCTTGGCCTTCGAACGCATCGTCAACGTACCCAAACGGGGTCTTGGCGATAAGGCGGTGCAGACGGTGAATGAAGCCGCGCGGCGGCAGGACATACCGCTCATTCAGGCGGCGGCGATCCTTTGCGATAGTGACGACAAGGCTCTCACCGCCCGCGCGCGCAACAGCCTGTCGCGCGTCCTCACCGATTTCGCCCGCTGGCGCGAGACGTTGCAGGCGGGCAAGGTCGAACCGTGGGAACTCGTCCAGACGATCCTCGACGAGAGTGGCTATACCGATATGTGGAAGAACGACCGGTCGGCGGATGCGCCAGGACGGCTCGAAAACCTCAAGGAACTCGTCCGCTCGATCTCGGAATTCGAAACGATGGGCGGCTTTTTGGAGCACGTGTCCCTCGTCATGGACAACGCGCAGGACAAAGGATTGCCGAGCGTCAGCATTATGACCCTCCATGGCGCGAAGGGCCTCGAATTCGACGTCGTCTTCCTGCCCGGATGGGAGGACGGCCTGTTCCCGTCACAGCGCTCGATGGACGAGCTGGGCCGCAAGGGGCTGGAGGAAGAACGCCGCCTTGCCTATGTGGGCGTCACCCGCGCGCGTAAACTCTCGACCATCACGTTCAGCGCCAATCGCCGCATCTACAACCAATGGCAATCGGCGATGCCGTCCCGCTTCGTGGATGAATTGCCCGAGGACCACGTCGATGTGCTGACCGCACCCGGCCTCTATGGCGGCGCTTATGGCGGCGCGAGCACCTTCGGGGCGGGGTCATCGGCCATGGAAACCCGCATGTCGAATGCCGATAGTTACAATTCCCCCGGCTGGCGGCGGATGCAGGAGAATGCGGCGAAGACGACCAAGCGCGCTCCAGTGGTGATCGACGCGAAGGCTTTGCCCGACTTCAAACCGGGCGACCGCGTGTTCCACCAGAAATTCGGCTACGGCGAGGTGGCGGAGATCGAAGACGACAAGGTTTCGGTCGAATTCCCGAGCGGCTCGAAGCGCGTCGTCGCATCCTACTTGGAAAAAGCCGACAAGGGAGACTCCGATGTCCCATTCTAATGGCCCGGAAGTCGAATGGGAACGCCTGAAAGCCCATGAATTGCGCGCGTTGGCAGAAGACGATGCCGTCGTCATCTTCCCAGTCGCCGCGACCGAGCAGCACGGCCCGCACCTGCCCACCATGACGGATACCTGCATTGGAGGCGAGATTGCGCGCCGGGCGGCTCGAAAAGCGTATACGCACCAACCGACGGTCGTGGCACCCGTCGTGTTCTCCGGGTTGTCAGGCCATCACATGCCGTTCGGGGGCACGTTGACGCTGGACCATGATACCTTCATCGCCGTGATTCAATGCCTCGTGCGGAGCGCGATCCAACACGGTTTCCGAAAAATACTGCTATCGAACAGCCACGGCGGCAATATCCTCGCTATTCAGTTCGCCGCTGATCGGCTGGCGCAGGAAACCTGCGCGATCATCGTGGCGACAACCTATGCGAATGAGGCGGCGAAAACCATCGCACCGATCCTAGAAGACCAACCCGGCATCATGCACGCAGGCGAGGCCGAGACGTCTATGATGCTGGCTCTCAAACCCGATCTTGTGGACGCCTCGGACCTCGCATCGCTCAACACTGATCGGGGACGCGGATTTCTTTACGCTGGCGAGGCCTCGTATCGTTGGCGACCGTTCCAGCACATGACGGGTAACGGCGTCTCCGGCTTGCCCGCCAAAGCTTCTGCAGAGAAAGGCGAGCGCCTACTGGACGCATCCTCTGACGCCATCGCAGCACTGGTCGCCAGTCCGGAGACGTGGGAACCCGCAAAAGACCTGCGGGGAGATGACGTTGCGGGCGTCCCGTTTCGTCAAACATAATGTTCATTTTCTTTCCATAATTTTCATTATGGGATTTCTGATTGTAGCCGGGTGGATTCTAGATTGGGTTGCGACATTCGCTCTATTCTGAGCGGGAAATGGAGGCCCAGAATGACGCATACCGAGTTGGATTTGATGGAACGGCAGCAGATCGAAGAGATGTTGCTTGCGAAGGCACCGATTGCGAAGAT
>CALHLW010000114.1 GCA_938034615.1 uncultured Neomegalonema sp. | reverse complement strand
GTGAGGGTGATCGCCCCCACGATATGTGTCACGGCAGTTCCGGCGATCATCAGCCAGACGATCAGGTCGGCGCGCGTCCATGGGGCGAGCAAAAACGGATAGCTTGCAACGGCCTCGGCATCGGGTTGCATCGTATCCGTCAGGATCAGCCCGATCAGTGCAATCTGCGCGAAGATTACGTTCTGCACCGTCGAGAGCGCAACGGCGCTGTCCTCCAGACAGCGCGCACGGGTGATGACGATGGCCATGGCGTAGGACATGGCCGCTCCGATGGGCAGCAGCATCATCGGCTCCAGCCGTTCGCCCCATGGCTCGATGATGACGAGGACGCCGAGAAACCCGAGGATCAGCGCCATGATCCGGCGTGGCCCCACGCGCTCGCCGTTGATGATCGCTCCGAACAGGGTGATGAACAACGGCCCGGTGAAAAATGCCGCCGCCGCCTGAGAGAGCGAGAGAAACGGCATCGACAAATAGAAGCACAGGAACGCCCCGGCCATGAAGACCGAGCGCAGGGCGGCCCAGCCCGGATTGACCAGCTTCAGCCCGCTCATGGGCCTGAAAAACCCCATGGTAGCAGTCAGCAGCCCCAACACTACGACTGCGCGGGCGAGATAAAGCTGCCAGATCGACACGGAATCGCTGATGACCTTCACCATCGTGTCCTGCATCGCGAAGAAGCACATGGCGAAGATGGTCAGCAGGACGGTATTTGCCGCGGCTTTGGGAGACTCGGTACTCATCCTGCCAGATCGTCATGCCCTGCGCGACTATGCGCGCCCGTTCGCGACATCGGCGTGGCGCTAGAGCGCGTTTGCATTTAAGTCGGATCGGGTTTCGCTGCCTCTCGCCTGCGGCTCGAACGCGAAAGCCGATGCAGTGTGTCATATCGTTCTAAATGCAATACGCTTTATCGTGCCCCGGCGCGCGCGATGGCGATGCCTGCCGCAGCGATCAGGGCCATACCGGCCAACGTCGTGACGGTCGGCGTTACGCCCCAGATCGCGATATCGAGCAGTGTTGCCATGGGCAGGTACATGAACTCCAGCGGGCCGACGATGCCCGCCTCGCCGGTCTGATAGGCGCGGATCAGCGCCAGTGATCCGGCAAGGTGGGTCACGGCGCATGCGACCAGTATCCACCATGATGCGCCTGACGGGACGGTCCAGCCCGATAGCAGGAACGGTATCGCTTCGACCGCCTCTGGCGCGGGGGAGAGAATATCGAGTGCCATGATCGCGATGATGGAAATCTGGATGTAGACGAGGCACTGCACCGCGTAGATGCCTGCCGACCCGTCCCCCGACAGCTTGAGCCGGGTTATCGACATTGCCAGCGCATAGCAGACCGCCCCCACGAGCGCATAGATCAGTTCGAAGGCGGGTTCCTCGGCCCATGGCTGGACGATGAGGAGAACGCCTGCGAACCCCGCGACGAGCGCCGCTAGCCGTGTCGTGTTCGCCTGTTCGCCCCCGAAGACGATGCCGAGAAGCGTGATGTAGAGCGGCATCGTGAAGAAGGCTGCCGATGAAAGCGAAAAGCTGGCGAGGGTCATGGACAGATAGAACAGCAGGAACGCGGTATACATCAGCGCCCCGCGCAGGACGGCCCAGCCGGGTCTATGCACGGCCAGACCCGGCCCGAAACCCCTGATCCAGACATAGAGGCTCATCAGCCCGATGATGAAGATCGAGCGGATGAGGTGAAACTGCCAGATCGAGTGGACTTCGCCCAGCAGCTTCGCCATCGCGTCCTGTACGGCGAGCAGGGCGAGGGCGAGCAGCATCAGCGAGACGAGCCTGCCTGTGGAGGCATCGACACGGGTCGGCGGAGCGCCTGCGGTGGGCTGCGTCACCGGTTCATCGCGTGGTATTCGGTGTTCGGCATCATGTCCGTGCCATGGGCTACGCGGTTCGTGTAGTTGAAGAATGCGGCCACGTCGCAGATGTCGAAGATGTCCTCGTCCGAAAACCCTTCCGCGCGCAGCCCTTCGCGATCCGTCTCCGCGATATCCTGCGGTGTGACGGTCAGCTTCCACGCGAAATCGAGCATCGCCCGCTGGCGCGGGGGCAGGGCGGCGACGCGGTAGTTGAACGCAAGCATCTCGCCGAGTTCGGGGTCATCCGAGAGAGCGCGCACGGCCTGTCCATGGGCGACGAGGCAGTAGTAACAGCGGTTCGCCGCCGAAACGGCAACGGCAATCATTTCGCGCTCCAGCTTGGACAGGCCCGATTCGCCCAGCATCAGTTCGTTATACATGCGCGAGAACATCCGCAGCTTCTCGGGCCGCAGGGCATAGGCGCGCAAGACGTTCGGCACCATGCCCAGCTTTTCATGGCATTTCGCGAAATAAGCTTTCAGGTCATCATCCAGCGCCGCTTCTTCGGCATCGTTCAGGCGGGTGACGTGATCGGGTTGGGGCACGGCTTTGCTCCGGGTTTTGGACGAATGGACAGGCTCGGGGCCGTCATGCACCGCGTGCGGTTCGTCGTCTATCGTAAATCATCGTGGAACATTTCCGCCGTCCTTCCATTGCCCCAGTACAGAACGGACGGCAATCGCGGTTCGACACATAGTCAGGAGAACGATCATGGGCGAGATGACCAGCAAGATCAAAGGCGCAGCGAATGACACCACTGGTAAGGTGAAAGATGCCATCGGCGAGGCGACCGATAACGAGAAGCTGGAAGCAGAAGGCGAAGCGCAGCAGCTCAAGGGTAAGGCCCAGAAGCTGAAAGGCGACGTTGAAGGCGCGCTCGGCGACGACGTCTGATTCACTGCATTAAATGAACGGAGAAGCCGCCCCGCATCATGCGTGGGCGGCTTTTTCGTGTCAGGCGGTCCGATCAGCGAGGGCTGCGCTTGGCGAGGATGCGCTGCAATGTTCGGCGGTGCATGTTCAGTCGACGCGCGGTTTCGGAAACGTTGCGGTCGCACAGTTCAAACACCCGTTGGATATGCTCCCAACGGACCCGGTCTGCGGACATGGGGTTTTCAGGGGGCGGCGGTTTTCCTGAATCGGGTGCCCGCAAGGCGCTCTCGATATCGTCCGCATCGGCGGGTTTGGCGAGATAATCCACCGCTCCGGCCCGCACCGCTGCCACCGCAGTCGCGATTGCGCCATAACCGGTCAGCACGATGACCCGCGCATCCTCCCGCGTCTTGCGGATTTCTTCGACCACGTCGAGACCGTTGCCGTCTTCAAGTCGCAGATCGATCACCGCATAGGCGGGCGCTGAGCGGCGCACGTGGGCGATGCCTTCCTCAACGCTTTCGAGGGCGGTCGTCACGAAGCCCCGCCCATCCATCGCGCGAGCCAACCGCGTGCGAAACGGTGCATCATCATCAACGATCAGCAAGCTTGCATCGCTGCCGATCGGTGGTAGCTCTTTGATCGCCATATCCAATGTTTCTCCACAAAAGCCCTGATGGGCGAAATATAGGCGAAAGCTGCGTTGTCCAGTCGTATCGTTGCATGAACGCCGAGCGGGGGTCACTCTTTACGCTCGGAACGGTCGCTGCGCCGCTGTTCGTAGTGCTGTGGAGTACGGGATTCATCGGCGCAAAATATGGCCTTCCCTATGCTGAACCGCTGACGTTTCTGTCCGTGCGGTTCGCGCTGGCGAGTGCTGCGCTAACTCTCTGGGCACTGCTGGCGGGCAGTCCGTGGCCGACGGGCAGGCAGGCGGCGCATATGGCGTTCGTTGGTATCCTGCTGCATGCATCGTATCTCGGTGGCGTCTTCGTGGCGATTTCGCTGGGGGTCGAGGCGGCGGTTTCGGCGTTGATCGTAAGTATGCAGCCTATCCTGACCGCTTTTCTCGCGCGGTGGGTACTGGGCGAGACGATGACGCGGATGCAATGGGTGGGGCTGGGCTTCGGGATTACGGGGGTCGCGCTGGTGGTTGCCGAAAAGCTGGGCGACGGGCTGGGCGATACGACTGGCGTTGGACTGTGCCTGATGTCGCTACTGTCGATCTCGGTGGCGACGCTCTATCAGAAGCGGTTCTGTGCGGGAGTGCCGATGCGGGCGGGAACGGCGATACAGTTCGCCGCTGCGCTTGCCGTTTTGACGCCGCTGGCCCTGCTGCTGGAGACAAACCGGATCGAGTGGACGGTCGAGTTCGTTTTTGCGCTCGGCTGGCTGGTCATCGTGCTGTCGCTCGGAGCGGTGGGTCTGCTCATGGTGCTGATCCGGCAAGACTCTGCGGGTAGGGTGGCGAGCCTCTTCTATCTCGTTCCGCCTTGTACGGCGTTGATGAGTTGGGCCTTGTTCGGCGAGACGTTTGGCATCGCGGCCCTCTGTGGGATCTTTATGGCAGTCATTGGCGTGGCCATGGTAATGCGCGAGCGTTCCTGAGCGGTGTTGCCCCATCCGGTCGATGCCGGACGGGGCGTCGTCGGAAGCGCGATCAGATGCCCAGAACGCGGTTGCGCTGGTTCGAGAACTCGATCTCGGCAACTTTGCGGAATGCGCCGATCTCGCGCAGTGACTTCTGGAATCCTTCATCGATTTTCTTGGCAAGCGGCGAATGGTCCCGCGTCTCCTCGAACACCGCTTCTGCGGCCTCGCCGAAGGCGTCCCATACGTCGTCGTTGAAGGATCGCAACTCGACCCCGTGATCGTCGATGAGGCGTTGCAGGTAGATGCCATTATTCGCTGAGGCTTCTTCGGGTTGCGCCGCGTGTTCCTCGTAGCAGGCCGCTTCGATGACGGCCTTTTCCCAGTCGCCAAGACCGCTCCACCATGCCTTGTTCATGCCGAATGCGAGGCCGCCCCCCGGCTCGTGCATTCCGGCGGTGTAGTAGTATTTCGCTGCCTCGTAGAACTTCATGAAATAGTCGTTGAACGGGCCGACCCACTCCGTCGCCTCAATGGCACCGGAGACGAGGTTCTCGTAGATCTGGCCACCCGGCAGGGAAACGGTCGAGACGCCGAGTTTGGACATGACCGTACCGCCGAGGCCGGGAATCCGCATCTTGAGGCCGCTCAGGTCATCCGCTGACTCGATCTCCTTATTGAACCAACCGCCCATCTGGGTGCCTGTCGCTCCGCAGGGCAGCGCCTTGAGGTCGAATTCCCCTGAAATTTCGTCCCAAAGCGCCTGACCGCCCTGAAACTTTATCCATGCATTCCATTCCGGGGTCGTCATGCCGAAGGGGACGGCGGTGAAATAGGCGAAACCCGGATGCTTGCCGATCCAGTAGTAGTCGGCGGCGATATAAGCCTGGCTGTTGCCGGAAGCGACGTCGTCGAAGACGTCGAAGGCTCCAACCTTCTCGCCCGCTGCGAAATATTCCGTTTTCAGCTTGCCATCGGATATATCGGTGATCCGTTTTGCAAGTCGCTGGGCAGATGTCCCCAACCCTGGAAAGTCACGAGGCCATGTCGAAACGATGGTCAGCGTCTTTCTGCTCTGTGCGATTGCCGGGGCTGCAAGGCTTGTTGCTCCAGCCGCGCCGATCAATCCGGCTTTGGTTATGAATGAGCGTCGATCCATGAGTGTTCTCCTGAAACGAATGTTTGATAGTGTCGATCATCTTCAGATATTTACTTCATTGAGTCAAAATTTTCAGATTGCATATTTGATGCTGTGGATTTCATCGATGCTCTAGTCCTGATAGGCCAACATAGTTTGGATCGTGAAGGCGACATTTTTGGTGAAACTTTCCCGGCGACCCCTCTGTGTGGGATCGATATGGTGTGCAGTGGCGTTGCGCATGGAAGCACAGGAACGGGAGGGTCGTATGTCGGCTCGGAAATTGACTTTGCCTGCCCTCTTCGCCCTTCTGTCTGGGTGTTCAACTGGCCCCGATCTGCCGGTACTGGCCGAAACGGCGAGGCCACAGGTAACGGCGCGTGCGCCGGTAGTCGTGTTCTTGCCCGGTACGTTGGCCGCCACGCTGGAGAATGTCGAGACGGGGGAGCGGGTGTGGGGGCAGCAAGACGCGCTCTCGCTCGATCCGCGCACGCCGGATGGGCTGCGTCAGCTTTCCCTGCCGATCTCGCCTCCGCCCGCAGGCGAGACAGCTGCGATAGATACGATCCGCCCCGTCGATGCCCTGCGTCGGGCGGGACGCACGATCCTCGGAATGCGTGTCAGTATCCCGATCTACGAGGATGCGCTGGATGGTTTGGGCCGCGCGGGGTTGCGTGAGACTGCACCGGGGGCAATCCCCGCCAGTGGACCCTCTCTGACCGCGTTTCCCTATGATTGGCGGCGTTCCATCGTGGATGGTGCGCAGGCGCTCGGCAAGGCCTTGGAGGCGCGGGGCGAGGGAGCGGAGAAGGTCGTCCTTGTCGGTCATTCCATGGGTGGCACCGTCGCTCTGCATTATCTGATGTACGGTACCGCCCCACTCAATGCAGGGGGCGGGGTGCCGGAGATTACCTGGGCCGGGGCGAAGCAGGTCAAGCGCGCGGTTCTCGTCGGGCCGCCTTTGCGCGGGTCCACCATTGCCATTCGGAACACGGTCAATGGCAACCATATCGCAGGGCCGCTGGTGCCGACTTTCCCGACGACGATGCTGGCGACGCATCCGTCGAGTTTCGAGCTGATGCCTCGACCAACGGAAGGCGCGTTGCAGGAGGCCGACGGGACGGTGCGAGCAGATGGCGGATTCGATCCGACCCTGTGGGAACGCCGTGGCTGGGGCCTCGCCAATCCGCTGGAGGCCGATAAGCGGCGCTGGCTGGCGGGCGGCGAGGATGATCCCGATGGACGGGGTCTTGCGCGGCAGGCGGCGCTACTTGATTGGGCGCAAGTCTTTCATCGCGCTGCGGATCGCCGTATCGATCCGCCGGAAGGCCTCGATATCCACGTCATCGCGGGAACGGGGGAGGCGACTCTGAAAACTGTGCGGATGATCGATGACCATGAGGTCGCGGAGGTCTCGCAGTCCGATGGCGACGGAACGGTTCTTCTGAGCAGTGCCAGCGCGGGCTTCGAGGATTCAGGAGCGCATCCGCGCAAGACGCTGTCGATCATCGAGGCGGAACACTCGCGCATGGTATCGGACCCGACCGCTTTTTCGCTGATCCTCGACGCGATCAGCGCTGAGTAATGGCAAGGTAAACGATTCGGACATGCCAGCTTTGCGGGCCGTTGATGGCTCAGTAGTAGTGCTGCACGGGATTTTCGGGCAGCAATTCTTCGAGTGATTCAGTATGATGAATCTCTTGGTGAACCATGAGCACTTTTTCGGCGGTGCCATTTGTTCCCAATGGCAAATCTACTCCCATCAACTTTCGATAGCGCTGATACTGCTGTTCCAGTTGGCCCTCTACCAAGCCGATGAATGGATCTTTCTGCATACCGAAGAAGTACCGTCCCTCGATCTCTTTGAAAAGCTCGGGTCGTGTTGCGAGGTCGCCCAGGCATTTATTGGTGTAATCGGCATCCCACCATGTCGCCAGATCGCTGCCCCAAAGGACAAAGCGGACATTGAAGGGATCGGTCTCCAGATTGGCAATCGCAATGCGGCCAAGCCACGGCTTGAAGTCTGCGACTTGGAAATCTGCCCGTGTCGGTAGCAAGCGACCTTGTCGTTTAGACTGCCACAGCAACACGAGGTCTCGGAACGGCCCGAAATCCTCGGGATTAGCGTCCAAGGGACACCTGCCATAACGCCAATCGATTTGCTCGCGTACTTTTTCCGTTGGCAACATCTTTCCCAGCCCTGATCGGTGCATCGTTTCAACAATCGGCATTGCCGCTAAATACCCTTGATTTGAATGGGCTAGGTCGCTTTAGGATGAAGGTTCGGCCATCCTTGTTCTTGAGGTGTATCTGACAATCATTAGGAAACCCGAACCAACGTTCGCGCTCACAGCGGAAATGTGCAGCGCAAAAAGAAACTGCTTTTCACAGTGAAATCCTGCCCGAAATCGCGATGATTGGTTAGGATTGCACCTTCGCAAGCACCTCTTCCGCGATGGAGAGTGAGGAGGTGAGACCGGGGGATTCGATACCGTAGAGCATCACGTGGCCTGTGAGGCCGTGGGTTTTCGGCCCTTCGATGCAGAAGTCGGGGTAGGCGTCTCCGGCGACTTTGGGGCGGACACCGGCGTAATCGGCGGCGAGGGCGTCGTCGGGGAGGGCGGGCCAGTAGCGGCGGATGGCGTCGTAGAAGGTCTCGCCCCGTGCGGGATCGACGGTGTAGTCGATGGTGGCGGGGTCGTCGCTGTTCAGCCATTCGGTATCGGGGCCGAACTTTGCGCGGCCCGCCATGTCGAGGGTCAGGTGAACGCCGAGGCCCCCGTCCACCGGCACCGGATAGATCAGCCGGGTGAAGGGCGCGCGGCCCGTGAGGGCGAAGTAATTGCCTTTGACCAGCGAGCGCCCCGGCGGGGCGGGCATCCCCTCGATCCGGGCTGCCACGTCCTGCGCCCAGAGGCCCGCTGCATTTACCACATGCCGTGCGGTCAGGCGCATTGGAGCCTCTCCGCCGACCATGAGGTCGATCCGCCCGTCCGCGCGCAGTGTTCCACCGTCGATGGGCGCATGGGTTACGAGTTGAGCGCCATGGGCCTCGGCCTCGCCGAGATAGGCGAACATCAGGGCATGGCTGTCCACGATGCCGGTCGAGGGCGACAGGAGGGCGCTGTCCACCGACAGGGCAGGTTCCATCGTCAATGCCTGCGCATGGTCAAGAAATTGGAGATCGTCCACACCGTTGGCGGCTGCCTTGGCCGCGATGCCTTCGAGACGGGCCGTCTCCGCCGGGTTCGTCGCGACGATCAGCTTGCCGCAGCGGCGATGGGCGATGCCGGACCGCGCGCAATACTCGTAGAGCCGGTGCTTCCCGGCGACGCAGTGGCGGGCCTTTGCCGACCCGGCATCGTAATAGATGCCCGCATGGATCACCTCGGAATTGCGGGCGCTCGTCTCCTCGCCGAAGACCGCGTTCTTTTCGAGGATCAGGGTTTCATGCCCGGCCACGCCCAGCGCCCGCGCGATGGCAAGACCAACCACTCCCGCGCCGATGACGACCGT
Organism: uncultured Neomegalonema sp.; assembly: GCA_938034615.1. Lineage (GTDB taxonomy): Bacteria > Pseudomonadota > Alphaproteobacteria > Rhodobacterales > Rhodobacteraceae > JAHDDY01. The sequence goes on along the minus strand of CALHLW010000114.1, from coordinate 9,902 downwards.
GTCGATTTCGAATGTATCCATGGGGGATGTATAGGATGAAATGCGATCGAGTTGAGCGGTAAATTATGCTCTTGCGCAGCCCCCGTATCTCGCTATCTCTCGCCAACCCAGCGTGTTCGTACACAGAGCGGAATAGCGTCTACAGGATTTTTTTGAGGTGAAAAGTCTTTGTCATTCGGCGATTTGATTGCGGAATCCATCTTTCAGCCCGCACGGAAACATGGACCCCGCGATCAAGTCGCGGGGTAACACGGTTCACAAAACCTCGAAGAGAAAATGCCGGGTCGCTGAACCCCGAACACGAAAACGCCCGCCCGTTCTACGGGGCGAGGCGATGCAGTGTCCCTCTGCATTCGGTGTTATTCGTCGCTGCTCTCATCGTCGCTCTCGACGTTGGCGACGTCTTCTGTTGGCTCTTCCGCATCGTCCGGCAGGGCGTCCTCGGCGGCAATTTCCTGCGGCATGGCGAAGGTCTGTTCCTGGCCGGTCAGGGCCGTAAAGACGGTGCTGGCGACATCGCCGTTATCGACATCGAAGACGAATCCGCCACCATAGACCGGGTTTTCCAGCACGGGCGCAGCGACGATCATGCCGTCTATGACGATGGGCAGTGCCTCGCCGGACGTCTTCGTCGTCAGGGTATAGAATTTCTCGGCGGCAGCCTCGTCCAGCTTCACGAAGACCGACCAGACGTCGTTTTCCGCGTCGTGAACGGGCGACACCATCTCCAGGGAGTCGCGGGCAAGGGCCAATTCGCCATCCTCGCCCCGGAAGGCGATCACGGCATCTTCCGGCTCAGGCTCGGGTTCTTCGACGACCTCGGGTATGCTTTCGGCGGTCTGCACTGGCTTGTCGGCGCTTGCGGGCTGTTCGACCTCGACCCGCCGTTCCTGACCGGCGTTGCTGGAATCGGTCGATGCCTCGTCGCCACAGGCGGTGAGGGCGAACAGGACTATGGCTGCCGTCAAAGGTGTCACGATCTTCATGTCGGTCTCCTGCGCGAAGGGCGTCTAGCGCCATTTCCGGCAGGTTTACGATAAGGGTGTTGAGAGAGGGTTTCGCTCCGCCCGTTTATAGTAAAAATTGATTCAGACGGCTTCAAAAAGAGCCAGAAGCCCTGTGTTCTCCAGCGTTCGGCGTTCGGGTCGACATTACCGTGTGGGTGTCAAACGCGCCCGAATTCGAGCTGTACCTTCATCGCACGGCTCCGATCCGTGGCCAGTGCGAAGGCTTCTTCGGCGCGGTCGACAGGCAGGGATTCGGTCAGCAGAGGGGCGATGTCGAGGCGTCCGTCGGCGATCATGCGCGTGGCGATGGCGAATTCGTCGTGGAAGCGGAAGGTGCCCCGGACCGTGAGTTCTTTTGCGACGATGACGTTCTGGGGCACGGTCACATCGCCACCCAAGCCAAGCTGAATGATCGTACCGCCGGGGCGCACAACCTCCAGCCCTGTGCGCAGGGCTGCGCCGTTGCCGGAGGCTTCGAACATTACGTCGAAATGGCCCTTGTTGGCGGCATAGGCCGCCATGGCGTCGGGATCATCGGCAACGTTGATGGTGCGGTCGGCTCCGACCTTGCGGGCGATAGTCAAAGCACCATCGACGATATCGGTGGCGACGATTTCGGCTGCGCCTGCATTGCGGGCGACGAGAACGGCCAGCGCACCGATGGGGCCGCATCCGGCCACATGAACCCGGCGTCCGATCAGGGGACCGGCTTTCTGCACGCCGTTGAGGACGACGGCGAGTGGTTCGGCAAAGGCTCCGTGGGCGAATGGCATAGTGGGTGGCACGACGACGCAGCGTGCGGCTTCCGTCACCAAGGTCTCGCGGAAAGCGCCGTCGATATGGGGGCGGCGCATCGCGCTGCCGAAGAAGCGCATGTCGAGACAATGGTTCGGCTCGCCGCGCAGACAGAAGGAGCAGGTGCCGCAGGGCAGGCTGGGGTTCACGGCCACCCGGTCGCCGACGGAGAGGCCGCTCACCCCCGGCCCGAGGGAGGCGATCTCGCCCGCTACCTCGTGGCCCAGCACCATCGGGTCGATTACCCGGATCGCCCCGAATCCGCCATTGGTATAATAGTGCAGGTCCGAGCCGCAGATGCCTCCCGCGCGGATGGCGACGGCGACTTCCCCCGGTGCCGGCTCGGGCGCATCGCGATCTTCGACGCGCAGATCACGGGCGGCGTGGATGACGACAGCTTTCATCGGATGACCTTTCTGCGGGGGCGCGCTATGGCTTTCGCTGTAAGCAACTCCTGCCGAAAGGACAACCGCATGACCCTCTCTCTCTTCAGTCTCGAAGGGCGCACGGCGCTCATTACCGGATCGAGCCAGGGCATTGGCTTCGCGCTGGCGCGGGGGCTGGGGCAGGCTGGGGCGCGGGTGATCCTCAATGGGCGGGGTCCGGCCAAGCTTTCGAAGGCGGCAGAAACCCTGCGCAGTGAGGGGATCGCGGTCGACGAAGCCGTGTTCGACGTCACCGATGCCGAAGCGGTGGCCGAGGCGATCCCCCGGATCGAGCGGGATCATGCGCCCGTCGATATCCTCGTGAACAATGCGGGCATCCAGAGGCGCTCACCTCTTGAAGATTTTCCCGAAAGCGACTGGCGCGAGTTGATGGATACGAATCTCGATTCGGTTTTCTTCGTGTCGAAGGCCGTCGCCAAGTGCATGATCCCGCGCGGGCGGGGCAAGATCATCAATATCTGCTCGGTGCAGAGTGAGTTGGGGCGTCCGTCGATTGCGCCCTATGCGGCCTCCAAGGGGGCGATCAAGATGCTGACCAAGGGGATGTGCATCGATTGGGGGCCGCACGGGATTCAGGTCAACGGGATCGGTCCGGGGTACTTCGAGACGGAGTTGACCGAAGCGCTGGTGAAGGACGAGACGTTCAGCGGATGGTTGACCGGGCGCACCCCGTCGCGGCGCTGGGGCAAGGTCGAGGAACTTGCGGGGGCCGCGATCTATCTGGCCTCGGATGCGTCGAGCTTCGTGAACGGGCATATCCTCTATGTCGATGGTGGGGTGACGACGACGCTATAGGACGATGACCACGGCGAGGATCGCTATTGCCACGCTGGCAAGAGCGAAGGGGAGCAGCAGGCGCAGGGCGGTGCGGCTCTCCGATGGGGTTGCTTCGGCGATGGCCTGACCCATGGCAAAGCGCACCGGGGAGAAGGCCGTGAAGACGCTGCCCGCCATGATGGCCGCCGCTGCGATCCAGAGGAGGGCAGGGGCGGATGCGACGGCGTTGGCGACCGGCATGGCAAGGCTGCCCGCGCCGGTATTGCTGCCGGTCAGGTAGCCGCCGATGCTGCCCAGGATCGGCACGACGAGGGCGGCGCGTTCGCCCATCGTGTCACGCAGAGCATCCGCGACCACCTGCGCGATGCCAGAGCGGACGATCACCCAAGCGAGGGCGACGAGCAGGATCGTGAGGATCGACGCGCGGGTGCCCTTGGTCAGTGCGGAAGGTATCGCCGCCCCAAGCGCCGTCCATCTGCCATGGGCGATGCATCCGAGGATCGCGGCGAGGACGAGGGCGTTTGCCGGGCTGGCCAGCGGTGCGAAGGCTGGAGCCCCGTTGCCGGGGGTGAAAGCGGGGGTCGCGAGGGCGTCGCGGATGCCGGGGATGAGCTTGGTCACGGCCAGCACGGCGATCAGGATGAGGTAGGGGGCTGAGCGCTGGAATGAGCTGCGCGTCAGGAAGTGCGCGCGCTCCTGTCGCCAGAGGCGGAAGAGGAGCACGGGGCCGATAGCCAGCAATCCGGCCAGTTCGATGGGCAGGATGGCGTTCGTACCGATCAGCAGGATTGCGAGGGCGAGCATCGAGGCCGCGTCTTCGCGTTTTTGTGGGCCGTCGATGCTGATCCCGGCGCTTTGGGCGATGCGCCAGTAAAGGGGCGCGATGATCAGCAGCAGCGGGGCGACGACGAGGGCGATGCGCCAGCCGAGCGCCTCCACCGGGATGCCCGCGATGGCCGCGCTGATCTGGGTGCCGATCCCCAATGCGCCCCATGGCACGAGCATCTGGCTGAAGGCGGCGAGGGCGAGGGAGGCGGCGGGGCCGATGCCGGCCTTCAGGATCACGCCGATGGCGACGACGTAGCCCACGCCGAACCCTGTCGCTGTCTCGACAAAAGGGCCGAGGAAGAGGCAAACCGTCCCCATCTGCCGCGCGGAAATGGTGGTGGCCGGGGCATCCGTCGGGTGCTTGCCGGCGATCTCCAGCACTTCGGTGAAGTACAATCCCGTCAGGATGACCAGCACGGCGGGCAAGGCGACCCATGCTCCGGCGAGGACGATATGCAGGGTTTCTGCGAGGGTGATCGCGGTCGGCGCGAAGCCGGTGGCGATGATGATAGCGAGCAGCAGAGAGGCCGTCGCTGCCGGGACGGCGGGAAGAATTCTGCCTGCGATCAGGGCGAGGAACAGGATGACGGGCGAAACCTGAAGGAAGAGCACGATGTATCCTGTCTCATAGTAAAGGCGATTGTCTTTGATCTACGTGCGCTGCCCCGCGCAGCGGCGGGGTCTTTCTCCGCTGCAACAGACTCCGGAACAGCACAGCAACACTGCGTGTTGCAGTGCATCCGGGGATGCGCTGACAATCGGTCAATCTCAAGAACCGCCGGGATCACCGGGAAGGTAGGCAATGTGACGAGTGAAAGTGTTCGTCACCCTGTGGCTTGACCACGGGGGCCATGATTCAGCGCGTGCTGCACGATGGATACCGCAGTCGAGCCGCAGTATGGCAACGGCTTACCGGTATGCAAATCCTGAACAACAGGGCGCGCAAGGCCGACGCCTCCGAAGATCAGGTTACGGGCGTCTTGACTGGTTCGCCGGTGAAGTGGCGACGCATGTTCTCGACGACCAGATCGCCCATCGCGCGGCGGGTCTCGACGGTGCCGCTGCCCTGATGGGGTTGGAGGACCACGTTATCCATCTTGAGCAGGGCCTCCGGTACACCCGGTTCCTTGGCGAAGACGTCGAGGCCCGCTGCGCCGAGGGTGCCGTTATGCAGGGCGGCGACGAGCGCCGTCTCGTCATGGACCGACCCGCGCGCGACGTTGATGAAGGTGCCGTCCTTGCCGAGCGCTTCGAGCACTTCCGCATTGACGATGCCGTTGGTCGAGGGGCCGCCGGGGCAGATGGCGATGAGGTAATCGACCGCCTTGGCCATGGCGGCCAGATCGTCGAAATACTCGTAGGAGATGTCCTGCTTGGAGCGCCCGTGATAGGCGATCTCGCAGCCGAAGACGCCCAGCTTCTCGGCGATATCCTTGCCGATACGGCCCAGCCCGAGGATGCCGACCTTCGCGCCCCGGATCGAGCGGGCCAGCGGCGGTGCGCCTTCGGATTGCCAGCGGCCCTGACGGACCCACGTATCGTTGGCGACGAGGGTGCGGCTGGTCGCCAGCACGAGGGCCACGGCCATATTCGCCACATCGTCGTTGAGAACATCGGGGGTGTTCGTGACCGTCACGCCCTGCGATTTCGCGTGGCCGAGGTCGATGGCATCCACGCCGACGCCATAGCAGGAGACGATTTCGAGGGCGGAGAGCTTGCCCATCAGGTCCGCGCTCGCGCCAAGGCCGCCATCTGTGGCGATGCCCCGGATGCGCGGGCCGATTTCGGCGATCAAGGCATCGCGGTCATCGGCCTTGAACAGCCGGTGGACCGTATAGGCCTCGTCCAGAGCCGCCTCCACATGCGGCATCATCGGACCCATCATCAGGATTTCGGGTTTCATGGTGGCTCCAGTGCTGGCGGGATTCGTGGTTAATGAACCCCGTTATGCAAAGGTGCAGCGCCCGTGGCAATGACTGTGTCAGACGCGCCAAGGCAAGGAACTGAGGTTAACGCGCGTGGCCATTCTTCGAGTCCCGGCCCCTACGGGCCGCCTCAGAATGAGGCATCCTCATGTTGAGGAGGGAGCGTCGCGACCGTCTCGAAACACGAGGATGCCGGAGAAGCGCAAAAATTAACCTCAGTTCGTACCCTCACACCCGCTCCATGCCGAACAGCACCCGTCCAATGGAGGTGGCCTTGCCGTCAGGGGTCATGCGGATCACAGCCCCTTCACCGGAGCCGAGCAGGCCGCCCATCAGATGGGTGCCGATGGTGGAATGGGTGACGAGGATTGCGGGGCCGGGCTTCGATGCCAGCTTTCCGATGAACCGGCGCAGCTTGCGGAGTTTTTCGGCTTCGGTTCCGGGCATGTCGGCGATGGAGTTGAGCGAGATTTCTTCCACGATGGGCTTGAAGCCCATCAGCTTCGCCGTGTCGAGACAGCGGCACCACTGGCTGCTGTAGACGATTTTCGGGGTGACACCCCTTGCCCGCAACCAGTCGCCGACTTTCACCGCCTGTTCGCGGCCCACATCATCGAGATTACGCTGGGTATGACATTCGCGAAGGCTGAAATCCGCCGGATCGTTATGCCCCGGCGCAAGCGTATGGCGCAGGAGAAGGGCGTGGCCGGGGGTGTTCAGCATGGCGAGGGAGGCCAGTTGTTCCTCAGGCGTGGGATCGAAGATGCCTGCGAGAACGGGCGAAGCCAAAAGAGCGGTTCCGGCAGCGAGGACGGTGCGTCTGGTCGGTGTGATCATGGACAGCTCTTATCTTTCAAACTCATCGCCCGCGTCGGACCTTTGCCGCAGAAATGTGGAGTGAGAATGGCGATTATGCCGCTTTCGCCGCGTTCCCCTCCACCAGCCCGACGATATCGGCCATGATCTTGGTGAGCTCGAAATCCTTGGGCGTGTAGACGCGGGCCACTCCGGCGGCGCGCAGTTGGGCGGCGTCGCTGTCGGGGATGATGCCGCCTGCGATGACGGGGATGTCGTCTAGGCCCTGCTGGCGCATGAGGTCCATGACTTCGGTGACGAGGGGCATGTGCGAGCCGGAGAGGATCGACAGGCCAACGACGTGGACGCCCTCCTCAAGGGCGGTGTTGACGATCTGGGCGGGGGTCAGGCGGATGCCCTCATAGACGACTTCCATGCCGCAATCGCGGGCGCGCACGGCGATCTGTTCCGCGCCGTTCGAGTGGCCGTCGAGGCCGGGTTTTCCGACGAGGAATTTGATGCGGCGTCCAGTTGCAGTCGAGACGCGCTCGACATCCTTGCGGACCTGTTGCATGGCGGCTTCGTCGGTGACGGTGGCCTGTGCCGAGGCGCTGACGCCCGTGGGGGCGCGGTATTCGCCGAAGACCTCGCGCATGACCGTGCCCCATTCGCCGGTGGTGACGCCCGCTTTGGCGGCGGCGATGGAGGCGGGCATGACATTGCGACCCTCGATTGCGGCGGCGCGCAACTCGTCCAATGCGCCCGAGACATCGCCGCGCTGCTCGCGCCATGCGGCCAGTCGCCCGACCTGTTCGGCCTCGACCGCCGGATCGACCACGAGGATGCCGCCATCGCCTGCCGTCAGAGGGGATTCGGCGGTTTCGGTGAAGCGGTTGACGCCGATGACGGTCTGCTCGCCACTTTCGATCCCGGCGATGCGGGCGGAGTTGGCTTCGACCAACTGGCGTTTCATGTAGTCGATGCTCGCCATGGCCCCGCCCATTTCGTCGATGCGGGCGAGTTCGTCCCGTGCGCCGTTTTTCAGCGCCTCGACCTTGCGTTCGACGGCGGGGTTGCCGTCGAAGAGGTCGTCGTATTCGAGCAGGTCGGTTTCGAAAGCGAGAACCTGCTGCATCCGCAGGGACCATTGCTGATCCCACGGGCGGGGGAGCCCGAGGGCTTCGTTCCATGCGGGGAGTTGGACGGCGCGGGCGCGGGCGTTCTTGGAGAGGGTGACGGCCAGCATTTCGAGAAGGATGCGATAGGGATTGTTCTCGGGCTGCTGCTCCGTGAGGCCAAGGGAGTTGACCTGCACCCCATAACGGAAGCGGCGGAGTTTGGGGTCGGTCACGCCGTAGCGTTCGGCGGTGATCTCGTCCCAGAGGTCCACGAATGCGCGCATCTTGCACATCTCGGTCACGAAACGGATGCCCGCATTCACGAAAAAGCTGATCCTTGCGACGATGCCGGGGAAGTCTTCCTCCGCCACGTCATCCCGCGCGCGCATATCGTCGAGGACTGCCGTGGCGGTGGCGAGCGCGAAGGCGAGTTCCTGCTCCGGCGTCGCTCCGGCCTCTTGCAGATGATAGGAACAGACGTTCATCGGGTTCCATTTGGGGACCGCTGAGTACGTGTAGGCGGCGACATCCGTGATGAGGCGCAGGGACGGCTCGGGCGGGAAGACGTAAGTGCCGCGCGAGAGGTACTCCTTGATAATGTCGTTCTGCACCGTGCCTTGCAGCTTGGTGACATCGGCTCCCTGTTCCTCGGCTACGGCGACATAGAGGGCCAGCAGCCATGCGGCGGTTGCGTTGATGGTCATGGAGGTGTTCATCTGCTCCAGCGGGATGCCGTCGAACAGGGTGCGCATGTCGCCGATATGCGAGATAGGGACGCCGACCTTGCCGACCTCGCCCCGCGCGAGAATGTGGTCGCTGTCATAGCCGGTCTGGGTGGGCAGATCGAAGGCGACTGATAGGCCCGTCTGCCCCTTGGCGAGGTTGGTCTTGTACAGCTCGTTGGACGCGGAGGCGGTGGAGTGGCCCGCATAGGTCCGCATCAGCCAAGGGCGTGCTTTTTCTGTGGCGGTCATCGGGCGATCCTGTTCAGAGTTTCCACATATATTGCAGTGCAGCGAAATTCGATGCAAGCGAAAGAAACGTGCGCAGAGGTTAATTTTCAGGAAATAATCGTTCGCTTGTAATGGCCGTTAGCGTGCTGCGATAGCGACGGTTAAATCGCATTTCTGCGGCGTATCTGTGTTATGGCCTTTCCACGCGCCTATCGGCCCGTTGCGGTCTTCGAAGTCGCGTCAGATTTTTGGTTGTCGCCGTGCCGTGATCCGGCCCCGCTGGATGCGGGCGACCATGATGCCGCTGGCGATGATGATGGCCATGCCGAGGAAGGAGAGGGCGTCGGGCAGGGTGCCGAAGATCGCGAATCCGATGCCGACCCCGGCGATGATCTCCATGTAGGTGAAGGGGGCCAGATCGGCGGCGGGGGCGCGGGAGAAGGCGAAGGTCACGAGGGTCTGGCTGCACGCGGCCATCGCGGCGAGCAGAGCCAGCTTGCCCGCCTGTGCCGCCGTGACCGCCTGCCATATCCACGGGGCGAAGGGGGTGACGAGCATCGTTACGACGCAGGCCCCCCAGAAGGAGGTGAGCAGCGGATCGACCGCCCCGCCGAGCCGCCGATTGAGGATCATCTGCCCGGCGATCAAGGCTCCGGCCATCAGGGCGAAGGGGGTTCCTGCCGCCGCGAGGCCATCGGCGCTGGGGCGGGCGACCAGCAAAACGCCAACGAAGCCGCTCGCCACGCCGAGGAAGGTGAGGAACCGGGGAGGCTCGTTCAGGAAGACGGGGGCGAGCAGGGTGATGAGGAACGGGTAGACGTAGAGCAACGTGATCGCCGTCGCGAAATCGAGGGTGCGGGCGGCGATGATGAAGCAGGCCGTCCCCGCCGCCATCATCGCTCCGCGCAGCAGTTGGGCCTTGGGCATGATGGGAGTGAAGGCCCGCGCCTGTCCCTGTCGCCACAGGACGACCGGTAACATCAATACTGCGAAGCCGAGGAAGCGGACCCATACGATCAGGAAGGCGGGTAATTCGTCCGATAGTCCCTTCATCACCGCGCCCGACAGGGCGGCGAGGAACAGCCCGGAAAGCAGGAGAACGAGGCCCGATTTCAGAGAGCCGGAAGGGGCGTCGTATTGTGCCATGCGTCGGGCCTATCCCGTTCGTATCCGCAAAGCGAGGGTGGTGGGGCGATCTTGTTGCGGATTAGAGCAAATTGCATTCAAGTTGGATCGGCTTTCGCTGCCTCTCGCCTGA
>CALHLW010000113.1 GCA_938034615.1 uncultured Neomegalonema sp. | reverse complement strand
GAGCCTGCGCCGGGTTCGGAATAGCCCTGTGCCCACCAGTCGTCTCCGGCGAGGATGCGGGGCAGGTATTGGTTCTTATGCGCCTCGCTGCCGAAGGCGATCAGGACGGGGCCGAGCATGTTGACGCCGAAGGGCACGATGCGCGGGGCGGCAGCTGCGACCATCTCCTCCTCGAAGATGTGCTTTTCGACAGAGGAGAAACCGGCCCCACCATACTCCACAGGCCAGTGCCATGCAAGCCAGCCCTTGTCGTTGAGCAGGGTATGCCACTGGTCATAATCGTCTTTCGTCAGCCGCTTATAGCCGCGCACCTTGTCCGCGAGGGCCGGAGGCAGGCTGTCGCGCAACCATGTGCGCACCTCGTCGCGAAAGGCGATCTCATTGGTGGAATAGGTCAGGTCCATCGGTCTCTCCCGTGTGGATGCTCCCGTCGTCTCTACAGGAGTCCGCCGCCGTCTTCACGTTCCGATTATTGTGATGCCAGCGATGCCTATGATTTCATCTTCCCTGCCCCGCACCTGATGCGGGGCCGGTTCGAGCGGAGAGTGGCCCCGCAGCAGGTGCGAGGCAGGAGCAACAGATTAATTTCACTGGCATCGCGGAGATCACAGGATCAGTGACCCGAGAAATGTCAGGAGGGTCGTGATGCCGCCCCAGAAGGCCACATTCACGGCAATGACTATTCCCTCCTCGGTCTCCAGCAGAAATTCCTTCAGCTTCACCATCATCGCCCATCCCTGCCCCACCTGACGGCGCAGCCAGACGCGGTGGGGCATGTCCTCGTCGGGGATGTCGCCGCGCGCTGCGGCGTTGCGGGCCATCTCGGCGACGATGCCGGAGAGGCGGGCGGAGTTTTCGGCCCAGTCGTGCAGGCGATCTCCCACGATGTCCTTGACCGCCTCGTCCTCCAGCGTGGCGAGGAAATCGGCGAAGGCATCGGCGACCGCCGCCGGATCGGCCTTGTCCATATTCACGGGTGCGTTGCGATAGAGGCGTTCGCGCGCCGCATCGAAGGGAAAATGGGCGAGGTAGATGCCGTGGTTGGCGTCGAACGTGGTCCACGCCGCCAGTGCATCGTCGTCCAGCGCGCCCTCGCGCTGCGCCTGTTCGATCCCGGCTTTGGCAGTGAGATACGCCTCTTTCAGGATTTCGAGGATGATGTCGGCTTGCGGGCGCGCCAGTTCCTCGCGGTACTGGGCCAGCGCCGTGCGGGTGGAGGGCTGGTTCTGCCCGAGGCTGTCGCGCAACTGGTCGGCGAGGTTCTGCTGACGCCGGGGGAGGGTGGCGAGTTCCCGTCCTCTGAATCCTCCGGCGCGTCACCCGGCGGCGCAGGATCGAGATCGACCGCCCCCCGCCGCGCCACCACGGCGGCGGGTGGATTGGCGAGCAGCGCCACGCGGTCGCTTGGCGGTGCATCCGGCTCGGGCGGCGGGCCGCCGTATTCAGGATGCTTTCCGTTCAGGTATTGCAGGGTCTGGATGGTGCGTTCGGGTTGGTCGAGCGCGACGAGATCGCGGAACACGGGGCGATGGGCGACGGGAGTGTCGGCGTAGAAGAGGCCGTAGGTGATTGGCGGCGTAGCGTTCTCCGCCGCCTCCGCGAGGCGGTCCAGCCCGCGCAAGGGCGCGATGTCGGCGACCTGCGTGTTGTGGAGGTAAAGCCTTTGCAGGTTCGCGAGGCTTGCTATCGGCGCGATGTCTGCGACCTGCGTGTTGCTGAGGATAAGTATTTGCAGGTTCGCGAGGCTTGCCATCGGCGCGATGTCGGCGACCTGAGTGTTGTCTAGGAAAAGCGTTTGCAGGTTCGTGAGGCTTGCCATCGGCGCAATGTCGGCGACCTGAGTGTTGTCGAGGAAAAGCGTTTGCAGGCTCGCGAGTTGTGCGAGAGATGGTGGAACAACACGCAGCGCCCGCAGGGCCTCATCGTCATGTCCGCCGAGCGTAAGCGTATTCGCCCCCTCCCCCCGCGCAATCTCGATCCGCCGTTCGGCCTCCACGTAGGCCGCGTCCGGGTCGGATTGCCAGCGTTCCTGCTCTTCCTCCGTGGCCATGACCACCTTCCCCTCACACCGTTTCCCCATGCCCCCAGATCGTCGTGGCCTGCGAGGCCAGCACGCCGCCATTGCCATGGGCGAGGCTGAGTTTCGCGCCCTCCACCCAGCCGCCCGGCTCGCGCGGCCCCTCGTCATCCCCTGCCGCCGCCCGGATCTGGCGGATCGCCTCGATGGTGACGAAGAGGCCGTACATGCCGGGATGAATGCAGGAGAGGCCACCGCCATTGGTGTTGACGGGCAAGCCTCCGCCGGGGGCGATATGGCCGTCTGCGATGAAGGCCGCCGCCTCGCCCTTGGCGCAGAAGCCGAGGTCTTCGAGGAACAACATCGTGTTGATCGTGAAGGCGTCGTAGAGCTGGATCGTGTTCATGTCGCCCGCGCCGTAGCCCGCCATCTCATAGGCACGGGGGCCGCTGGCGGCGGCGGCGGTGGTGGTGAGCGACGGCATGGCGGAGATCATGCGGTGGTGATGCTCGAAGGCCGCGCCGAGCAGGTAGACGGGGGATTTGGGGGCGTCCTTCGCGCGGTCGGGGCGGGTGAGGACGATGGCGGCGGCGCCGTCGGTGACGAGGCAGCAATCGAGTTTGCTCAGGGGATCGGAGATCATGCGCGCAGTCATGACATCCTCGACCGAGAGATCGCCGTGCATGAAGGCTTCGGGATTGAGATTCGCCCAGCCGCGCGCCGCCACGGCGACATTGGCGAGGTCTTCGCGGGTCGCGCCGAATTCGTGCATGTAGCGGTTTGCGGCAAGCGCGTAGGCGGTGATGGGGTTGCGCGGGCCGTATTGCGCTTCGAAAGGCATCGGCTCGGAGATTGACCTGAATCCGCCCGCCGTGCGCTGGTTCGATCCATAAGCGATGACGGCGACCTTGATCAGCCCCGCCTCCAGCGCCATCGAGGCGTAGAGGGCATGGGCCATGAAGGACGAGCCGCCGATATTCGAGCCGTCGGAGAATTTTGGCTGAATCCCGAGGTGTTCGGCCAGCGACATCGCGGCCATGGAGTGAAAGGCGGTAGCGGCGAAGAGGCCGTCGATATCCGAGAGCTGCAGGCCCGCATCGGTGACGGCCCGGTGGACCGCCTCGACCATCAGTTCCATGGGGTTGCGCCCCTGCGCCTCGCCGCATCCAGCGGTGGCGAGGCCGGTGCAGGCGGCTTTTGCGCGCAAGGTCATGCAGTGCCCTCCGCATCGAAGATCACCGCCGGTTCCCCCGCCAACTCACCAATCCGCGCCTTGACCCTCATCCCAACAGTCACCGCATCGGGAGCAACGCCCTCCACACGGGCCATCATGCGGGGGCCTTCGGTGAGGTCGATCAGGGCGATGTTGTAATCGCCGCCCTTCTCGGGCCGTTGGCGGTTTACGGTGGTGGCGTAGACCGTGCCGTCACCGCTGGCTTCGACCCACTCGAGATCGGCGGTACCGGTGCCCGGCGCGATGGTGCGTGGGTAGAAAACATGTTCGCCGCTGGAGGCCGACCGCTGAATCATGAATTTTCCGGTCGCGAGAAACGCCTTGAACTGTGCCTCCGGGCCGGGACCGTCGAAATACGCGCTCATGCTGTGTCTCCTGTCAGGATGCGCGCCTTGGCGGCCTCGTATTCGCGGGTCAGGCGGGCGACGACTTCCGATGCCGGGGCGATTTCGTGTACTGCACCGACGCCTTGTCCTGCGCCCCAGATATCTTTCCAGCTTTTCGGTTTGGATGAGCCGGAGGCGAAATTCATCGCGCTCGCATCGCTTTCGGGCAGGGCATTGGGGTCCATGCCCTGTGCCTCGACCGACCCTTTGAGGTAGTTGCCGTGGATGCCGGTGAAGAGGTTGGAATAGACGATATCATCCGCGCCGCTCTCGACGATCATCTGCTTGTAGGCGCCCACCGCGTTGGCCTCTTCGGTCGCGATGAAGGCCGAACCGAGATAGGCGAGGTCGGCCCCCATGGCCTGCGCGGCGAGGATGGAATCGCCGGTGGCGATCGAGCCGGAGAGCAGGAGCGGGCCGTCGAACCACGCGCGGATTTCCTGAATAAGCGCGAAGGGCGACCATGTTCCGGCATGACCTCCGGCTCCGGATGCCACGGCGATCAGGCCGTCTGCGCCTTTCTCGATGGCTTTGCGCGCGAAACGGTCGTTGATGATATCGTGCAGGGTGATGCCGCCGCAATCATGGGCGGCGTCGTTCACCTCGGGGCGCGCTCCGAGCGAGGTGATCCAGACGGGGACTTTCCACTTGTTGCAGATCTCCAGATCGCGTTCGAGGCGGACGTTCGAGCGGTGGACGATCTGGTTGACGGCATAGGGGGCGGCGGGGGTGTCGGGGTTGGCCTGATTATAAGCGTCAAGTTCTTCGGTAATGCGTTGGAGCCATGCGTCGAGCATGATGGGGTCGCCGTCGGCCTCGCGGGCGTTCAGTGCCGGGAAGGAGCCGACGATGCCCGCCTTGCACTGCGCGATCACCAGATCGGGGTTCGAGATGATGAACAGCGGCGCGCCGACGGCGGGGATGCGGAGGGTGCGGAGGAGGGGGGGGAGGCTCATGAGCAGTCTCCGATGCGGCTATCTTCTCCCTCTCCCCACGTCGGTGGGGGGAGGGCCGGGGAGGCGGAAGCGGTTCTTTTGCTCGTAACACCGTATGGGTGGAGAGACACCCCACCCTTCGGGCAACGCCACAACCCTCCGCTGCGCGGCGCCCCGCCCGCTAGCGGGGAGAGGGCTAAAAGTACATCGCGAACTTGCGACATCATCCTTCCCTCCTCACAATCAAGGCATCCAGCGCGATGCATCCGTCGGCACGGGCGCGGAGGGGGTTCATCTCGACGCTCTCGATGTGGTCGGCATGGGCGGCGGCGAAGAGGGACATCTGCGAAATGGCCGTGGCAAGGGCATCGAGGTCGGCGGGGGGCTGGCCCCGTGCGCCCTTGAGGATTTCGACGCCCTTGAGTTGGCCGATCATCTCGCGGGCCGTCTCGACGCCGAAGGGTGCGCGGCGGAAGGCGACGTCTTTCATGACCTCGGTGAAAACGCCGCCTAGACCGAAGAGGACGACCGGGCCGAAGATGGGATCGACCTTTGCGCCGAGGATGCATTCGACGCCACCCCCGACCATGGGCGAGATCAGTGCGCCGTCGATGCGGGCATCGGGCAGGGCGGTGCGGGCTGAAGTCATCATGGCATCGAAAGCAGCCCGCGCTGCGTCAGCGCCGACGATACCGAGGGCGACGCCACCTATCTCGGTCTTGTGCAGAATATCGGGCGAGGCGATCTTGATGGCGACGGAGTCGCCGAAGCTATCCGCGATGCGGGCGGCGTCTTCGGCGGTGGTTGCGAGTACATCGGAAACGACGGGCAGCCCGAATCCAGCGAGGATCGCCTTGGCTTCGCGCTCACCCAAGGGGCCGGTGCCGAGATCGGCGGGGGCTGGGAGGGCGGGTTCCGCCGTGCGCCTCGCCGCGAAACTCTCGCCGAAATGCATTAGTGCGGCGAGGGCGCGGACGGCGCGGGAGGGGTCTTCGAAGGCCGGGAACCCCGCTTCGTCATAGCGGCGCACCATGTCGGGATCGGCCAGCATAACATGCAGGAACAGGCGGTCGGGGTAATCGGCCATCGTGTCCTTGAGATAGTCCAGCAACGGCCCACCCAGTACCGGCGACCCGGCCACGGAGGTCCAGAACCCGATCAGGGCATCGTATCCGCCCTTGTCCAGCATCGAGCGGGTGAATTGGGGGATCAGGCTCAGGTCGTTGAAGAATTGCGCCGTCACGTCCACGGGATTGCGCGGGGAGGCAAAGGGCAGGATGGCTTTGAGTTCCGCCTGCGCGTCCTCGGGCATCGGGCTGATATCGAGGCCATCGTCTTCGGCAGCATCGGCGATCAACACGCCCGCCCCGCCGGAGATCGACACGACCCCCAGCTTGCGACCCACGGGATAGATGCGCGGGCGAGCGGCGATAGCAATGTCGAGCATTTCTTCGGTTGTCTTCACGCGCCACGCGCCGTGCTGGCGCAGGATGGCGTCACAGACCGCGTCCTCCCCGGCGAGGGAGGCGGTGTGTGAGGAGGCGGCGGCGGCCCCGATTTCGGAGCGACCCACCTTCATGAAAACGACGGGTTTGCGGTTGGCGCGGGCGGCTTCCAGCGCCTCGACCAGCACGGCTCCGTTCTTCACGCTTTCGGAATAGGCGAGGATCGTGTGGACGTCGTCATGTTCGGCCATCATGCGGATGACCTCGGCGACACTGACATCGGCCTCGTTGCCGGTCGTGACCCAGTATCCGATCCCCAGATCGCGCATATGAGCGGCCATGTAGATATGGCTTCCATAGGCCCCCGATTGCGAGGCGATGGCGGTGCCACCGGGAACCGGGGTCGCGCGGTCGATGGTGGAGGTGAAGGTGGGATAGAACCGCCGCTCGGCATTGAAGGAGCCGAGGCAGTTCGGCCCGAGGATGCGCACGCCGGTGTCCTTGCCGACCTGTACGAGTTCATCCTGCAAGGCGATGCCGCCTTCGCCGACTTCGGCAAAGCCGGAGGAGAAGACCATGACCGTCCGGGCGTTCTTCGCTGCAGCGAGGCGTACCTGTTCGGCCACCAGATGCGCCGGAACGGCGATCAGCACGAAATCGAGGTCGCCCGGAATGTCGGTGAGCGACGGGTATGCCGGCAAGCCCTGCACAGTGTCGCGTTTGGGGTTCACGGCATAGACATCGCCATCGAATTTCTGCGCGATCATGTGCGATAGGGGTCGTCCGCCGATGCGGGTCGGGTCGTTAGAGGCTCCGACGACGGTGATCGAGCGGGGCGAGAGAAGATCGTCGAGGGTGGTCATGGGATGATCCTCTGGCGTCGCGTTCTGCTTTGAGATCGTAGCGCGCTTCGCGCGCCCCCACCCTCGGTCCCTCCCCGCAGGCGGGGAGGGAGGCGAAATCGATGAAGCCGGTACAACCGTGCTCCCTCCCCGCTTGCGGGGAGGGCTGGTGTGGGGCGCGCCGAAGGCGCGTTCGAAAGGCCCATCACGCACTCCCCCCGATACTCAATCCGCCACAGACATCGAGAACCTGCCCTGTCGTGAAGCCCGCGCCGTCCGACACGAAATGCGAGACGGCATGGGCGATTTCTTCCGGGCTGCCGACGCGGCGCAGCGGCACGTTAGCGACGATGCGCTCACGTTGGGGAGAGCCTTCTGGTTGGCCGATCTGGAACATTTCGGTCTCCACAGGGCCGGGGGCGATGCAGTTGACGGTGATTTCGTCTCCGGCCAGTTCCAGCGCGAGGGTACGGGTCAGGCCCGCGATCCCGGCCTTTGAGGCGGCATAGACAGCGCGTTCTGCTTTGCCGAGGGCTGCGCGGCTGCCTAAGGTGACGACCCGCCCGAATTTCTCGGCGCGCATGGCGGGTAGGGCGGCCTGAACCGTCCAGATGACCGAGAGCAGATTGATCTGCATCGTGGCCTCAAAATCCTCGTCCGTGATGTCCGTTACCGCACCCGCCAGAACGATGCCCGCACTGGCGACGACGCGGCACGGAGCGTGGGTCGCGGCGATATCCGCAAGCTGCGCCTTGGCGGTCTTTTCCGCGAGATCGAGGGCGTAATGAGTGCCGTCGAAATCGGGCAGGGCGCTGCGCGAGATGCCGATGACATCGAAGCCGTCGGCGGTAGCGCGTGCCGCGATGGCCTTGCCTATGCCCCGGCTGACTCCGGTGATGAGGATGGTGTTCCGGGCCACGGTCAGCTCGGCGTGTGGATGGGCAGGTCTAGTGCCGTGCGCCGGGCGAGCCATTGGGTCGGGCGGTATCGGTCCTCGCCTGTGATGCCGTGCAGCGCGCCAAGGATCGAGAGGCATTTGCCCGCACCGACGAACTCCACGAATTCAAGCGGGCCGTGCGGATAGTTGAGGCCGTAGCGCATGGCCGTGTCGATATCCTCTGGCGAGGCGAGGCCAATCTCGGCCATGTAGCAGCCGAGATTGGCGACCATCGCGACGAGACGCTGGCCGACGAATCCGGGGCTGTCCTTGATGGCCGTGACCGCGCGGCCCGAGGCGATGATCGCCGCTGCCACGCCGTCGCGCATGGCGGGGTCCGCGCCGGGGGCGGTCATGATCGTAACGCGCTTCGAGGTATCGCCGACCAGATCGAGGCAGACGAGGCGGCGATGGTCGATCTTGCCGCTGACCGCCGTTCCCGTGGCGTCGATGCCGATGGGGGCGGCAAGGATGGGGCACTCGCCATTGTCCTTGATCACAGTTAGCGCGCATTCCTCGCAGAAGGCCTTCAGCGCGGGGTCAGCCTGGGCCAATGCAACGGGGGCCGGAGCCACGGTGCCCGGTTTATGGTCGGCGGAGGGCAGGTTCACCGGCTTTCCGCCCTCGTATTCGTACCAGCCCGCGCCGGTCTTGCGCCCGAACCGGCCCGCATCGAACATCGCCTTGTGGTTCGGCGAGGTCTTCAGGCGGGGGTCGTGGAAATAACCCTCGTAGACGATATTGCTGACCGGGAAATTCACGTCGATTCCGGTGAGGTCGAGCAGCTCGAATGGACCCATGCGGAAATGATGACAATCGCGCATGATCGCGTCGATCTGGGCGGGGGTTGCGACCCGCTCATGGGCCATGCGCAGGGCTTCGGTCGAGAACGCACGTCCGCCCATATTGACGAGAAAGCCGGGGCTGTCGGTCACGGTGACGGGGGTGCGGGTCATGCGCTCACCAAGGGCGGTGAGGGTCGCGACGGTCTGATCGGAGGTCTCCGCCGCGCGGATCACCTCCACGAGGCGCATCAGGGGGACGGGATTGAAGAAGTGCAATCCGGCGATGCGGCTGCGGGTCGTGCAGGCGCGCGCGATGGAGGCAATGGGAATGGAGGAGGTGTTGGAGGCGAGGATGCAGTCTTCGGACACGACGGCTTCGAGATCGGCAAACACCCGCTGCTTGATGTCGAGATTTTCGATGATCGCCTCGACCACCGTATCGCACTCGGCCAGATCAGACAGGGCATCGGCGCGTTCAAGCCGCGCGATGGCGGCCCCGGCTTCATCTTCGGTCAACCTGTTCTTTTCGACCAATCTGTTGAGGCGGGCTCCGATGGCGCTCAGGGCTTTTTCGGTGGAGGCCCCGTCCGTATCGAATATCTTCGTCCGGATGCCTCCGGCCACGGCAACCTGCGCAATGCCTTGCCCCATCGCCCCGGCCCCCACGATGCCGAGCACGTAATCGGTTGCCTCCGCCGCTTTCATCATATCCCCCTCGTCTTTCTTTTCTTTCACTCAGGGGTAGCATAGCCATCTAAAAATGGAACAGTCTTTCGCAGAGCAAAACATGGAGAGCGTCATGGGCGAATCGGAACTGGTGCTGAGCGAAATCCGCGATGACGGGGTGGCCGTGATTCGGTTGAATCGGCCCGAGGCTTTGAATGCGCTGAATTTGGCGATCCGGAAGGAGCTGGCGGATGCATTCGTGGCGCTGCACGACGATCCCGCTGTGCGCTGCATTGTGTTGACGGGCGACGAGAAAGCCTTCGCGGCAGGGGCCGATCTCAAGGAATTCGTCGATGAAGGCCCGGTCGAGATCATGCGCCGACGCTCCGAGCGGTACTGGAACACCGTCGCCGCCACACCCCAACCGGTCATCGCCGCGATCAACGGCTACGCGATGGGCGGTGGGCTGGAGCTGGCCATGGCCTGCGACCTGATCGTGATCGGCGAGACCGCCCAGATCGGCCAGCCCGAGATCAAGGTCGGCATCATGCCCGGAGCGGGCGGCACCCAGCGCCTCACGCGGGCCGTGGGCAAGTTCAACGCCATGAAACTGTGCCTCACAGGCAAGCCGATTTCAGGCATTGAGGCCCACGCCATGGGCCTCGCCAGCGATGTGGTCCCCGACGCGGA
>CALHLW010000112.1 GCA_938034615.1 uncultured Neomegalonema sp. | reverse complement strand
CGTGCGGGCCGATAACTTCCCCGAGAAGGTCGTCACGCATATCGTGGAGCATCCGTTCTCGGTGCATGCATCGGGCGTGGGAGAGCCGGGGGTTCCGCCGATTGCTCCCGCTATTATGAACGCGGTGTTCAATGCGACGGGAAAGCGGTTGCGGTCGCTGCCAACGGGGCCAAGCGTCGATATCTGACCGCTCGTGCGAAGAGGCAGCTTGTTCTCCTTCTCCGGTTTGCGGGAGAAGGCCGGGATGAGAGCAAGCGATCTCTCAATGCGAAAACCTTGCTCGGGCTGGGACCGGCCCAAGCAATTGCCTGAAGGCAAGTTCTTCGCAACGAAGAGCGCTAAAGCCTTCTCCCCGCTTGCGGGGGGAGAGGGAGTGCTGCCGCACACCAATTAAAACGATTGTCTGGGAACCGCCCCCTCACCCTGCGGGCACAGCCCTGCCCTCTCCCAGCGAGAGAGAGGGCTCCAAAAGCCTTACGCTTCCGCCTTGCGGCAGACGACGTGCAGTTTGTTGCCATCGGGGTCGCGGAAATAGGCGCCGTAGTAATGGTCGCCGTAATCCGGGCGGGGGCCGGGTGGGCCTTCGCAGGTGCCGCCATGCGCGAGCGCGTTCTCGTGTGCCGCATGAACCGCGCTCCGACTCTCGGCCACGAAGGCGACCATGGAGCCATTTCCGGAGGTGGCCGGGGCGTCGTCGAAGGGGATCACGACACTGAGGAACGGCAGATCATCCTCCTCGCGGCCAAAGCGGATGCCCTGCGAATGGCGATGGAGCGGGACAAGACCGAGAGGCGCGAGGGCCGCCGTGTAGAAAGCTTCGGCGCGATCCACATCGGTCGTGCCGAGCATGATGTGCGAAAACATGGGCGTTCTCCTTAAAAATCCAGCGGCGCGGCGTCGCGCAAAACCCGTTCGGCGGCTTCGGAAAACGGGTCGCTGTCCCGTTCGTGGCGCGTACCGTCATGCATGACGAAGGGGGCGTGGAGGGTCAACGGGGCGGCGGCTCCTTTGCGGGCGCGCAGGATCAGGCGGTCGGCGGGGCGTCCGGTGCGGGGAGCCAAGGGTTTGATGGCTATGGCCCCTGCCCTGCCCTCCAATGCGGCGAGGAGGACGGGCAGGCAATCGGTGCGGTGGATCACCGTGAGCCAACCGCCGGTGGTCAGCCGCCGAAGCGCGGTATCGATCCAGACGGCTAGGGACGCATCGGCGCGAAAGGCGCGGTCCTTGCCGGGATCGCCGGGGGGCGTGCTCGCGAATTCATCGTAGTAGGGGGGGTTCGCGATGACGTGATCGACCTGCGTTTCGCGCAAGGTCGCCGGAATTGCGGCCACATCGCCCTCATGGACCGTCATGGCGATGCCGAGCGCGTCGGCATTGCGGCGGGCGAGATCGGCATAAGCAGGCTGCACTTCCAGACCGTGCAGCGTAAGATCCTGAATTCGCGTGGCGAGACAGAATGTCGCGACCCCGCCACCGCACCCGAGATCGAGTACGCGCTGGCCCGCCCTCGCCGGACAGGCCGCCGCCAGCAGCACGGTATCGGCCCCGGAACGATAGCCTGCACGTGGCTGCCACACCCTGATCCGCTCGCCAAGAAAGCCATGGCGATCAAGCTCTTCAGGGGCGAACGGGGCCGTGCGGGTCACGTTTCCTCGTAGGTCTCGATATCGAGCAGGCTCATCAATTTGCGGGCGCGGATGGCATCGTCCTCATGCACCATGACGCGGCGCGGGAAGATGCCGATGCTGCCCTCCATCACGCTCATATGGACGTCGAAAACGAAGGCCTCTATACCTTCCCCCTTGAGATACGCCGTGGCGGCGCTGACGACCGTGGGGTCGGTCGTTTTCAGCAAGACATGCATGGTCGCCTCCGGCGCAAATTTCGGCCCGCATCTTCGACTGCCCCTCCGGGCTTGTCAAAGGCTGTGTCACAGGGGACGACAATGACGGATGTGATGGCTCCGGCTCAGCCAGCGGTCAGGCCAGCGGACAAACCGCTCGACCGGATCATGGATCTGGTGCGGGAGGATATGGGCCGTGTCGATACGATCCTGACGCAGCAGCTCAATTCCTCGACCGATCTGATCCCGAAGGTGGCCGCGCATCTGATCGCCGCCGGGGGCAAGCGGGTGCGGCCCGTGCTGACACTGGTGAGCGCGCGGCTGTGTGGGTACGAGGGGATGGATGCGGTGCGGCTGGCGGCGGCGGTGGAGTTCATCCATACGGCCACGCTGCTGCATGACGATGTGGTCGATGGCAGCGCGACCCGGCGGGGGCGACCCGCTGCGAACCGGCTGTGGGGGAACAAGCCGACGATTCTCGTGGGGGATTTCCTGTTTTCGCGGGCGTTTCAGTTGATGGTCGAAACCGGGTCGGTGGAAGTGCTGCGTATTCTATCGACTGCCTCGGCAGTGATTGCGGAGGGTGAGGTGATGCAACTTGCCACCGCGAACAACCTCGCGACGACGGAAGCCGATCATCTGGCGGTGATCCGGGCGAAGACGGCGGCGCTGTTTGCCGCTGCGACGGAGGTGAGCGGGGCGCTGTCGGGAGCGGGGGCCGAGCGGACGGAGGCCCTGCGGATCTATGGGGATTGTCTGGGAATCGCGTTTCAGCTTGTCGATGATGCGCTCGATTATTCGGGCGATGCGGGAGCGACGGGCAAGGAGTTGGGCGATGATTTCCGCGAGGGGAAGGTGACGGCCCCGGTGCTGAACGCCTTTGCGGCGGCCCGCGATGATGAGGAACGAGCCTTCTGGCGACGGGTGATCGAGAAAAACGACCAGCAGGACGGCGACCTCGCCCATGCCACCACCCTCATCCAGCGCGACCGGGCAGTCGAGCGCACGCTGGACGACGCTCGCCGCTACGGCGCACAGGCCAAGGCGGCGCTGGAGGCGTTTCCGGCCTCGGCGCTGCGGGATGATCTGAGGGGGTTGGTGGATTATGTGGTGGAGCGGGATCGGTAAGGGCGTTGGGCGGGTGAACTGGCCTTGCGGTGTCTCCCTTGAGACAATCGTTACACGGCGCAGCCGCGACGATGAAAGGTAGGCAAAGTAAGGACAGCTTCCCTCACCGCGCGAACTTCTTGTATTTGATCCGGGTCGGGTTCACGGAATCTGCGCCGAGGCGGCGGATGCTGCGGCGATCATTATTTTCCTGAAAGAAACCGCTCACTCTCTCTCATGGTCGCGAAAATCTCTGAAACAGCATTGTAGTTATGAAACCGCGCGAAGATGCTTCGCGTTCCACGATCCGTCTTGGCGAGAAGATAATCATACCAGTATGCAAGCACTGCGCGCCTTACTGTGCCAGTGGACAGAAACGAGCGTGCAATATCAAACTCCGAAACAAACTGAACCATGACTGAACGAGGAAATGCGTTCTTGTATGGCGGCCTGTAAACTTGTGCAGACTTGCCCTTCAACCAACGCATTGCTTCACGGTCCTGCTGGATCAATTCATCCATGACAATACAATGAAACGGTGTACTCGAACCCTTGGCCAAGCCACTGAACGCAACTTCATGATTATCAATGTTTAAGGTAAAGTATCGCTCTCCCCCGTTAGTGGAAGGAAAGAGTGAGAAAGTCCAAGCCTCTTGAGCATCAAAGAAATTTTCAAGTCCCGTTGCACGATAAAGGCCGTGCAAATAGCGAAGAAGCCCATCATCTTTTAGGAGTTTTGACACCGAAATGATGTCAATGATCTCCGTTTCTGGAATAGCCCTCAGGGCACCAAGCGCTTCTGATACAGGAATCGCAAACAATTCACGGGCTGTACTATAATCACTTACCTGGCGATCCGCGAAACGCCGATGCAAAGCTTTCTCTACTTTTCGGCAATCATGCACTTCGCGACAATCTATTAGATGCCACTTGCCATATTCTGCATAGACACCGCCGGCGTTAACCTCAGCAACCCGTTGATGAGGCGATGTTGTCGTAAATCCAATTTTGACGTGGGGGCAACTCTCAGAACAAAGAGCGTAGACGTAGCCTCTACTCAAGGCCGCGCACCCTCATCGCGCGAACTTCTTGTATTTGATCCGGGTCGGGTTCACGGAATCCGCGCCGAGGCGGCGGATTTTGTCGGCTTCGTAATCCTCGAAATTGCCCTCGAACCATTCCACATGGCTGTCCCCCTCGAAGGCCAGCATGTGGGTGCAGATGCGGTCGAGGAACCAGCGATCGTGCGAGATGACCACGGCGCATCCGGCGAAGTTGAGGAGGGCGTCTTCCAGCGCGCGCAGGGTATCGACGTCCAGATCGTTGGTCGGTTCATCGAGCAGGATGACGTTGCCGCCCTCTTTCAGCAGTTTGGCCATGTGGACGCGGTTGCGTTCCCCGCCCGAGAGCATGTTCATCTTCTTCTGCTGGTCGCCGCCCTTGAAGTTGAACGCGCCGACATAGGCGCGGGAGTTGATCTCTGCCTTGCCAAGCTGGATCATGTCATTGCCGCCGGAGATTTCCTCCCACACCGTCTTGTTGGCGTCGAGGGCATCGCGGGACTGATCGACATAGCCGAGTTGCACCGTGTCGCCGAAGGTGACGGAGCCGCTGTCGGGTTGTTCCTGTCCGGTCATCATGCGGAACAGGGTCGTCTTTCCGGCCCCGTTCGGGCCGATGACGCCGACGATGCCGCCGCGCGGCAGGCTGAAGGTCAAACCGTCGATCAGCAGCTTGTCGCCATAGGCCTTCTTGACGTTCTCGACTTCGATGACCTTTTCCCCGAGGCGCGGGCCGTTGGGGATGATGATCTGGGCCTTGCCGATCAGGTCGCGCTCGGAGGCTTCGGCCATCTCGTTATAGGCGTTGAGGCGGGCCTTGGATTTGGCCTGACGGGCTTTGGGGGATTGGCGGACCCATTCGAGTTCGCGGGCCAGCGTCTTCTGCTTGCCTTTGTCCTCGTTCTTCTCCTGCTCCATCCGCTTGGCCTTCTGCTCCATCCATGAGGAATAGTTGCCTTCCCATGGAATGCCCTTGCCGCGATCCAGTTCGAGAATCCAGGCGGTGATGTTGTCGAGGAAATAGCGGTCGTGGGTGATGAGGAGGACCGCGCCCGCATAGTCTTGCAGGTGCTTCTGGAGCCAAGCAATCGTCTCGGCGTCGAGATGGTTGGTCGGCTCATCGAGCAGCAGCATGTCGGGCGCTTCGAGGAGCAGTTTGCAGAGCGCAACGCGGCGTTTCTCACCGCCCGAGAGTTTGGACACGTCTGCATCGTCGGGGGGGCAGCGCAGGGCCTCCAGCGCGACGTCGATCTGGCTGTCCAAGTCCCAGAGGTTCTGGGCGTCGATCTGATCCTGAAGGGAGGTCATTTCCTCCATGAGTTCGTCGGTGTAATTCTCGCCGACCTCCATCGCGACCTCGTTGAAACGGTCGAGCAGGGCTTTTTTGGGCGCGACGCCTTCCATGACGTTCTCGCGCACTGTCTTGGATTCGTCGAGCTGAGGCTCCTGCGGCAGATAGCCGACGCGCGTACCCTCGGCGGCCCATGCTTCGCCCGTGAACTCCTTGTCGATCCCGGCCATGATCTTCAGCAGCGTCGATTTACCAGCGCCATTCACCCCGATCACGCCGATCTTGGCACCGGGATAGAAGAAAAGCCGGATATCCTTGAACACGGGCTTGCCGCCCGGATAGGTCTTGGAAACGCCATCCATGTAGTAGACGAATTTCTCGGCCATGTTGTTCGCGCTTTCGGGTGTGAGGACACTGTTAACGCGCCTTCTAACGGGCGCGTCGCCGGATGGCAATTTCCGCAATGTCC
>CALHLW010000111.1 GCA_938034615.1 uncultured Neomegalonema sp. | reverse complement strand
ATACGCTCGCGGATTTCCTCGACCTTGCCCTCTTCGAGCTGGCCCAGTTGGAATGGCCCGTAGGAGATGCGGATCAGCCGGTTCACGACCAGCCCGATAGCCTCCATCGCCTTGCGGATTTCGCGGTTCTTGCCTTCCTTCAATCCGACGGTCAGCCACGCATTCGCGCCCTGTTGCTTGTCAAACTGCACCTGCATCGGCTGATACCGCACGCCCTCGACCGTGATCCCCTTCACGAGAGGATCGAGCAACTGATCGGTGATGCGACCATGCACCCGCACCCGATACCGCCGCGTCCAGCCTGTCGAGGGCAATTCCAGCTTGCGCTTCAACTCGCCGTCATTGGTGAGCAGCAGCAGCCCTTCGGAGGTGATATCGAGCCGCCCCACGGGCATCACACGAGGCATGTCGGCGGGCAGCCCGTCGAACACCGTCTTGCGCCCCTTCTCGTCTCGCGCCGTCGTCACCTCACCGCGCGGCTTGTGATATTTCCACAGGCGCGCAGGCTCGTCCTCGCCCAGCGGATTGCCGTCCACGACGATGCGGTCCTTTGCCGTAACCGTGATGGCAGGCGTATCCAGAACCTTCCCGTTGAGCGACACCCGCCCTTCCGCGATCATCTTCTCCGCATCGCGGCGAGAGGCAATGCCAGCACGCGACAGGCGCTTGGCGATCCGTTCGGGTTTGTCATCGTCACTCATGCCGCTGCGATAGCAGAAGGCAGGCCGGGACGCTATCGTTCACCTGGACCGGTAGGGAGCCGATGCCAAAAGCGGCATCTTCTCATGCTGCACGCATCTGCGATGAGTATGGGCAGCGAATTAGGCAACGGTTCCTGAAAGCCCAAGCACCGTCAAAAGCGCGCCCAAGGCAATCGTGCTAAACGCAAAGATTTTGATGAACTGAGGCCGCGCCATTGTCGAGGCAAGACCCAACAGTGCCTTCGGGAACGCGATGCCCAAGAGACCTTCAACCGCCGCAACCCAACCGACCAAGCTGATGAATCCCGCGAGCAGGTCTGTCCATATGCTGTGCGTAAGTATAATAACGACGCCAACGACATAAACGAATGCGCTACCAATGAAGATTAAAGCCGCATGTCCGTTAAAGTCATCGATCATGGCGATCCACCGGTCGCGTGCCACAATACCAGAAACCCCACCGGCAATCATATAAAGGCCGAATGCCGTCGCCATCGACAACGTCAGTTCAGATGAAGTGGTGATCATATAAAGGCACTGACCTCACAGATCATTTAAGACGGATAGCAAGATACGGCACATCGTCACCCTGATGCAACGACCGTCAGAATAGTCGTTTTCGGCGATTCTTCCCGTCACCTTTCTCAAGGCTACGGAATCATCATATTCGATACGGCTTGGTATTCGTCCTGCCGTCCGTGATATCCTGCGGCATCGAGACGGAGAGCGCCATGTCCTTCACCACCTTCATGCCCAAGGCATTGAGCGAAGCGCGTGCGGCGGCGGCGCGGGGCGAGGTACCGGTTGGGGCGGTGATCGTCTCGGCAGAGGGCGATATCCTTGCCATGGCGGGCAACGAGACGCGCGAGGCGCTGGACCCCACCGCCCATGCCGAGATGATAGCGATCCGCCGGGCCTGTGCGGCGGTCGGGTCAGAGCGGCTGACCGGCTGTACCCTCTGGGTCACGCTCGAACCCTGCCCCATGTGTGCCGCCGCCATCGCCCATGCCCGCATTGCGCGGCTTTGCTACGGTGCTAGCGACCCAAAGAGCGGCGGCATCGAAACCGGCCCCCGCCTCTATGACCACCCCAATCTGCATCACAGACCCGAAATCATCCCCGGTCTCGAGGAGAACGCCTGTCGTGATCTGCTCCAAACGTTTTTCCAGAGCATTAGATTTCAAAGAGATACAAATAAATCTTAATATAAATTATTATAGATAATCATCAAAGTATTGTATACAGTAAATTCTGCACCTCCAAGCGCCAACATCTTTCCAAATATTTCAAATTGCCTTTGTTTGGGCGCAGTTGGACGCCATACAAAATACCAAGCGTTACACCAACTCCATCTCCACTTCAGGCGGCCTTGCGGGGTCGCCTTTTTTTCGTGGGGCTCCTCGCAGCGTCACTCCAGAATTTCCGTCCCGCTGATCGTCACGCCGAACCCTGACAGCCCGACATACTGCCGTTCCTGCGAGGCAAGCAGGCGGATCGAACTCACCCCCAGATCGCGCAAAATCTGCGCCCCCAAGCCGACATCGCGCCAATTCCGCGAACGCTCGATGGACGACGCCGTGATATCATCTTCCCAAGACGGCGGATCGACCGTCACCCCTGCCGCCCCCTCGCGCAGATAGACAACGACGCCCTTCCCTTCCTTGCCGATACGCCCCTGCACCTGCGAGATTGTGCTGGCCGCCCCACCGAACACGTCTTCAAGCAGCGTTTCTCGATGCAGCCTGGTCAGCACGTCGCGCCCGTCGCCCAGATCACCGAAGACGAGCGCGATATGATGCTCGCTGTCGAAAGGCGTCGAATACACGATGGCCTGTGCTGGGCCGATTTCGGTCTGCGTCTCAAACTCTGCCACGCGGAAGACGAGGGTTTCGCGCTGTTGCCGGTAATGGATCAGATCGGCGATGGAGACCACTTTCAGCCCGTTTTCCCGAGCATAGGCGAACAGCGGCTCCCCTTTCAGCGTCTCGCCACCCTCCCCGAGAATCTCGCAGATCACGCCAACGGGCGGCTCCCCGGCCAACCGCGCCAGATCGACCGCCGCCTCGGTATGGCCCGACCGCATCAGCACGCCGCCATCTTTGGCCACCAGCGGAAAGACGTGACCGGGCCGCACGAAATCCTCGGCCTGCACGTTGTTATTGGCCAACGCCCGCACGGTGGAGGCGCGCTCGGCGGCAGATATCCCCGTGGTCAATCCCTCGCGGTAATCGATAGAGACGGTGAAGGCCGTCGCCAGCGGCGCATCATTCTCCCGCGCCATCGGCTCCAGCTTCAGCCGCCGCGCCTCCGCCGCCGTCACTGGCGCGCAGACAAGCCCCCCCGCCCGGATGATGAAGGCCATCGATTCCTTCGACACCTTCGAAGCGGCCATGACCAGATCGCCCTCGTTCTCGCGGTCCTCGTCATCCACCACGACGACACAATCGCCGTTCGCAATCGCTTCAATGGCGTCTTCGATCGTATCGAGGGTCATGATCATCCGGCCTTTCAAGTCGTCCCCGTTCGCGCAGGTCGCGGCGAGGTATCATCAACGCCAATGCAAGAAAGATCAGCGCGAGACAACCGAAAACGAAGATGCCGGGCTGCGACAGGATCGGCAGCAGCAGACTACTCCACAACCATGACGGCCCATTGGCGGTCAGCGCAGCATGGAGCGACTGCAAACTCTGCCCATGCACGTTGAGCCACAGCGTTCCGAGGGGCCGGAAGATCGTCTCCACCTTGTCGGACGACGCGATCAGGTCGATCAACCCGCAGAATACCATCGTTGCGAGCGAGGACACCCCGAAGAACCGTAGCAGCCATCGCATCATGCCACTCGTCCGCTCACAGCGCGCGCACGGCGTCGAGCATCCGGCCCCGCATCGCCGCATCGGGCATCGGCCCGCGCATCGCCGCCATGTTCTCGCGCATATGCGCCACGCTGGAGGTGGCCGGAATCGCGATGGTGACAGCAGGGTGCGAAATCACCCATTTCAGCAGGTATTGCGGCCAAGTCTCCACACCGATCTCGGCGGCAAAACCGGGCAACGGCTTGCCTTCCAGCCGCTCGATCAATGCCCCGCGCCGGAAAGGCCGATTCACGATCACCGCCCGCCCCCGCTCACGCGCCATCGGCAGAAGGCGCGCCTCGGCGTTCCGGTCCAGCATGTTGTAGGTCAGTTGCACCGAGTCGAGGCTGTCATCCGCTGCGATGATCTCCGCGAGCCGTTCGTGACGTCGTCCGTGCGAGGTCGTGACACCGATAGAGCCCACCGCTCCATCGGCTTTCATCGCCCGCAACGTCTCGATATGCCCCTCATAGGACAGCAGGTTATGCACCTGCATCAGGTCGAACCGTTTGATTCCCCACAGCGAGCGCGATGCTTCCATCTGCTCCGGCCCGAAATCCACCGCCGGTATCCACACCTTGCTGGCCGCGACCACACGGTCCGTGCCCAACTCCGCAAGACAGTGACCCATAACCGCTTCAGCAGAGCCATACATAGGCGAGGAATCTACCATCCGCCCGCCCTCCTCGAAGAACGCACGCAGCACCTCGACCCGCTGCGCCCGCGCCGCGCTGTCATCCCCGATATCGAAGGTGATCCACGTCCCCATCCCGATGGACGGCAGATCGTGCAGCGACCCCGTTGCCGCGAGCGCCCCGCCCGAAGCAAACGCTGCGGCACCGAGGCCACCGAGCACATGACGGCGGGTCGGATAAAAAAGGCCGGACATCCTGATAATCTCCATGGAATCATGTCGTTTTCGCCGCACACCGCGTCGAAACGGCTAGTTGATTCTGGCGTCGTGGCATACATCCTGCCACGGATAGGACTTATGACCAATGTGCCGGAGTTCCAATGGCCGACGGAAATGATTTGAACCCCCTCGTCGTCTTTACGCCATCGGGCAAGCGCGGGCGGTTCCCGACCGGAACCCCCGTGCTGCAAGCCGCACGTGACCTCGGCGTCGATCTCGATTCGGTCTGCGGCGGACGGGGCATCTGCTCCCGCTGTCAGATCACCCCGTCCTATGGCGATTTCTCGAAGCATGGCCTGACCGCTCGCGAGGGCGCTCTGTCCGCATGGAACAGCGTCGAGGAACGGTACAAGGAAAAACGCGGTCTCAAGGAAGGCCGCAGGCTCGGCTGTCAGGCGAAGGTCGAGGGCGACATCGTTATCGATGTGCCCGCCGAGAGTCAGGTCCATAAACAGGTCGTTCGCAAGGATGCCGATGACCGCGTCATCGAACTCGACCCCAGCACCAAGCTTTTCTACGTCGAGGTCCGCGAGCCGGACATGCACGATCCGTCCTCCGACATGGAGCGGCTGAAAGAAGCGTTGCAAGAGCAATGGGAGTTGGAAGGCCTGCTCGGCGACCTCAAGATCATGCAGCGGTTGCAAACGGCCCTGCGCGAGGGGAAATGGTGTGTCACCTGCGCGGTTCATTTCGGGCGGACGCGAGCACAGGGGAGGATCGTCAACGTCTGGCCGGGCTTCTATGACGGCACCATCTACGGCGCGGCCTTTGATATCGGCTCGACCACCGTGGCCTGTCACCTGTCCGACCTGCGGACGGGCAAGACGGTTGCCTCCTCCGGCCTGATGAACCCGCAGATCCGTTTCGGCGAAGACCTGATGAGCCGCGTCTCCTATTCGATGATGAATCCCGATGGCGCGGAAAAGATGACCGAAGCCGTGCGCGAGGCCATCAACGCCCTGCTCGGACAGGTCGCAACCCAGGCACTCATCTCGACGGACGAAATCTTCGAATGCACCTTCGTCGGCAACCCGATCATGCATCACCTGTTACTCGGCATCGATCCGGTCGAACTGGGCGGTGCACCCTTCGCCCTCGCCGCCGGAGAGGGCATGGTCCTCTGGGCGAACGAGTTGGAGATCAAGAACACCCATCCCAACGCGCGCGTTTACACTTTACCCTGCATCGCCGGGCATGTGGGGGCCGATGCAGCGGCGGTGATCCTGTCCGAGGAGCCCTACAATGCCGAGGACATCACGCTAATCGTCGATGTCGGCACCAATGCGGAGATCGTTCTGGGCAACAAGGACAAGCTGCTCGCGTGTTCTTCCCCCACCGGCCCCGCCTTTGAGGGTGCGCAGATCAGCTGCGGCCAACGCGCCGCACCGGGGGCCATCGAGCGCGTCCGCATCGATCCCGACACCAAGGAACCGCGCTTCCGCGTCATCGGCTGCGATCTCTGGTCCGACGATCCGGGGTTTGCAGCGGCCACCACCGATCTCGGCATCACCGGCATCGCCGGATCGGGCATTATCGAGGCCATCGCGGAGATGCGGCTTGCCGATGTGATCGATATAGACGGCGTCGTACGCGGCTCGCTGACGGAAACGACAGATCGCGTCTTCGCGGAGGGACGCACATTTTCCTACCTTATCCATGACGGCAACCAGAAGATCGTCGTCACCCAGAACGACGTGCGCGCGATCCAGCTCGCCAAGGCCGCGCTCTATGCGGGGTGTCAGCTTCTCATGGACGAAATGGGCATCGAATCTGTCGACCGCGTCACCCTCGCCGGAGCCTTCGGTGCCCATATCTCACCGATGCACGCCATGGTGCTCGGCATGATCCCCGATTGCGAGGTCGAGAACGTCCGCTCCGCCGGGAATGCCGCCGGCACCGGTGCGCGCATCGCGCTTCTCAATGCAGGCAAGCGCACCGAAATCGAGCGTGTCGTCCGCGACGTCGAAAAGATCGAGACGGCCCTTGCACCGAAATTTCAGGACCATTTCATCGAGGCCATGGCCGTCCCCCACAAGACCGCGCCTTATCCCCGCCTCAGAAAAATCGCACGTCTCCCCGATACACCCCCCTCGCCCCCGCCGGGCACTGCTGGCGAAGGCGGACGGAGACGGCGGCGGTCCCGAAGCTGAAGGGTTTTTCTTCGCAATCGGGCACAGCGGACGGTATCAAGCGGGCGATATCTAACGAGAGGAATACACCATGCGGCACTGGGGAATGATCGGACTACTGGCCCTTGCCGCCTGTGCGGCACCGCCTAAACCCGAACCGAAGGAACCACCCCTGACCGGGACGATAACGCTCGGCTCCGGTCCCTGCGCCGGACTTTGCGCGGTTTATACAATGACCCTCTACGCGGACGACACCTACCTGTTGAACGCGCAGGACAACACGATCAAGCCCGGTCGCTCGCGCGGCTCTCTGCCCGTCAACTCCTTCCGCCGCGCCGTGGAAGCGCTGGAGCAATACGAGTTCAACAGCTTCGAGCGCTTCTATGTGCCGACGGAAAAAGCCAATTGTCCGCAGGTCATTACCGGCCTTCCGACAGCCGATGTCAGCCGGGTGGATGACGACAACGACATCCGAACTTTCGTAACCTTCAATACCGGCTGCGTAAATTTTGCTGACCGCGACCGCCTCGACCAACTGGACGGACGCCTCCGCGACATCTTCCGCGTAAAAGAGCTTATCGCCGTCGGCGAACCGCCCCGGCCTCCCCGCCCGACGACCGAAGCGCCCGCTACAGGTTTGGGCGGTATATAATCAAGAAAGCACCTACCCCGCACTTCGCTGGTGCCGTGCAGCGGCGGGGTCGTTCAGAGTGGCGCATACCCAGCAGTAAGTGCGGGGCATGTGCCATTTGTGGTGTCAATTTACCAACGTCGCTTCCGTCTTCTCACGGACCTCATCCTCCGACACCTCCGGTGCCGTCTCCACGATCTTCAGCCCCCCCTCGACCACGTCGAAGACCCCGAGATTGGTGATGATCCGGTC
>CALHLW010000110.1 GCA_938034615.1 uncultured Neomegalonema sp. | reverse complement strand
CCAAGCCTGGACGATATCTTCGGCGAGTATTGGCAGGTCGCCTCTCGATGAGCGATTCCGTCGCGACGATGCTCGAAAAGCGGGCGGCGGAAACCCCGAACGCGCCGTTCCTCATGGCTCCGGATGGCGACACGCTGACCTATGTGGAGGTCGCGGCACGCGCGCGCGGACTGGCCGGATGGCTTAGTGAGCAGGGGATCGAGCCGGGGGATAGCGTGGCCTGGGCGATGCCGAACGGATTGCCCTCGGCGCTTTGCCTGTTGGGCATCCTGCGCGGCGGGTATCTGGCGACGGCGATCAATCTCGTCGCGGGGCGGGATATCATCGCCTATGTGCTCGACCATTCCGATGCGCGGATCGTGCTGGTCAGCGCGGAGACGGAAGCGCCGGTGCGCGAGGCGCTGGCGCAATCGGAGTCGGATGCGCGGATGGTTGTCGTCACCGACGACCTCTTTTCTCCCCGCAGAGCCGGGGCGGTACCCGGCGCGGATGCCGACGCCCTGCTGATGTATACGTCCGGCACGACCGGGCGGCCCAAGGGCGTGACGCTGACCCACGGCGCGCTGATCGCCGGGGGGCAGTATCCTGCCACGGCGCATGAGTTGACACCGCAGGACCGGGCGCTCTGCGTGCTTCCGCTCTACCATATCAACGGATTATGCGTGACGGTGATGGGGCCGCTGGTCTCGGGTGGGTCGGTCGTGCTGCCCCCCAAATTCTCGGTCAAGAGATTCTGGTCCACCATCCGCGCCCACGAATGCACATGGTTTTCGGTCGTTCCCACACAGATTTCCTACCTCCTGCACGATGAGACGCCCTTCGAGGCCATCCCGTCCTTGCGTTTCGGACGCTCGGCATCGGCCCCCCTCTCACCCGACGTCCAATCGGCTTTCGAGAGCCGCTTTGGTGTCCCCATCGTCGAGACCATGGGCCTGACCGAGACAGCGGCGCAAATCCTCTCCAATCCCCTGCCCCCCGGCACCCGCAAGATCGGCTCTCCCGGTGTGGCCATCGGTAATGAGGTGAAGGTCGCCGACAAGAGCCAGCGCGAAATGCCGCGCGGCGAGGAAGGCGAGGTTCTGGTGCGCGGCGCGAACGTCATGCGCTGCTACCGCAAGAACCCCGATGCCACCGCCGAGGCGCTGACGGCAGACGGATGGCTCCGCACCGGCGATCTGGGACGCATGGATGCCGAGGGCTACGTCACTATCACCGGGCGGCTGAAGGAACTCATCATCAAGGGCGGCGAAAACATTGCCCCGCGCGAGGTGGACGAAGCCCTCTACACCCATGCCGACGTCATCGAAGCGGCGGCCTTCGCCTGCCCCTGCGACCGCTACGGCCAGCGCATCGAGGCAGGCGTGATGCTCGCGGCGGGGTCATCGGCCACCGGAGCATCCCTCATCGCGCTCTGCATCGAGCGTATCGGCAAATTCAAGGCCCCCGACCGCATCCACATCCTCCCCGAACTCCCCAAGGGACCATCGGGCAAGATACAACGGATCAAGCTGGCGGCGCTGGTTCTGGAGGCGTAGTATCTTTTTCGCGGCGGTCTGACTTCACTGCCTGTGAAAGCACTCCGGTCCAGAACATGAAACCAAAAGATACGAAAGCGATAGAACCCAGCGTATGACGAAAACCGAATTCCGGCCTGGCTACAATGGCCGCAGCGCTGCCAATGGATAATATCATCGCAGTGCAGACGAACATGCTCATCGCAATGAGTGCGAGTCTGAGCGCTTCCGCTTCAGGAGCCGCACAAATATCGCGGCACATGGCAGGCAGACCCTTCGTTTTTAAGCTGATCGCAGCCGCCAATCCCCCCAAGAAATAGCCAAGGATTTGGGTTGGCCAAAGGGCGCTCATGAACCGCCATTTATCAACGGATTGTTTATGTATCGGTTCAAGCTCTATTGACTCAGGCACGGAGATGGCGAGCGCGAGGACAGCCGCGACGAACGTAGCGATCAGCGCGCATCCTGCCGTGACGCCCAACGTATCCTTGCAGAAGATACGACCTGCGAAGACGGCAAATGTCGTTGCCCCGGCGAACAAGGCAGCAATAGCGGATACGAATTCAGGCACGCAACCGATCTCCCTTTTCGGATCAGCTTGCAACTATAGCATGATGATTAAGGCTTTCTGCTGGGTAGTGCTGAATTGGCTATGCGATCAAGAGAGTGAGAGCATCTCCGGCGGGGTCAGCACAGGCTTGATCCCGAAATGATTGCGCCAGATGACGTAGGCGAGGACCGGGTGGTCGCGGGTCTGCATGGCGTGGGGCTGGCTGCTCGCGTGGAAGGCTGTGCCGCCGGAGGCAAGACTCTTGGTCGGTTCGCCATGGCGCAGGAATTCGCCCTCCCCGGCGACGACCATATACATTTCCTCCGCTGGATGGTGGTGCCACGGATACCAGAAATCGCGCGGCATATAGACGATGAAGGCGCTCATCTGCGCGCTGGTCCACGCCCCGCCCGGACCGATGATGCAGTAGCATCCGAAGCGATCCATGAACTCGGTTCCGATATCGGTGCCCGCATAGGTCTCGCGCCACAGCGCATCGGGCGAGGCCGCCAATATCGCGTCGCGCAGAGTGGCGTAGGCTCCGGCCTCCATCTCGCCCTCCCCCGCCATGAAATCGGCGCAGGGGCGATGGATCGGCTCCATGGATTGCGGGGTCAGGTCGGTCGGGAAATCGCAGAAGGCGCGCGTATCGGGATGGGCCTCGTGGACGGCTTGCACCTCGCGCAGCAGGCTGTCGAAAGCGGCGCTCATCGCGAGGTCACGGTTGTCGGAACGGGCATCATGGCATCGTATCCTGTAGAAGTCTCCATGCTGTGAAGCTAATCGCAGCAGGCCGAGCCCGGTCAAGTGAAGGCTGGCGCGACGGCCCGGTTGTGCTAGAGCGGAGACAACGGTTCGGCTCGGGGAGGCTACACGATGCTCAGAAATCTCTCACTCGATGATAGCGTGGTGGAAGCGCGGGAAAGCTATGCGACCGCTCGGCCCAAGGCGCGCGAAACGCATGAAGCGGCCTGCGCGCATCTGCCGGGGGGCAATACGCGCACGGTGCTGTTCCACGGGCCATTTCCGCTGCGCGCGGCGCGGGGCGAGGGGCCGTATCTGTTCGATACCGACGGGCATCGCTATGTGAACCTGCTCGGCGAATATACCGCCGGGGTGTTCGGTCATTCGCATCCGGTCATCAAGACAGCGCTGGCCGAGGCCATCGAGACGGGGCTGAATCTGGGGGCGCATAACGAGGCCGAGGCGGAGTTGGCCTCGCATGTCACCGCGCGGTTTCCGACGATGGAACGGGTGCGCTTCACCAATTCGGGGACGGAGGCGAACCTCATGGCCGTCTCGACCGCGCGGGCGACGACCAAACGCGATGCGGTGATGGTGTTCAAGGGCGGCTATCATGGCGGGCTGATGTATTTCAAGGACGGGGTCGGCGGGGTCAATGCGCCTTTCACCTTCGTCCTCGGCACCTATAACGATGCGGAGGGTGCGCGGGCGCTGATCCGCGAGGCAGGGGATGCCCTCGCCTGCGTGATCGTGGAGCCAATGCTGGGGTCTGGCGGTTGCATCCCTGCCGATCCAGCCTTCCTCACGGCCCTGCGCGAGGAAACGGCGGATAATGGCACGCTGCTGATCTTCGACGAGGTGATGACCTCCCGCTTCGGGCCGAATGGGGCCGGGGCCTTGGCCGGGGTGACGCCGGACCTGATGACGCTCGGTAAATGGGTGGGGGGCGGCATGTCCTTCGGGGCCTTCGGCGGGCGGGCGGATATCATGGAGCTTTTCGATCCGACCAAGCCCGGCTCACTGCCCCATGCGGGGACGTTCAATAATAATATCCTGTCGATGAAGGCCGGTTTCGCCGCGCTGACGCAGGTGTTCACCTCCGTAGAGGCCGAGGCCCTGCACACGCGCGGAGAGGCTTTACGCGGGCGGCTGAATGGCGTGTTCGAAGCCGAGGGCGTGGCGATGCACGCGAGCGGAATGGGGTCATTGATGACGCTGCACGGCGTCGCAGGGCCAGTGGCGCGCATGGGCGACATCGCGAACTCGAACGATGCGGCGAAGGAATTGCTGTTTCTCGACCTGCTGGAGCGCGGCTACTACATCGCCCGGCGCGGATTTCTGGCGCTCTCCATTGCACTGGAAGACGCCCATCTCGACGGGTTCGTGGAGGCGGTCGGTGAAATCGTGCGGGAGCGGAAGGCGGCATTGCCACGTCGCTAAGCCACTCTCGATCTTTAACCGTTCGGCAAGGAACGACATCACACGATGTGGTTTTTTGTCATCTGCGCCGGAACCACGCTATTTGTCCGAGAGCACAATAGCCGACAGCCCCCGTCCGTAATCGTCCTCGCCCGCGTGGAGGGCGCGGCGGTTGGAGTAGAAGTTCTCGGCATCGGCATAGGTGCAATCGCCGCAGAAACTCGAATGGCGCACGCCATAGGCTTTGAGCGTTCCCTGACAATATCCGGGGAGATCGAAGCGGTGCTTGCCGTCTTCCGGGTCGGGACCGAAGAAGCGAGCATTGGCACGGTCATCGGCCATGAAGCGGTCGCGATAGGCCTCATCGACCTGATAGTTTGCCTGAGTGATGCAGGGGCCGATCCCGGCCTGGATGCGCTGGCGTTCTGCGCCCAGCGCGATCATAGCCTCGACGGTGGCTTCGAGCACGCCCCCGAGCGCACCTTTCCAGCCCGCATGGGCCGCACCGATGATCTTGGCCTTGGGGTCAAGAAAGAGAACCGGCGCGCAGTCGGCGGTGAGGATGCCGAGCGCGAAACCGGGGGTGTCCGTGACCATCGCATCGGCTTTCGGGGCCTTGCCCGGTCGCCATGGGGCCGTGACGGTGACGACGTCGCTGCTGTGATGCTGGTGCACCGAGAGCAGAGCCTCGCGGGCTACGCCCATTGTGCGGGAGGCGTAGTAGCGGTTTTTGACGACGTTCTCGCGGGGGTCGTTCTTGGCCCCGCGTCCGCATTGAAGGCCCGTGTAGATGCCCTCGGACACGCCGCCCTTGCGGGTGAAGAAGTGGTGGTTAACGCCTTCGGCGGCAAGGTCATCTATCGTTAAGGTCTCTATCATGCGCCTAGATCCTCCGCGAATCCGGGTGGGGGAATGTCATCGCCCGAAAGGGCCAATGCCTTGAAAAGCGTCCCCATCGCCGTCGTTTCGGTCAGGCGCGCGAGGGCGGCTTGGATCTCGTCGGCGCGGTCGGGCTGTTTCTTTGCCAGCATCGCTGCGCGGACGCGGATGCCGAGCCAGTCGAGCAGCGCCCCCTGCCCGTGCACGCCCCATGCTTTCACCCCGCCCGCTTCGGCGGCTTTGGCCAGCGCAAGAAAATCGACATGGGCGGTGAGGTCGGCCTCGCCGGGGGCATCGAGCGGGTCAGCATAGGCGTGGTCGCGCACGGCTTGCAGGGTATCGCCGCTGGCGCGGGGGATGGCGTGGCCGTAATCGATGGCGAGAGCTACGCCCCCATGAGCCGCGAGCCGTTCACCGATGGCACTGGCAATGGCGCGGCCTTGGGGGCAGGATTCGTAAACGGCTCCATCTTCGGCTCCCTCGGGCATCTCTTCGGCGGTGACGGGGGGCGAGAGGCCGAAGGTCAGAGCGTCGCCATCCAGCCCGACCATCCGCTCGCGCAGGGTGCCGTCCGACACGACGAACTGGCGGATGGGGAGGGCGTCGAAGAACTCGTTTGCGATCAGGAACAGCGGACCCTCGGGCAATCCGGCGACATCATCTGCCCAATGTGGCTGATGCACGCCCAAGGCTTCCCATTGCTTGCGGCGCAGCGCGGGGGAGGTCTCAACCAACCACACATCCGCCGCCTCGGTGAACCCCTTCACTCGCGCCGCCGCGCGCAGGGCATCGGCCATGAGTGTGCCGCGACCGGGGCCAAGTTCGGCGAGGATGAAGGGGTCTGGCGACCCGCGATCCATCCATGCCTGCGCCAGCCAGAGGCCGATCATCTCGCCGAACATCTGGCTGATTTCGGGGGCCGTGGTGAAATCGCCGCCCCGACCCAGCGGGTCGCGCGTGGTGTAGTAGCCATGCTCCGGGTGGGCGAGGCAGAGCGCCATGTACTCGGCCACGGGCATCGGCCCTTCGGCACGGATGCGGCGCCCGATGATTTCATGGAGCGGTGTCACGCGGGCTTCCGGCTCAGAGCATAGGCGACGAGCGCGAGGCCCACCACAATCATGGGCAGCGACAGAAGCTGTCCCTGCTGAAGGCATTGGCCCAGAGGCGCAATTACGCAGTCGAGGCCGGGATTGGCCTCGCGGAAGAATTCGACAACAGCGCGAGAGGCTCCGTACCCGGCGATGAACAGCCCCGCGACGAGGCCGGGGCGCTTGAGGCCACCGCTCCATGCCACGATAGCGAGGAGGATCATCAGGAGCAGCCCTTCGAGCGCTGCCTCATAAAGCTGGCTCGGGTGGCGCAGCACCTGTGCGGGATCGGCAGGGAAGACGAAGGCCCATGCCCCATCCCACGGTTTTCCCCACAGCTCACCATTGACGAAGTTCGCGATGCGCCCGAACAGCAACCCGAAGGGGGCCGCACAGGCCACGGCATCGGCGGTGGAGAGAGGCCGCGCGGGGTTGAGCCGACAGAAGAGCGCGGCTCCGATCACCACGCCCAGAAATCCGCCATGGAAGGACATGCCGCCCTCCCATGTCTTCAGGATTTCGAGCGGATTCTGCATGTAATAGCTGAAATTATAGAACAGCACATAGCCGAGCCGCCCGCCGATGATGGTACCGAAGGTGCAGAAGAAAAGCAGCGTTTCCGCGCGGTCCGGGGCAAAGGGGGCCGTGTCATTCGCCCAGAGCCGCTCGCGCGCCGTGAGCATCATCACATAGCGCCAACCGAGCAGCAGCCCGACGATATAAGCCAGCGCGTACCAGCGGATTCCGATGGGTCCGATGCGGATCGCGAAGGGGTCGATATCGGGAAACGGCAGGACCATTTCGATCAATGGCATCAGGGCGCTCCGGCGGTGTCGGTCGCGGTGGGTTTGGGGGTTCGGGGGACGCAGGTCAAGGGTGATCGCTTCCCCGGCACGCACGGCCACGACTTCACTATCTACAATGCACGACTACGTCGTCGCCGTCGCGTTGAACGATGCGGACACCACCCCGGACAGGATCACCGGCCATTTCGCCTGCGTCGGAGCTGTGCACGGGTCATTGTAATGTGTGATGATCGTCTGTCCGTTCAGCAAGCAGGGCGCTGGCAAGACGTGACCAGATCGAAGCCGCGCCCTGCAGTCATCACCCGAACAGGTAATCGACCTCCTGCATCGTAGCGAGATCAGCACCGGCGAAGGTGATAGTGACGCCTTGATCCGCAAAACGAACATCCGGCCCTGCGACCGACATCTGAGCGCGAGCATCTGTCGCCGAGCTGTAGCCGAAGCCCTCGAATTGCAGTGCATCCCAGGTATCGAGTTGCAGCACTATATCGCTACCACCCTCGCTGGCGTCGAAGACGAAGGCATCGGCGGTCGTCCCAGAGTAGAGCGTGTCATTGCCCGACCCGCCATCCAGCGTATCGCCGCCCCCGGCCTTCATGTAGGCATCGAACGGGTCAGCCGTCTTGCTGACAAACTCGCCGCTCTGGGCAAAGCCGCGCACCACATCTTCGCGCGTGCCGCCATTGTTGATGACGTTCAGCCAGCCTTGACGTCCGCCCGCATCCGCCTCGCGGTCGAGGACATTGCGATAGAGCTGGTTGATGAAGGCACCGTCGTCAAGATTGCCATAGGTAGCGCGGAACTCGCCCGAATTGGTGAACCCGGCGGCAACATCAGTGTAGCCCCGCCCGTCGGCCAGCTGATCGCTCCAGCCCTCCAGCCCGGCGGCATCCGGCGCACGGTCGAGCGTCGCCTGATACAGCCGGTACACATCATCGTAGAAGCCGGATTCCGCGCGCCCGTCGAGCGCCTGGGTATAGGCGCTGGCCTCAAAACTCGTATTGGCCCTGAACTCGCCGCTCTCCGAGAAACCCGTCACGACCTGCGCGCGGCTGGTGCCGTTCGTCATCGCATCGAGCCAACCGTTCAGACCGCCTTCATCGGGCGTGCGATCCAGCACATTGTTATAGAGCAGCGTCACGAAATCTGTGTTGTTCAAACTGCCATAGGTGTTCTGGAACTCAGCCGAACCGACAAAGCCTGAGACAACGCCCTGTAGATTGTTGCTGCCGCTTTCAAGAACATTGACCCAATTTTCGAAACCGCCGGTATCTGGCGCACGATCCAGTGTCGCCTGATAAATACGATAAACTTGAGCGCCAGCCGTATTCGACAGGTCAGGTGAGACACCGCCTATCAATATATCATTACCCTCATTACCAAAGACAACGTCATTGCCATCGCCACCCACGATTATGTCATTCCCAAGCCCGCCGTAGGCTTGATCATTGCCACCTTCCGTATCAATACAATCATTGCCAATTAAAATATCGCGCAATTCGATCATATCATCATCGCCATCCCCGGCTGAGTACTTCACTCCTCCTGAAAATTCGCCAGCAAACCACCCCGCAAGATTATCGTTATTGTAATCTCTCGCTAGCTCGGCATAATCTCCGTCCATGTCCGTTAAAGACATGAACAGCACCCCTCCACACGTGATCGTAATATCCGTTACTGTTCCGCCAACCGGTTCATTTTTTCCGGTTTCAGCGTTAAACTCTAACGTGAAAGTTCCACTAAAAACGACTTCATCGCCAGTAGATGTGGATCCAGTAATATTTGTAGATGTGCAATCTGTTATCTGACATTCCTCAACTACCGTATCAAATACATCAAGAGCATCTTGCGTTAGCCGAGTGAAGTTGATGCTGATCATTGTTTTTCCTATCAAGCAATACGCCGATCAAGAATGATTACCGAGCGCATTAAAATTTACAAGGGATTCTGCAAGTTAAGAAAGATCAGAGACGTGCGCCAGACCCCGAGAAAGCGATTCACGCAAAGCGCGTCAGGGCGTCCTCGATTTCGACGGCGAGGCTGGCGCGTTCGTCGGGGGTCAGGAACGCGCCTATGGCGACGACCCTGCCGGAGGACGAGAGCAGAAGCTGGTTTTCGACATGGCGTGTCGTGCGGGTCGCCACTTTTGTCCAATAGGGGCGGAACTCCCAGCGTTTGGCGGGGCGTTGGGGGTGGCGCGCTTCGATGACGAGCATGTCCCGTTCGATGGCGACACGCTCGTGGTATCGGGCATCGCGGTAGTTGCGTAGGAACAAGGCCCAGACGAGCAGGAAGGCTCCGGCCATGAAGGCGATGACCACGGCGACGACCCCGAGATGGGCGCTCCATGTTATCTCGTAGGGGGTGGGCGCGAGGAAGGTGACGGCGGCGAAGAAGGCGAAGGCTCCTCCGAGGATGGTCAGAAAAATGCGCAGGCCGTGCGGCGACAGCGACCGATGCGGCCACAGGACCACCTGCCACGCCGTCGCACTGCCTGACATGCGAATGGCCGAGGAGTTATCCCCGGCCATCGTGTCGTTTTCTTCAAACGGAGGCACTCGCAGCGTTCCGTCAGTGCCCGGTATCGCGCACGACCGGCAGTACCTCGAAGGTATGCGCGGGCGGAGGCGATGGCAGGGTCCATTCAAGCGTATCGGCACCCTCGCCCCATGGGTTATCGGCAACCTTCTGGCCCCGCAGAATGGTCCAGAAGACGATCCCGATGAAGAGGGCGAAGGACAGGCCCGAGATGAACGCCCCGATGGAAGACCACCAGTTCCAGCCCGCGAAGGCTTCGTTATAGTCCATATAGCGGCGCGGCATACCGGCGAATCCGAGGAAGTGCTGCGGGAAGAACGTGATGTTCACGCCGACGAAGAACATCCAGAACTGCACCTTGCCCCAGAATTCCGGGTACTGGCGGCCCGACATCTTGCCGAGCCAGTAGTACATGCCTGCGAACACGCCCATCGCCGCACCGATCGACATAACGTAATGGAAGTGCGCCACGACGTAGTAGGTGTCGTGCAACGCCCGGTCCACGCCCGCCTGTGACAGCACGATGCCGGTCACACCGCCGAGGGTGAAGAGGAAGATGAAGCCGATGGCGAACAGCATCGGCGTCTCGAAGCGGATCGAACCACCCCACATCGTCGCGATCCAAGAGAAGATCTTGATGCCTGTCGGCACCGCGATCACCATAGTCGCCAACATGAAATACGCCTGCGTATCGGCATTAATACCGGAGGTATACATGTGGTGCGCCCAGACGACGAAGCCGAGCAGGCCGATGCCGATCAATGCCCAGACCATGCCGAGATAGCCAAAGATCGGCTTGTTCGAGAAGGTCGCGATGACGTGACTGATGATGCCGAAGGCCGGCATGATGATGATATAGACTTCCGGGTGCCCGAAGAACCACAGCAGGTGCTGGTAGAGGATCGGGTCGCCGCCACCTGCAGGATCGAAGAAATGCGTTCCGAAGTTACGGTCGGTCAGCAGCATCGTGATCGCGCCCGCCAGAACCGGCAAGGCAAGGAGGATCAGGATGGCCGTAATGAAGATCGACCAAGCGAACAGCGGCACACGGAACATCGTCATGCCGGGGGCGCGCATGTTCAGGAAGGTCGTGATGATGTTGATCGCTCCGAGGATCGAGGACGCACCCGACAGGTGCACCGCGAAGATCGCGAGATCGACCGACATATTATCCATGGTGTTCGTGGTCGAAAGCGGTGCGTAGAGTACCCAGCCGACACCGGCCCCGTCCCCGACGAAGACCGACATGACCGCAAGCGTACCGCCCGCCGTGAAGAGCCAGAGCGACAGGTTGTTCAGGCGCGGGAACGCCATGTCCGGCGCACCAATCTGGAGCGGCATGAAGAAGTTGCCGAATCCGCCAAAGAGACCGGGGATCAGCACGAAGAACATCATAAGGATGCCATGCGCCGTGATCGCGACGTTCCAGAGCTGACCGTTCGGGCCGCCTGTGTCGTCGGTCATGAACTGCACGCCGGGATACATCAGCTCGGCCCGCATGATCATCGAGAAGATGATCGCGATCAGGCCGAAGAAACCGGCGATCCACAGATACATGATTCCGATGTCTTTGTGGTTCGTCGAACAGAACCAGCGAGTAAAGAAACTCGGATGCCCGTGTCCATCGTCATGGGCGTGGTCGTGCCCGGTGGTAACTTCCGTCATGCAGAACGCTCCCTCGCTCGCGCGGCGCTGGCCGGGAGGGGCCAGTACCGGAATTCTCTCATCTGCCGCAGACCTAGCCTAGAGCCGCCACGATGACAATGC
Source organism: uncultured Neomegalonema sp. (assembly GCA_938034615.1). Classification (GTDB taxonomy): domain Bacteria; phylum Pseudomonadota; class Alphaproteobacteria; order Rhodobacterales; family Rhodobacteraceae; genus JAHDDY01. The sequence goes on along the minus strand of CALHLW010000110.1, from coordinate 3,627 downwards.
GGCGATATGGCTCCGGTGGCGATCTTTCTGCGCGGGGCTAGTTCAGCACTAACGCCATAAACCCGGAAAAGCCCATGCCCGCCCCGACGATCCTGTGGATACGCAAGGAATTTCGCCTCGCGGACAATCCTGCGCTGAACGAGGCACTGTCCGGGGATGAGCCAGTCATCCCTGTGTTCATTCTCGACGAGGCGACGCGCGATGCCTATGGCGCGGCCCCGCTCTGGCGGCTGGGCGAGGCTATTGCCAGCTTCTCGAAGGCGCTGGAGTCGAAGGGGCAGCGTCTGATCCTGCGCTCGGGCGAGGCGTTGGAGGTCTTGCGTGCGTTGATCGCGGAGACGGGGGCCGAGCGTGTGATCTGGGGACGGCATTACGACAAGCCCGCTCGCGAGCGCGATACGAGCGTGAAAGCGGCTCTCAAGGAAGACGGAATCGAGGCGGTGAGCGTCTGCGCGCATCTGTTGTTCGAGCCTTGGACCATCGAGACGAAGACCGGCGGCCCCTATCGAGTCTATTCGCCTTTCAAGCGCGCCTGCTTCGAGCGCGAGGACGAGATTGGCGAGCCGTTGCCCGCACCGGACGATCTTGCCGCGCCGGATACATGGCCGGAGAGTGAGTCGCTGTCCGATTGGGCGCTCGGGGCGGCGATGAACCGGGGTGGGGAGGTCGTCGCGCGCTATGCGAATGTGGGCGAGGCGGCGGCGCTGGAGCGGCTGGAGGAATTCGTGCCTATCGTTGCGGAGTATGACGAGGGCCGCAATGCGCTTGGCATTACCGGCACCTCGCGTCTGTCGGAGAATTACGCCTGGGGCGAGATCAGCACGCGGACGGCATGGCATCGCATCCGGTCTTACATGGCCCGCTCCAGCAAGCCCGATGACGGGCCGATCGTCTATTTGCAGGAATTGCTGTGGCGGGAATTCGCGTATCATCTGCTGTTCCACTATCCCGATCTGGCGACGGAGAACTGGCGCGAAGACTGGAACGCCTTTCCGTGGCGGGAGAATAATGACGACGCTGAGCGCTGGCGGCGTGGGATGACCGGGGTGGCCGGTGTCGATGCAGCAATGCGTGAATTGTACGCGACCGGGTACATGCATAATCGGATGCGGATGCTGACGGCGAGCTTCCTGACCAAGCACCTGATGGTCGATTGGCGGGTCGGGGAAGCGTGGTTCCGGGAATGCCTGACGGATTTCGACCCGGCCTCGAACGCGATGGGCTGGCAATGGGTGGCGGGGTCGGGGCCGGATGCCACACCGTTCTTCCGCATCTTCAATCCCGAAACGCAGGTGGAGAAATTCGACAAGGGGAACCGCTACGCTTCCCGATGGCTGGATGGGGAGTCGGAAGATGCGCAGAACTTTTTCGCCGCCATTCCCCGGTCTTGGGAGATGAGCGCGGACGATGCGCGGCCCGACCCGGTGATCGGATTGAAGGAGGGGCGCGAGCGGGCGTTGGAGGCCTACAAGGAAATGAAGGGATGATGTGTCGCCTTTTCGCCGTCGGATTTCAAATATAGCAAATGACCACCCTTCCCCGCATCGGGTGCGGGGCAGGATTTCAGCCGGAGAACCCCGCCCGTGACCCATCCCCGCCAGCGCAGCGCAATAGTCGGCTCCGGTATCTCTGGCATCGGTGCGGCCCTTGCCCTTGCTCCGCACCATGACGTTACCCTGTTCGAGAAGGAAGGGCGGCTGGGAGGTCATGCGAATACGGCAAGGATCGACTATCCGGTGACTGGCGGCACGGTGCCGGTCGATGTGGATACGGGGTTCATCGTCTATAACGAGAAGACCTATCCCAACCTGACCGCGTTTTTCGAGCATTACGAGGTGCCGACGGAATGGTCGGATATGTCGCTGAGCTTTACGGTTGATGGCGGGCGGATCGAGTGGGCCGCCGATAATCTCGACAAGATCTTCGCGCAGCGGCGCAATATCCTGCGCCCGTCTTTCGTTGGGGCGATGCGTTCGGTGCTGCGCTTCAATCGCGAGGCGCAGGCGGCGCTGGCCTCGGATGACGCCCATGACGAACCTATCGAGCAATGGCTGGATGCGCGGGGATATTCCGACGCCTTCAAGCGCCTCTATCTCTATCCCATGGCCGGGGCGATCTGGTCCACGCGCAGCACTGATATTGCGGCGTTTCCGGCGCGGAGCCTGTTTGCGTTCTATGAGAACCATGATCTCTTTGCGGGCCTCGGCGATGCCGTGCAGTGGCGCACGGTCACGGGAGGCTCGCGCTCCTATGTGGAGCGGGCGGCGGCGGCTTTGGGCGAGCGGGTCCGGATGGATGCGCCGGTTTCTGCGGTGACGTCTTCGGGCGGCGGCGTGGTGGTCGCGCTGGAGAATGGTGAGCGGCATGAGTTCGATTCCGCGATCATCGCAACCCATTCCGACGAGGCACTGGCCCTGCGCCCGGATGCCGACGAGGAAACCCGCGCGCTGCTCGGGCAGGTGAAATACACTCCCAACCGCGCGGTGCTGCACCGCGATTCCTCGCTGATGCCGAAGACGCGCAAGGCGTGGTCGAGCTGGAATACGCGGGTCGGGGGTGAGGCGGATGCGAGCGCGAGCCTGACCTACTGGATGAACCGCTTGCAGAATATCGACAGTGCCACTCCGCTGTTCGTGACCCTCAACCCGCCGCGCGATCCGGCCCCCGACACCGTCTTCGGGGAATATGAGTACGCCCATCCGTTCTTCGACAGCGGGGCTTTCGACGCGCAGGCGCAGTTCGACCGGGTGCAGGGGCGTGGCGGTATCTGGCATGCGGGGGCGTGGCTGGGATACGGGTTTCACGAGGACGGATTGCGGTCGGCCCTGCGGGTGGTCGAGGCGCTCGGGGTGCGGCCCGACTGGGCGCGGGAGACGGGCGAGCCGATCCTGCCGGGGCGCGCGGCAGCCTGATGCATGGTGGGGAGACGCAAGGGGCATCGTGATTGATGCCGCGTGTGTAGCACCGTATTCCAGACACCTCATCCAATGAAAAACGGCCCCGCGCGATGCGGGGCCGTTCTTGATTTCAGGGTCGGTGTGACCGCTTAGCTTTTCTTGCGGCGGAAGAAGCCGGCCAGACCCGCAAGGGCGATCAGAAGGAGCGGGGCAGGTTCTGGAACCTGGCCAGCGCCGCTGCTGGAACCGGTGCCACCGCTGCTGCTCGACGTCGAGGACGTCATGCCGCTGGAGGTCATTCCGCTCGAGGTCATGCCCGAAGAGGTCATGCCGCTGGAGGTCATGCCACCCGAAGAGCTGCTGCTCGACGCACCGCTCGAAGAGGAGGAGGTGCTGGTGGTCATGCCCGAGGAGGTCATGCCGCCCGAGGAAGAGCTGCTCGATGCGCCGCTCGAAGAGGAGGACGAACCGTTACCGCCGCTCGAAGAGGAGCTGGACGCACCGCTCGAGGAAGACGACGAACCGTTGCCACCGCCCGAAGAGGAGCTGGAAGCACCGCTCGAGGAGGACGACGAACCGTTGCCACCGCCCGAAGAGGAGCTGGAAGCACCGCTCGAGGAGGACGACGAGCCGTTGTTACCGCCCGAAGAGGAGCTGGAAGCACCGCTCGAGGAAGACGACGAACCGTTGCCACCGCCCGAAGAGGAGCTGGAAGCACCGCTCGAGGAGG
>CALHLW010000109.1 GCA_938034615.1 uncultured Neomegalonema sp. | reverse complement strand
CGTCTGCCCCTCGGCCTCGTCGCCGTCGCTACGGTCGTCGCAGGCTGCTCGACATCGCCGACGATCACGATCCCTAATCCGCTGGCACCCATCAATGCTGGGCTTGCATCCATCGGCAACGCGATTACTGCTCCCGCCGCTCCATCCTATACGTCGGCAGTGCCGTCCTATGGCACGATAGCTCAGCCCGCATCGGTTGCCCTGCCGTCCTACGTGGGAACCGGATACAACGGTAGCAACATTTCCTATGGCGCGCCTACGCTCTCAGCGCCGAGCTACAGCGCCCCTCAGATCACCGCACCGTCCTATGGCACAGCCTCTTATGGCGTCCCTTCCTATTCGACTCCAACCTTGGGAACGCTCGATGCCGGAACCGCGATGCAGAGCGCGAGCAGCGTTCCGACGCTCGGATCGTACTCCATGAGCGCCCCGTCGGCCCAGGTTCCAACGTTTGGTGTTCCGATGGATCAGGCCAGCTACGGCGTGGCCGCGCCCTCTTACTCGGCCCCGAGCGTAACGATGCCTTCCTACTCGGCTCCGACCATCGGCACGTCGTCCCTTCCTGCTCCGAGCGTAACGTTGCCCTCCTATACGGCACCCAGCATTACGGCCCCGTCCATTGGCACGAGCAGCCTCTCGACGTCGCCCGTGACCTATTCGGCAGGGTCTGCAACCATCGGCAATTCGACATACTACTGAGTCATATGATGCGTCCGGTCCCGCCGGGCGCATCCCCCTCCCGAGAACGGGTCACTCGAACTCCATCGCCTCGAACACGCGCCCGGCATTGCGGGTTGCCAGTTCCTCGAACGTGTCGAGATGGGCATAGGGTGACTGATCGACGTAATACGCTTCGGCCAGCCCGTCCCCCGCATCGATCACCTCCTGAATCTTTTCGCGCAGATACACCAGATAATCAGGTGTGTAGCGGCGAACCTGCGCCATGTTCGTGGGGTGTCCGTGGCCGGGGATGACGTAGAGCGCGCCGAGCGCCTCGAACTCCTCCGTCCAGGTTTCCAGCCATCCTGCGGTGTCCGTATCGTCAAAGATCGGCGGCATTCGCTCGTGGAATGCCATGTCCCCCGCGATCACCAGCTTTTCTTCCGGTAGCCAGACCGAGATATCGCCCGGCGAATGGGCGAGGCCGAGATGAAGCACTTCGATCTTGAAGCGCCCGCGAGATATGTCTTTCGTATCCCCGAAGGTTTCGCTCGGGGCGACGACTTCCGTGCCATCCGCGCGCTCTTTCAGGATCGTCTTGTGCCGGTCGAGACTGTCATAGCCATCCTCATCAAACGCCTCCGCCGCGTCTTCATGGGCGAGGATCGGCACTTCCTGTTCGGCCCAGTAGCTGTTGCCGAGAGCCGCGTGGCCTTGCCCGTTCTCGTTGATGACGAGGACGACCGGCTCGTCGGTGATGCGCTTGATCTCCTCATGCAGCGCTTTGGCCAGCAGATACGACGCACTGCCATTCACGACGATCACCCCGTCGCCCGTGACGATGAAGCTCAGATTGTTGTTATGGCCCGCATTCTCGTAAGTTGGCGGCGCGGTCGCGCCGATGGCGCTCCACACATGCGGGATGACTTCGACGGGCTTCTGGTAGAGCAGCGAGCCGGGATACTGATCCGGGATAGATTGGTCGGCCAGTGCCGGACTCGCGAACATCATGGTCAGCGCCAGGGTAACAATCCGCATCGCATCGTCCTCCGATCATATTCAGTAATTGAAATATAACCGGACGCGGGGTCTTGCGACAGACCCTATTTCGTCCCGAACAGCCGGTCGCCCGCATCCCCCAGACCCGGTACGATATACCCCTTCTCGTTCAGCCGCTCGTCCATTGCTGCCGTGAAGACGGGTACATCAGGATGTGCGTCGTGGAATGTCTTGCAACCTTCGGGAGCCGCGACCAATGCGAGAAAACGGATGTCCGTCGCGCCCGTCTTCTTCACCTCGGCCACTGCCGCCGCCGCTGAACCGCCTGTAGCCAGCATCGGATCGACCACCACTACCGTTCGCTCGGCCATATTGTCGGGTAACTTGTTGTAATAGCTGACGGGTTGCAGCGTTTTGGGATCGCGGTATAGCCCGATATGCCCCACCCGCGCCACCGGCACTAGATCGAGCAACCCGGTCAATAACCCGTCCCCTGCGCGCAGCACCGAGACGAAACACACCTTCTTTCCCTGTATCTGCCGCGCGCTCATCGGTGCGACCGGGGTTTCGATCTGCACCGTCTCCATCTTCAGGTCGCGTAGCACCTCATAAGCCAACAGCATCGAAATCTCGCGCAGCAGGCGGCGGAAACTCGCCGTCGATGCCGATTTATCCCGCATCAGGGTCAGCTTGTGTTCGATCAACGGGTGCTGGACGACGGTGAGATTGCTCGACATGGGCGCTCCAATTCAGCGGTTGCGTGTGCCTCACTACAGCGATGTATCCGGCTCGCCAAGAAGAACCCCCGGATGCAGGGCATCCGGGGGCAGGCCAGCGCGAAACAGCGAAAGATTACTTCAGCGCTTCATTCGTGATCCGGTGGGTCCAGGCACCTTCCGGTGCCATAGTGATGACCGGATCGGAATCCGCGCTCATCAGCGAAATCACCGTGCGCGCGTAGTCCTTGAAGTCCAGCGCGCCGTTAGACCCGGCGGTCAGCTTCGCGATCTCGCCCATCATCCGCTTCTGGTGCTTCTCGGTCTGGGCACCGGAGGCATCGTTGTCGAGTACGATTTCCGCCGCCTCGTCGGGGTTATCCTCGGCATATTTCCAGCCCTTCATGCTGGCACGGACGAAGCGGACCATCTTGTCGCGGAATTCCTCGTCTTCGAGGTTTTCCTCCAGCACATAGATGCCGTCTTCCAGCGTGGAGACACCTTCATCCTCATACTTGAACACGACGAGGTCTTCGGGCTTCAGCCCGGCATCGATCACCTGCCAGTACTCGTTATAGGTCATGGTCGATACGCAATCGGCCTGCTTTTGCAGCAGCGGATCGACGTTGAACCCCTGTTTCAGCACCGTGACGCCGTCATCGCCACCATCCGTCGAAATACCAAGCTGGCTCATCCAGTTCAGGAACGGATATTCGTTGCCGAAGAACCAGACGCCCAGCGTCTTGCCCCGGAAATCTTCCGGCGAGGTGATCCCGGTTTCCTTGCGGCAGGTCAACATCATGCCCGAAGACTTGAACGGTTGCGCGATATTGACCAGCGGCACACCCTTCTCGCGACTGGCGAGCGCCGAAGGCATCCAGTCGAGCACGACATCGGCCCCGCCCCCCGCAATCACCTGCGCAGGCGCGATATCCGGCCCGCCGGGCTTGATCTCCACGTCGAGGTCTTCCTCGTCGTAGAAGCCCTTATCGGCGGCCACATAATAGCCAGCAAACTGCGCCTGCGTGACCCATTTCAATTGCAGCGTCACCTTATCGGCGGCCTGTGCGGTAGTGGCCCCAACCGCGAGAGCGGCGGCGAGGGCGATGGATGAAAACTTCATGGTCGCTTCTCCCTGAGAGAACAGCACGCGCGACTCGCTCGGCGCGGTGCAGGATGGCATGACGTTACCAATCCTGCGGGGATTGTCACGCATGGCCAGATGCCATTTCGGGCGAGCGTGAAAATCCGCTCACAGCCAGCATCATCGGCGGTCTCGGATCGAGACCAAGATGCGCTGCGTCAAACTCCTCAGCAAAGGCTTCATGGCCCATGACTTCACCCGGCGGGTCGCCGAAATGCAGATCCGTATCCCAGTGCTCAATCGCTTCACCCGCTTGGAATCTCTCAAACCATCGTTGTCATGGAAATATGAAGTCGGGCGAGGCGCTCAGAAAACGTTGCGAATTGCTGATCTATGCAACACGGCCCGTGAACACCACCAACGCTCGTGCTTAGAGCGTTTTGCGCATTCGCTGCCTCTCGCCTTACAGGCTCGAACGCGAAAGCTGATCAGAGTGCCTCAACGTTTGCGCGAAACGCTGTAGCTGCCAAAGATTCTGGGCTTGGTGCAATCAGAGGGTGTATGGACAGCCAAGAGTGTTACCGATATGTTAGGTGGCACAACGAAATTATCTGAACTTGGGATAAGAACTCAGCTTTGTAATTCCATAATTTCGCTACACCAACCCACGGGATTTTCTGGGGTGTGGCTTGAGATCGGTTCACCAGAGCGTCTTGCCGCTTTGTAGGGCAGTTCAATCTATTGGCGTTGTATGATGTTGAACAGAATACGGGTGAGGAGAAGATCATGGCGACACCAACAGAGTGGCTTTCCGAATTCAAGGTCAATACGGGCACGGCGAATACGCCATTCGTAGCCGATTCTCAGGTGATCGGTCTATCGAACGGGAATTTTCTCGTTGCATGGGACGAGCCGGGCACCAACGGCGTCGGGACTGATCCCGATACAGATGTGGTCGGCAAGATTTTCGATGCCGAAGGCATGGTCGTCGTAGACTCATTCCAGATCAACAGCAATCGCAATGCGGATGACGAAGGTGATTTTTCCCTCGCGGCGACCAACGATGGCGGCTTCATCATTGCCTATGTCGATGATGATAGCACGTCGAACGACATCTCGGATATCATCTGGGAACGCTTCGATGCATCCGGCCAGCGAGCAAATGCGCAGGTTGTTGCCTCTTCCAACGATCCGGACGGGCAGCTCTCGAACCCGCAGGTCGTCGTCGATCAGTCGGATAATTCTTCCTATGTCACGTGGACTGATAGCACCCTCGTCAATGACGATGACGTTCGCGCCGCTCGTTTGACTTCGACGGCCACAATTACGGCGACTTTCAATCCGGGTTTTAGCAGTAATGACGACAACCTGAATGCCTCGACTATTAATCACGACGGCAATCTCGTTACTGTCTATCGCACCGGCAACGATTTGCGCCTGAGAGAGCACGATGCAAGTGGTACGCAGATACGGTCTAGTACAATTGTGGACGGCACAGCCGATGCCAACGCGGACCCAGTTGTCGCGACTCTGACGAATGGGAATATTGCCTATGCATCAGTGGCTGGTGGCGATGTATTCCACAATGTCTACACCCCCAGCGGTGGCGGTTACACGGCAACCCTTGCTTTGCCGAACTTCTATCTTACAGCGACTGGTTCGGACAATCAGAATGATCCGCAGATTGTTGCCTTGCCGGATGGCGGGTTCGTCATCGTATGGGACAATGATTCGACGGACGCTTTTGAGGGCCGGAGGTTCAATGCGGATGGTACTGGTGATGGAAATACTTTCATCATAGACGATGCGCCGTCCGGTAATCGTTTTGGCGATGTAGGGGTCACATCGGATGGCCGTCTTGTGTTCGCTTGGGATTTCAGCGGCGATGTCTATGCCTCGATCTTCGATCCGCGAGACGGGAATACCCTCAATGCGGCGGACTCCGGTGGTGCTGTCGTCACCGCCAAAGTCACCGGGTCGACCATTGTCGGCACAACTGCGGACGAGACATTTCTGGGCCAGGGCGGGGATGACAATCTGATCGGTGACGGCGGCGACGATACCCTCAAAGGGGGTGGCGGCGACGACTTCATTCGGGGCGGGCAGGGTGCGGACGACCTCGATGGCGGGACAGGTAACGATACGGTGAGTTATCTGGATTCTCCCGGCGGTGTTGTCGTGAACCTGAGCACGAGCACGGCGGAGAATAGTCCCGTATTCGATCCGCGCAGTCTGGAAGGCAATGCGGATGGCGATGTCATCGCCCGGTTCGAGAACGTCATCGGCTCCGGCTTCAAGGACGTACTGACCGGCGACGGAGGTGCCAATATTCTGTCAGGCCAACTCGGAAACGACACGATCCGCGGTGGCGGCGGAAACGATATTATCGAAGGGGGCAGTGACTCCGGCGAACTTGATCCCGGTGGCGATGTACTCGACGGAGGTGCGGGCATCGATACAGTCAGTTATGCTGGCTCGAACGGCGGCGTCATGGTCAATCTGGCGTCGGGTGCCGCAAGCGGTGGCCATGCGGAGCGCGATACGATCTCCAATTTCGAGAATCTGACAGGGTCGGGCTCATCCGACATGCTTCTCGGTTCCAGTGGTGAAAACACGATCCTTGGCTTGGCCGGTGATGACGCCTTGGTTGGTGGCGAGGCGGTCGATCTGTCGAACACCGCTGGCGGTCAGGTCTATCGGATCTATCAGGCAACGCTGGATCGCGCGCCGGATACGGGTGGCTTTGAATTCTGGACAGAGGAATTGGAGTCAGGCAGCCGGAGCTTGCAACAGGTCGTCAGCGGCTTCACGAACTCGGGTGAGTTTCAGAACACCTTTGGCAATCTGAATAACTCTGACTTCGTCACGCTTCTCTACAACAATGTGCTGGATCGTGCGCCGGATGCGGCGGGCCTGAACGGTTGGCTGGATGCGATAGCGAGCGGGACCAGCCGCGCGCAGGTCGTCACAGGCTTTTCCGAAAGTGCGGAATTCAGGAACGATACGAGTGTGGCGGCTAGTGCCTATACCGAGGCGCTCGACGGGCGCGCCCAGTCCGGATTCCTTGATGACGTGTATCGGCTCTATCAGGCGACGCTCGACCGCGACCCCGATCAGGCAGGTCTTGAGGTTTGGAGCAACCAATTTGCTGATGGTCAGGCCTATACTACCATCGCGAGCGGCTTTACGAATTCGGGCGAGTTCCGCAACACTTACGGTACTCTCAGCGATAGCAATTTCATCCGACAGCTTTATCGCAACGTGCTTGATCGCGAGGCGGATTCGGCTGGGCTTCAAGGCTGGCTCAATGTGATCAACAATGGCGGCACGCGCGAGGATGTGGTGCGTGGCTTTGCCCAAAGCGGCGAGTTCGTCGGCAACACGGCGGCGGATTTCGAGGCGTACATGAAGGCTGGAGGCGGCGACACGCTGGATGGTGGGTCAGGCAATGACTTGCTCTACAGCGGAAAGACCGCTGATACCTTCGTGTTCGATGCGAGTGAGGATGGCAGCGATCTAGTGCTGCAACTCGATACCTGGGACACGCTGGAATTCGAGGGTTTCGGCTACAACTCGGCTGCAGATGCGCGCGCGCAGATGTCGACTATCGGGTCCGATGTCCGCTTCGTGGATGAAGGCGTCACCGTCACCTTCGCTGGGACCACCCTCTCCACAATGCAGGAAGTCGACTACCTGTTCACGTAATCGGTGTGGCAAAGCAGGGCGACCTGCTTTGCGCCCTTGCCAGCTAGGCGGCGGCGTAGGCCGACTATATCAAAACGCAGACCCAGCCCGAGCCTGACGACGACTCTCACGTCACTTGACTCCACCGCATGGCGAATGAGCCGGCTTCAAGCCGTAACCTGAAGCCACCAGCTTTTAGCTGTTAGTCGAGAGGTGGGCCGTTAGCGGATGGGGATGAGCAATCCAATCCGTTTCGTTACTTCAAGACGTCTTTCTAGATCATCTGTTTGGCGGTGACGATGTATGTGCGCATTCCGCTCTTGCTGCGAAACGTCGAAGACCTGCTGCATGAACGGGGAATCGATATCAGTCATGAAAATGTCCGACCCCAGCAGAATCTTCCTCTGATAACGCCTGTAACACGAAGATGCCGCTCTCGCTGGAGGCATTGTTGTAGCTGACAAGGTCAACCATCATGATTCGCCCTTGACGAATTGCGCAGGGTGGGGGGAAGCTATTGAGGCGTTCAAAAATATAACACGTTATCATTGGGAGGAATTGAAATGCGCAGTTTACTCGCGACTGCGGCAGTGTCGCTTGCCATGGCTCTGTCCGCGCCGTCAGCTTTTGCAGATATGGAGGCGGCAGAGAAATGGATCGCCGATGAGTTCCAGCCTTCGGCGCTGTCTGCCGAAGAACAGCAGGCCGAGATGGCCTGGTTCATTGATGCCGCCAAGCCTTTTGAGGGCATGGAAATTAACGTTCTTTCCGAGACGATCCCTACACATACCTATGAAAGCCAGACACTTGCCAAGGCCTTCGAGGAAATCACCGGTATCAAGGTAAACCACCAACTCCTTGGCGAAGGCGAGGTCGTGCAGGCGGTGCAGACCCAGATGCAGACGGGACGGAACCTCTACGATGCCTATATCAACGACTCGGATTTGATCGGCACACATTCGCGCTTGCAACTCGCCGTGAACCTCTCTGACTGGATGGCCGGCGAAGGAGCCGATGTTACCAATCCGGGTCTCGATGTAGAGGACTTCATCGGTGCATCCTTCACGACCGGTCCTGATGGCAAGCTGTATCAGTTGCCCGATCAGCAATTTGCGAACCTCTACTGGTTCCGCAAGGACTGGTTCGACCGGGAAGACCTTCAGGAGCAATTCAAGGCTAAATACGGCTATGACCTCGGCGTTCCGAAGAACTGGTCCGCCTATGAGGACATCGCCGAATTCTTCACCAACGATGTGAAGGAAATCGACGGCGTCCGCGTCTATGGCCACTTGGATTATGGCAAGCGCGCACCCGATCTTGGCTGGCGCATGACCGATGCATGGCTGTCGATGGCCGGTGCAGGGTCAAAAGGCTTCCCGAACGGTGTCCCGATCGACGAATGGGGCATCCGCATGGAGGAAGGCTCCTGCAATCCGTCGGGTGCCAGCGTATCGCGCGGGGGCGGTGCGAATGGCCCGGCGGCGGTCTATGCGATCCGCAAATGGGATGAATGGCTGCGCAAATATGCCCCTCCCGGTGCGGCGAACTATGATTTCTACCAATCGCTACCAGCTCTGTCGCAAGGCAATGTCGCGCAGCAGATCTTCTGGTACACCGCCTTCACCGCCTCCATGGTCGCGAGTCAGGAAGACGGCAACAACACCGTCGATGAAGAAGGCACTCCCCTGTGGCGCATGGCCCCGTCGCCGCATGGCCCGTATTGGGAAGAAGGCCAGAAACTCGGCTATCAGGATGCCGGGTCGTGGACGTTGTTCAAATCCACCCCCGTCGAGCGCCAGAAAGCCGCATGGCTCTATGCGCAGTTTGTCACCTCGAAGACCGTCGATGTGAAGAAATCCCATGTGGGCCTGACCTTCATCCGCGATACCACGGTGAACCACGAGAGCTTCACGGAGCGCGCGCCCAAACTCGGCGGTCTGGTGGAGTTCTACCGCTCGCCTGACCGGGTGATGTGGTCGCCGACCGGCGTTAACGTGCCCGATTATCCAAAGTTGGCGCAAATCTGGTGGCAGCAGATCGGCGATGTGAACTCCGGTGCTTTCACGCCGCAGGAAGCGATGGATCGTCTTGCCGGTGAAATGGACACGACCATGGCCCGGATGCAGCGCGCGGATGAGCGCGGCAACGTCTATGGCGGTTGTGGTCCGCGTCTGAACGAGGAGAAAGACCCCTCCGAATGGCTCGGCAAGGGTGGCGCGAAAGCGAAACTCGACAACGAGAAGCCACAAGGCGAGACGATCAACTACGAAACGCTTGTGGAACGCTGGGCGCAATAATAAGCGCGGCATTATAGCGATCTGCGATAAGTCAGGATCACGTATTGCGCCAAGACTGCGCAATACGTGATGGCTTCTGTCTTAAATTAATCGCGATTCACTTAATCCCCTGGATTTGCTCCGGGGATTTTATGACAAAAGCGACCGTCGGATCGATTCCGGGAGGTCACTTGGGATAGATATGACCGTCGAACTCTCCGACCTTTCCAAGCGCGTTGGTGCGGATACGCATATCCACCCCACAAGCGTTTCTCTGGCCGAGAACGGGTTCAATGTGCTGCTCGGCGAGACGGGCGCGGGCAAGACCACTCTGATCAAGCTGATTGCAGGGCTTGAGCGCCCGACGACCGGCGAAATCCGCATCAAGGGCCGGGATGTCACACGACTTTCGACCCAGCGGCGCAATATCAGCCTCGTGCACCAGTTTTTCGTTAACTACCCGACCATGAGCGTTTTCGACAACATCGCCTCGCCCTTGCGGGTTGCGCGGATGTCGCGGGCGGAAATCGTCCGCCGGGTTGGTGAGGCGGCGGAGTTGATGCGCCTTACGCCGATGCTCAAGCGCCGCCCCTCGGAGCTTTCAGGTGGCCAGCAACAGCGCACGGCACTTGCCCGTGCCATCGTCAAGAACAGCGATGTGGTCTTGCTGGACGAACCGCTGGCCAATCTCGATTACAAGCTGCGCGAGGAATTGCGCGACGAACTCCCGCGCTTGTTTGCCGGGCGCGGTGCGACGGTGATCTATGCCACGTCGGAACCGCATGAGGCGCTTCTGCTGGGCGGGCACACTGCTGCGATGCGCGAGGGGCGGATCACGCAGTTCGGCCCGACTGCCGAGGTGTTCCGCCAGCCCCGTGATCTTGAGACGGCACGGGTTTTCTCCGATCCGCCAATCAATATCGCATCGATCATGAAATCCGGCGCAGACGTGCGGATGGGCGAGGTACAGTGGCAGGCGAGCGACCGGATCGCGCACTTGCCCGACGGCAATTACAAAGTTGCTCTGCGCCCGCATCACGTCACCCCCGATCCGGGCACGCCCGACACGGTTCGCATCGACGGATCAGTGCGGATCACCGAACTTTCTGGCTCCGAAAGCGTCGCGCATTTTGATCGTGCCGGAGCAGAATGGGTCAGCCAGGCCCATGGCGTTCATCCGTTCCGGGTTGGCGAGCAACACGCCTTCTATTTTGACCCGAAGCACGCGCTTTACTTCGATACGCAAGGAAAGCTGGTAGTATGACGGGGAGCGAAAGATAATGGCCCGGATCACGCTCGACAAGTTGCGTCATTCCTACGTGCCAAACCCGTCAGAGACGGATTACGCCCTGAAGGAAATCGATCTTTCCTGGGATGATGGTGGTGCCTATGCGTTGCTTGGGCCATCCGGGTGCGGAAAGACAACGCTACTCAACATCATTTCCGGCTTGCTGACGCCCAGCGAGGGCAGGGTGCTCTTCGACGGCGCGGATGTCACCACTCGCTCCCCCGCCGACCGCAATATTGCGCAGGTTTTCCAGTTCCCCGTCATCTACGACACGATGACTGTCTACGACAACCTCGCCTTTCCGCTGCGCAACCGGGGTATGGGTCGGACCGAAATCGATACCCGTGTGCTCGAGATTGCTGAGATGCTTGAGGTGACGCCGATCCTTAAGCGCCGCGCCTCGGGTCTTGGCCCGGATGACAAACAAAAGCTGTCGATGGGGCGCGGCCTCGTGCGCAACGATGTCAACGCGGTCCTGTTCGATGAGCCGCTGACTGTGATCGACCCGCATCTGAAATGGAAGTTGCGTTCCAAGCTGAAGGAACTGCACCAGAACCTCGCCCTCACGATGATCTACGTGACCCACGACCAGACAGAGGCGTTGACCTTTGCGGATCGGGTGGTGGTCATGGACGAGGGCGTCGTGGTGCAGATCGGCACGCCGCAGGAGCTATTCGAGCGCCCGATGCACACCTTTGTCGGCCATTTCATCGGCTCGCCGGGCATGAATCTGCTGCCTTGCGAAATGTCCGGTGGCGGGGCCTTGTTCAACGGTCAACCCGTTGCGCTGGCCGAGGAGGTTGGCGATCCGGCAGGGCGGCTGGAAATCGGGGTTCGGCCGGAATTCGTCTCGTTCGCACCGAATGGTATTCCCGCCGAGATCACGCGCGTTTCCGATGCCGGCCGCCATCGCCTCGTGGAGACCCGTGCAGGCGACACCCCGATCAAGCTGCTGGTGCCCGACGGCGCCGAAATTCCGGAAGGGCAGGTGCACCTCGCCTTCGACCCGGCCTTTACCAGGGTTTACGTCGATGGCTGGTTGGGGGGAGCGCACTGATGGCGGCAAAGACCGAAAATCCGCGCGCATGGTGGTTCGTGCTACCCGTGATCCTGCTCGTCGCTTTCAACGCGCTTGTGCCGTTGATGACCGTGGTGAACTATTCCGTGCAGGAAAGTTTTTCGCAGGGTGTGTGGTTCTGGTCCGGTGTCGAGTGGTTTCAGCAGACCTTGCAATCCGAGCGGTTCCACGCGGCGCTTGGACGGCAATTGCTGTTCACGGGCATCATCCTCGCCATCGAGATACCGCTGGGCATCTTCATTGCGCTATCGATGCCGAAGAACGGCCCGTGGGTGCCGGTGTGTCTCGTGTTGATGGCCCTGCCGCTGCTGATCCCCTGGAACGTGGTCGGATCGATGTGGAATGTGTTCGCGCTGCCGGATATCGGCCTTCTCGGCTATACGCTGAACAGCATCGGCATCGCGTATGACTACACGCAGCAACCGCTTTCGGCATGGCTGACGGTGATTGCGATGGATGTCTGGCACTGGACCTCGCTGGTTGTGCTGCTCGCCTATGCAGGGCTGGTGTCGATCCCCGAAGCCTATTATCAGGCCGCGCGCATTGATGGCGCGGGCCGTTGGGCGGTGTTTCGGTATATCGAGCTGCCCAAAATGAACCGCGTGCTGACCATAGCCATCCTGCTGCGCTTCATGGACAGTTTCATGATCTATACCGAGCCTTTCGTGCTGACCGGCGGTGGCCCCGGTAATTCAACCACCTTCCTGTCGATCGACCTGGTCAAGAAGGCTCTCGGCGAGTTCGACCTTGGCCCGGCGGCGGCGATGAGCTTGGTCTACTTTCTGATTACGCTGCTGGTGAGCTGGATATTCTACACGCTCATGACCCGCCATGAGGGGGAACCATGATGCCCCGCTGGATTGTTCCGACGCTCTACATTCTCTTCCTGATGCTGCCAATATACTGGCTCGTCTCGATGTCCTTCAAGACAACGAACGAGATTCTGGGCGGCTTCACCCTGTTTCCACAGGAATTCACGCTGGAGAATTACAATGCCATCCTGTGCGGGTTGCCCGATGTTTGGGGCGGGGCGGTGCCGGAGGGGTGCGATACGACGTGGATTTGGGGCTACGTGAACTCACTCAGCTATGTGTCGATCAACACGGTGCTGTCCATCGCCGTAGCGCTGCCGGCCGCCTATGCCTTTTCGCGTTATCGTTTTGCGGGCGACAAGCACCTGTTCTTCTGGTTGCTGACGAACCGGATGGCCCCCCCGGCGGTGTTTGCACTGCCTTTTCTCAATCTCTATTCGGCGGTGGGGTTGTTCGACACCCATATTGCCGTCGCGCTGGCACATTGCCTGTTCAACATCCCGCTGGCCGTCTGGATTCTGGAAGGCTTCATGTCCGGGATACCAAAGGAACTCGACGAGACCGCCTATGTCGACGGCTATTCCTTTCCGGCATTTTTCGGCAAGATCTTCATCCCGAATATCGCCTCAGGAATCGGGGTTGCCGCGTTTTTCTGCTTCATGTTCAGCTGGGTCGAGTTGCTGCTGGCCAAGACGCTGACATCCGTGGATGCCAAACCGATTGCGGCGGTGATGACAAAGACGGCGTCCAGTTCAGGGTATGAACTGGGGTTATTGGCGGCGGCAGGGTGCTTGACGATCATCCCCGGCGCTTTTGTGATCTATTTCGTGCGTAACTACATCGCCAAGGGCTTTGCCCTGGGGAGGGTGTGATGGCCGATCCCGTTCTTTTTTCCGAGATGTGGTGGACCGAACCGCTTGGCACGTGGATGGCGTGGACACGGGCGACCGTAGCGCTGTTCCTGTTCATCTTCGCGAGCATCGCGCTTATGGGGTTGCGTGAATACATGCGGCCCGGCGGTTATCCTCGCGACGGGATCCTCGGGTTGCGGACGACGCGTGGAGACAGATTGTTTCTGGGGTTGCTCGGGTCGGCTTTCATCATGCTAGGCTGGCTGTTTTTCGCCGGGACTCCGCTTTGGGGCGGACTGGGCCTATGCATCGGATGGATCGTATTCTGTTTTGCACTGATTTAGAGTGATCGGCGATCAGCTTGAAGCACAAAGCATCAGGAAATGCGCAATCGCGCCGTGCAGCGGTTGGCGCGATTCTTGACCCGACTTGATCGCCAATCACTCAAGAGCTTTCGCTAGAGGCAAAGATGAAGGAGATCGGCAACCTTGGCAGTAGGGATGCCTAGCCGATGGACGACTCCTGTTTTTCAGGGCGCGACTGTTTGTTGGCGCGCCCTGTCTTGTCGTTCGATTACGAGAACAGGTAATCGGCGTTCTGAAGCGTGGCGAGGTCAGTACCCGAGAAGATGATCTCGACATCCTGGTCCGCAAAGAGGACATCTGCCCCCTGGACGGAAAGATTGGCGGTCACATCCGAAGAATCGCCATACCCGAACCCGTTGAACTGCACCGCATCCCACGCATCGAACTGCAAGATCCTGTCGGTGCCGGCATCGTCAGCATTGAAGACGAAAGTGTCGGCGGCAATGCCACTGTACAACGTGTCGTCACCCGGTCCGCCGTTCAGCTCATCGCCGTCAGTTGAGCGGATGAACGTGTCGAACGATGGCGTCGTCGCGTTCGTGAACTCGGCACTCTGGGCGAATGTATTCACGACAGCTTCGCGGCTGTTTCCGTTGTCGAGAAAATCGACGAAGGCATTCAAGCCACCTTCATCGGGGTCACGATCAAGGATGTCCGTATAGAGTTGCGTGACGAAACTCGTATTATCGCCAGTGGTGAAGGTGTCACCGGCCTCCGGCGAGTTAATGAACGCTCCTGTCACTGAGGTGAGAGAGGTTCCCTCGGCAAGCTCGGTACTCCAGAAATCGAGACCGGCGTCATCCGGGTTACGATCAAGTGTCGCTTGATAGAGACGGTACACATCATCCACAAAGCCGGACTGGGCGCGTCCGGTAGAGGCGTCGGCATAGGTGCTGGCCTCGATAGTCGTCTCGGCCTGAAGCTCCTGACTCTGGGTGAACGCTGTTACCACGGTTGCCCGCGATCCGCCATCGGTGAGTCCGGTAACGAAACTGTTCAGGCCAGCACTGTCCGGCTGCCGATCCAAAACGGTATCGTAGAGCGACGTGACGAATTCCGCATCGGTCTGATCGCCGTATATGCTCTGGAATTCTGCGGAATTGGCGAAGTTCGTGGCGACACCTGCCAGATCGAGGCTTCCGGATTCCAGTTGGTCGGTCCAGAACTCGAACCCGGCCGTATCCGGCGCGCGATCAAATATTTCGTAGAGGCGATAGACTTGGCCACCGGCTGTGCCGGACAGGTCTCCCACCTCTTCGCTTACGATGAAGTCGTCACCGCCACCGCCATTGATGACGTTCGTTCCCGATCCCGTCACGATCAGCGTATCGCCATCATCGCTGCCGATCACGTTTTCGATGCTGGTGAGGGTGTCGGTTTCGACAGTTTCAGCGAAGACATCGCCGCCCGAAGTGTCGCCATTGATGTCACCGCCGGCATCCTGGACGATATCTGTAATGACCGGACCGTTCGACCCGGCGGGCGCGTTGTGGATATGTATTGCGCTGACACCAGCCACTGGCATCAGGTCGGACGTTGCCAGCCCTGCCACGGTCAACTCGGACGTATAGGTCGTGGTGCCATCCGCTGCGACGGTGATGATCACTTCACCGGTACCGGTTGCCGTGGATGTCGAGGTTCCGCCCGGCTCCTGGGCGCTGTCGAGCGCTGCATTGAGGGTCAGGGTGCGGACACCGCCCGAGGTTTCGTCGCTGACCACGTTCAGTTGACCGCGGATTTCTCCACTGCCGACATCGGTGGTGTGGATGTTGTAGTACAGATTGCCCGCTGCCGCTTCACCGACCAGTGCTTCAGGGGTCTGTGCGGTGGTCAGGGATGCCAATGCTGCCGACGATGATACCGAAAATCCGGTTTCGCGCGTGGCGGTCCCGTTACCGTCCGCGTCGAGCATCACCGTCACCGGCACGTCCAGATCGCTGAAATCCGCCGTGTCATTGCCGGAACCGCCATCGAGTGTGTCATTACCGGAACCGCCGATAAGAATATCGTCTCCCGTTCCACCTTCGATAGTGTCGTCACCTGCGCCGCCATCAAGCGTGTCATCGTTCGCAGCACGATCAATGGTGATCTGGAGCAACTGTGCCGCGCCATTGTCGCGTGTGAAGTCGGCCTCGGTGATATCGAAAACCGTGCCTGCGGCGCTCGTGCCGCCAAGGATGTTGACCGGTCCCCCGTTGGGATTGCCGACGGAGCCGTTGAAACCGATGTGGCTCGTCACGACGCCGTTCTCATCCGTACCAGTATCCGGTGCAGTCTGGTTCAGGAAGGCGGCATCCTCTTCCGTATTGACCTCGGTTCCCGCGTCGAGAACATCGCGGCCAAAGCGCTCTATCGTGAGCGGGCCAAGGAAATTGCCGTCTGCGTCGAAGAGGGGATTGGTCAGCGGGTTGCCAGGGGAGGCAACAAACGCATCGTTCGATGCAATAACCATCGATGCAAAGCTGAAATAGCCCGGCCCGACGTCATCGGTATCGACGAACAGCGTTCTGCTTGTTGTCGCTCCCGGTGCGATTGGCCCAGCATCGTTCAATACGCCAGCTGCTCCGGCACCGTTAACGGCTGCAACAAACTCGTCAGCGATGGTGCCGACAGTCCCGTCTTCCGCAACCCGTTCGAGACCCTCGCTCGCCGCCTCGCCTCTGGTGTAGAGGTCGAAGCTGCCGTCATGGATGCCAAACCAGAGCGGTGTGAGGAACGTGCCCCCCTCCCCGAGGGTGTTGGTCACGGTGACGGTCAGCGCTTCTCCATCACTATCGGAATCGCCCCGCAGGATGTCGTTGCCGGTGCCGCCCGTAACGGTGTCATTGCCAACACCACCAATGAGAACGTCATCGCCAGCACCGCCATCTATGATGTCATCACCCTCGCCACCGTCAATCGTATCGTTGCCTGCGGCGCGATCAATGGTGATCTGAAGAAGCTGTGCCCCGCCGTTGTCGCGTGTAAAGTCAGCCTCGGTAACATCGAAAACCGTGCCTGCGGCGCTCGTACCGCCCAAGATATTGATCGGTCCTCCATTGGGATTGCCGATGGAGCCGTTGAAACCGACATGGCTCGTGACAACGCCGTTTTCATCCGTGCCGGTATCGGGTGCGGTCTGGTTCAGGAAGGCCGCATCCTCTTCCGTGTTGACCTCGGTTCCCGCGTCGAGAACATCGCTGCCAAACCGCTCGATCGTGAGAGGGCCAAGGAAATTGCCATCAGCGTCGAAGAGGGGATTTGTAAGCGGGTTGCCGGGGGAGGCAACAAACGCATCGTTCGATGCAATGACCATCGACGCAAAGCTGAAATAGCCTGATCCAACGTCATCCGAGTCGACATGCAGCGTTCTGCTCGTCATTGCCCCCGGCGCGATTGGCCCGGCGTCGTTCAGCACGCCGCCCGCTCCGGCACCGTCAACGGCGGCAACGAACTCGGCAGCGATGGTACCAACGGTCCCGTCTTCCGCAAGTCGCTCAAGCCCTTCGCTCGCCGCCTCGCCTCTGGTATAGAGATCGAAACTGCCATCGTGAATGCCGAACCAGAGTGGCGTGAGGAACGTACCGCCTTCACCGAGCGTGTTGGTTACTGTGACGGTCAGCGCTTCTCCGGAATCGACGGCATCGCCACGCAGGATTTCATTCCCGGAGCCGCCTGTGATGGTGTCGTCACCTCCACCACCGTTCAGCGTATTGTTCGTGTCGTCTCCATTGAGAACATCGTTCCCTGCCGTGGAAAGATTTGCCATGTTTGTGCACCCTAATAATAGCGTTTATCCGCGCGCAATTAACTGTCGATCAACGCATCTCTGAGCCACAAACACTTTGTCACTTCAAAGTGAGGAGTTTT
>CALHLW010000108.1 GCA_938034615.1 uncultured Neomegalonema sp. | reverse complement strand
GATCTCGGGCCAGCCTGTACCGGCACCATCGGCATCGCGCCCTCGGGGAATATCAACCCGGAGCGGAAATTCCCGTCGCTGTTCGAGCCGGTCCATGGCTCGGCCCCGGATATCGCGGGCAAGGGGATTGCGAACCCGGTGGGGCAAATCTGGGCCGGAGCGATGATGCTGGAGCATCTGGGGCATGTGGACGCCGCAAACGCCATCGTCGCGGCCATCGAAAAGGTACTGGCCGACCCGTCAACGCGCACGGGCGATTTGGGCGGGTCTGCGGATACGGTGGCGTGCGGCAAGGCAGTGGTGGAGGCGTTATAGACGCGGCCTCTGGCGCATGGGGCAGGCTCAGCGCGTGAGATGCGCCTGCCGGTTGTCCGCCCCACCCCGATCCGAGATTTCGAGGATGAGTTTGCGGCGGACGGCGTCGGCGAAGGTTTCGGCGCTGTCGGCGGTGACGACGAAGGAGCCGGGGCCGCCGACGATGCGGTCCTCGAAGGCTTCTTCGAGGTCGTAGCTGACCGGACGGCCCGAGCATCCGCGACAGAGGACAGCCAAGCCGTTGATGACGATGCCCGCATCCAGCACCGCCTCGCGGGCGTCGGCGATGGAGGGGCCGTTCCAGTTATTCGCGCTGTCGGCGGAGAGGTCGATGACCCGGCGGTCGCCGACATAGTCGTTGTCCTCGATCAACTCTTTGCCGAACAGGAGCGCGGCTCCGATGGCGTTGCGGCCATAGGCGTTGCGGGGTGGGGCCAGCAGGGCTTCGGCAAAGGCCGCTGCGCTCTCCGCATCCTCGACCACCGCCCATCCGGCGACGACATCCTGCGAGTCTTCATCGGCCCATTCGACATAGGTGACGGCGATGGAGCCGGTAAAGCTGATCGCGTCCAGCACGTCCGGGCTGGTGATCGCGGTGGCATATCCTTCGCGCTGGAAGCGGATTTCGGCTTGGTCGATGGAGCCGGTCGCGTCGGCCAACAGCACGAGTTCGAGGGCCACGGGCGTTTCGGCTCTGACCGGCATGGCCAGTGCAGCGAGTACGGCGATGATAGGCAGTATGCGCATCGGAAGTCCTCCCGGCAGACAACCTGTGGCCGGTTTCAGTGAAATCCAACGGGTCGGGATGCCCGCAGCGTTCGCGGGAATGACACCCTGAGCGGGAGGACCGTGCGGTCTTTATATTCTTGATTTGTTCTGTATGGTCCTGCCATCGAATCAATCAAGGGATCACGGATGAACTGGAGCGTGGATACGGCAGCGGAGATACAGCGGGGGGGTTTTGCTCCGGCTGGTTCTGGGCCTGTTCACGACCCTGCGAATTCTCATCGGGGAGACGGCGTCCAAGCCCGTGATCCTGCGGCGGGACCGCCGGCTTCTGTCGATCCTGCTGCGCCCAGCGGAGGCGGCGACACGGCGGCTGATCGTGATTGCGGCGCGGCATATGGAGTGCGTACCATCCAAGGACAAGGCGAAAGAGCGCGTTCCTGCCTTTCCACTGATCGACCCGCGCAAGGATTTCGGCGAACGGTCGCGCCAGCCGAAAGGGCCGGGGCCGCGTATCACGGTGTTGGGCGTGGATCACCGGGAGCCGATGCCGGAGAAACCGCCCCGGCTCGATGACGATGTGGTGGATGCGACGCGGCTGTTGCGCAGGCTGCGCTCGATACAGGCGGCGCTGGAGGATATTCCGGCGCAGGCCCGACGGCTGGTCGCGTACCAGTCCGCCCTGCCCGAGGCAAAGCGCCTGCCGCCGATGCGGCCCGGTCTGCCACCGGGGAACCGCCAGCGGGGGCGGCATGAAGTGCATGAAATCCTGAACGCGTGTCACGGGTTGGCGCAGATGGCCCTCGATGATCTGTGGCGGGAACGGCAGGCGTCCGGGGTATTGCGCCAGTAGGGCGGGATTCGGCTTGTATTTGAACAATGTTCAAATTGGTGATTCCGCGATCAAGTCGCGGAATGACAATGGTTTTTCGTCCACGAAAGAATCCGAACGCTTCTGCACCTCCGCAGAAATACATGGCCATTCCCGATCCGACGGGGCGGCCTCGTATCCTACTGATACGTCGGCTGAGAATATGTCGGCGTCGTCGGGACGTAGTTCGGCTGGGTGTTATACGTCGGGGCCGTGTATTGCGGCTGCGTATTGTAGGTCGGAGCCTGATATTGCGGCTGCGCGTAGGTCGGGGCCTGATACTGCGGCCGATATGTCGTGGTCGGTGCCGTATAGGCCGGAGGGGGAGGCGGTGTGTAGGCGGGCGGCGGTGTGTAGCCGTAGCCCGGCTGTGCGGGGCCGGGAAGCCGCAGACTGCCATCGCGATTGACGCGGATCGGGCGGTTCGGAGCCTGACCCGGATTGGGGAGGAAGCGCCATGCGCTCGGCGGACAGTCGATCACACGCTGGTCGCGGCGATCCTCGCGCCGGTCGGCACGGCTGGTGGTGCGGCGCGCATCACGGATATCCTCGCGGATATCGGGGCATGCGAGCGGATCGAGCGCCCAAATGCCGGTGACGGTCGCGGGAATCCGAACGAGCGGGATGCGAGTATTCTGGGCTTGCGCCAGAGTCGGCAGGGCCACGGCAGCAGCAAGGATCGTGGTGAGAAAGGTCCGGGACATGACAGTCATTCCTTGGAACTAGGGTTCTATACAAAACGCGCGCCATGGTGTCATGGACGCGCGTTCTCTTCAACCGATGCCCGGCGATGCAGGGGAGTGGACCGCTCCGGGCGATCGGCCCCCTACCTCATCCTACCAGTGGTTGCGATGACCCCGGCGGTGATGCTTGTGGCCGTGGTGACGGCGATGCTTGCGATACTTGCGGTGCGGCTTGTAGTACGATTTGCCGAAGCTGAAGCTCACGACCGGCGCAGGCGCATAGTAGCGCGGCGCAACGTAGCTGTAGGTCGGGGCGACGTAGCCGTAGTTGTAGATCGGCGCATAGCGTGGGGTGTAGGTGTTGTAGCTGTAGGCCGGGGCACTGATGTATCCCGAAACGCTGAAGGAACCACCGGCGGAAGCAGGCACGGAGGCGGCTGCAAACCCGAGGGCGGCGGTGAGGGCGACAAGGAGCTTTTTCATGGCTTGAGTTCCATTCTGGTTCCGTGGGCTTTCCAGCGGCCCCATGCCGCGATCCGCCCTGTTGACGCTTATCCAACGGGCGTGTGGTGGGGTTTCCGTCGAAAAATCCTGAATTTTCTCCTACTTTATTCGTAAACTATTGGAATATAATGTGAATATGTCTTTCAACCAAAAGCCAACCAATGGACGCATCGCGGGAATCCTGTTCGACAAGGACGGTGTTCTGGTCGATTTCTATGCAACCTGGGAACCGGCGACCGCCATGGCGATCCGGCATGTCGCGAAAGATGATGATCAGGCACGGGCGCTGGCGGAAGCGGTCGATTTCGATCTCGATGCCGAACGGTTCGCCCCCACATCCGTCTTCATCGCTGGGACAGCAAGCGATTCCATGGACGCATGGGCATCGGTCCCCGGTGCGGACCTGTCGATTGCGGAGCAAATCTCAGATCATATCCTGAAAGGCGGGGTCGAGTGCGTTATCGCTCCATCCGAGGTGCCGGTAGCCCTGCACGCCCTGAAAGCAACGGGGCTGCCCCTCGGGATCGCGACGAATGATGAGGAAAGCTCGGCGCGGGGCCAGATGGCCAAGCTGGGCCTGACCGACCTGTTCGAGACGATCAACGGGGCCGATAGCGGACACGGAGCCAAGCCGGGACCGGGGATGATCCTCGCTTTCGCCGCGCATCTGGGCGTGGAGCCATCCCGCATCGTCATGGTGGGCGACAGCACCCACGACATGCACGCCGCCCATGCCGCCGGGGCAATCCGGGTTGCCATCGGGACGGGACCGGCTTCGCTTGAGAACCTCGCGCCCCATGCGGACCATACCATCGAGACGATGGCGGATTTACCGGGGCTGATCGCGGCGCTAAATCAGACTGCATGACCGATATCGAGAACATGACCGACGCCAAAGCCGCCGCCCGCCTCAAATGGCTGGCCATGGAAATCGCGCTGCATGATGCGGCCTATCACGGGGACGATGCGCCGACGATCAGTGATGCGGAATACGATGAACTGCGACACGAGAATCTGGCGCTGGAGGAGGCGTTTCCGCATCTGATCCAGCCGAACAGCCCTTCGATGCGGGTGGGGGCCGGGGTGTCGGATGCCTTCGCCAAGGTCGCCCACCGTTTGCCCATGCTGTCGCTAGGGAACGCTTTCGATGCCGAGGATGTGACGGAATTCGATGAGCGGGTGCGGCGGTTCCTGTCGCTGAGTGCCGATGATCCGCTGGCCTATACCGCTGAGCCGAAGATCGACGGGCTGGCGCTCGCTCTGCGCTATGAAGGCGGGAAACTGGTCGAGGCGGCCACGCGCGGCGATGGGCGCACGGGGGAGAATGTCACGACCAATGCGCGGACGATTGCGGATATTCCGGAGACGCTGTCGGGAGATGTGCCGGAGGTTTTCGAGGTACGGGGTGAGGTGTATATGTCCCATGCCGATTTCGCGGCGCTGAATGCGCGGGCCGAAGCGGAGGGTGGGAAGGTCTTCGCCAATCCGCGCAATGCCGCCGCCGGATCGCTGCGACAACTCGATTCAAAGATTACGGCATCCCGGCCCCTACGGTTCTTTGCCTATGGCTGGGGCGATGTTTCCGCCTTGCCGGGGGAAACGCAGGAAGCGGTGCTGAAGACCATCGGTGGATGGGGTCTAACGGTCAATCCGGCCATGACGCTGTGCGAGGGGCCGGAGGCGCTGGTCGCGTATCACGCGGGGATCGAGGCGCAGCGGGCGACCCTCGGCTATGATATCGACGGGGTGGTCTACAAGGTGGATCGGCTGGATTATCAGGGACGTCTTGGCACCGTGAGCCGTGCGCCAAGATGGGCAATTGCGCATAAATTCCCGGCAGAGGTCGCGACGACCGTGCTGGACGATATCGAGATACAGGTGGGTCGGACCGGCTCACTGACCCCCGTGGCCAAGCTGCGGCCCGCGACGGTGGGGGGAGTCGTCGTCTCGAATGCCACGCTGCATAACGAGGATTATATCGCCGGGATCGGCGGCGACGGTCAGCCGATCCGCGATGGTGTCGATCTGCGGGTGGGGGATACCGTGCAGGTGCGGCGGGCCGGAGACGTGATCCCGCAGGTGATCGCGGTCGATCTGTCGATGCGTCCCGAGAATGCGGAGCAATTCGTGTTTCCCGATACCTGCCCCCAATGCCATTCGGCGGCGGAACGGGTGGAGGGGGAAGCGCGGCGACGCTGTGTCGGGGGGATGATCTGCCCTGCGCAGGCGGTCGAGGCGCTGCGGCATTGGGTGTCGCGCGATGCGGCGGATATCGAGGGGCTGGGGATCAAACAGGTCGAGGCGTTCTGGCAGGATGGCTGGGTGCGTGAGGTCGCCCATATCTACACGCTGGAGGCCAATCACGGTGAAGCGCTGCGTACCCGCGAGGGGTGGGGCGAGAAATCCGCCGCGAACCTGTTTGCCGCCATCGAGGAGCGGCGCATTCTGTCTTTTGCCCGGTTCCTCTATGGTCTCGGCATCCGGCATGTGGGGCGCACGACCGCCGCGATGCTGGGGCGGGCCTATGGGGATTGGGCGTCCTTCGAGGCGGCGATGACGGCTGTTGCCGGTGGTGACGAGGGGGCGCGTGAGACACTGCTCGGCATTGACGGGGTGGGGGGTGTGCTGGTCGATACGCTGGCCTCGGTCTTCGGGGAGGCGACGACTCTGGACCGCCTCGCCCGCCTGCGCGAACACGTCACTGTCGAGGATGCCGAAGCGGTGGCCGAGGGGGGCGTCTTCTCCGGCAAGACGGTCGTGTTCACCGGCACGCTGGAGCGGACGAGCCGCGCCGAGGCCAAGGCAAAAGCGGAATCGCTTGGCGCAAAGGTTGCAGGATCGGTTTCAGCAAAGACGGATTACGTCGTTGCCGGGACGGCGGCCGGGTCGAAGCTCAAGAAAGCGGAGACCCTAGGTGTCACGATCCTGAGCGAGGACGATTGGATGAAAATGGCGTCGGAAGGGTAATTCCTGCGCCCAGGACGAGGCGAGGATCGAGTGACCGACATGACCATCGCGATACGCCTTCCCAGATTCCCCCGAGTAACCTTGCGCCGAGCGCCCCGGTACGAACGCCGTCCACGGGTCGTCGCGAACCGTCATGCACGGGCCGCATTGTCGCGCGAGAAACGCTGGAAGCACCGGGGCGGATCGGGCGTTTTCGGGAGGATGCTGGCCGTTCTTGCGGCGCTGGGCATCGCAGCGGCCCTTTGGGTCATCTTCAAGCCCGACGCTGCTCCTCCGGCCCCGCCGCTAGCGTTCCCCGATTTCGTGGCACAGTCCGAAACTGCCTTTCCCGAAGCCCTGCGCGGCTACACGCGAGCGCACGGTGGGACTCTGTCGGATGGGCTTGAAGTCCCGGTGGCCGTCTCGCTGCTTCTTCCCGCCCATACGCTCGAATCCGTGAGCGCTTCCCCGGATGCCCTCACCCGCCTCTCCGCGCCTTTCGTCGGCGCAGGGCGCGCAATCTCCGGCGTAGAAATGGGTGACCGGATCGCGCGGCTGTCGAAGGCCGCTCTCCCTGCCGGGATTACGAGTTGCTATACGTATAGTGCGGGTGTGCCGAGACGCATCATCGTTTCCGAGACCAGCACAGTTCGCGCGGTGCAGCTGGAGATCAGCTTCAACCCGGAATGTTGAGCGGGGAAACCCGAGGTCCAAGAACGCTGAGCGTAGATTTGATCATGGGTTTTCCGAGGGAAATAGTGTGCTTTATTTTCCAACTTCATCCTGATTACTGCAAAGCATCCGTGTCGCCCCGTGGCTTGACCATGGGGTTCATGGTTCAGCATATCCTGAACGATGGATACCGTGCATCGCGCCGTGCAGCGGAAGTCGCGGTATGCAGCCGCGAGGGTGACAACGCGAAAAGGTCAATTCATCGGCTCATCGATCTCAAAACGCCCCCGCCGCGAACACGGCCATGTTCACGATATCGCCGACGCCTGATCCCATGGGGCAAAGCTGAACCGGGCTTTCCATGCCGACGAGGATGGGGCCGATCAGGGTCGAGCCGCCGAGTTCCCGCAGCATCTTCGTCGAGATCGACGCCGAATGGCGGGCAGGCATGACGAGCACGTTCGCGGGGCCGGAGAGGCGGCAGAAGGGGTAGGTTTCCATCGCCGCGCTATTGAGGGCCACATCGGCGGCCATCTCGCCATCGAATTCGAAATCGACGCCCCGTGCCTCCAATATCCGCACCGCATCGCGCAGATTGTCGGAGCGTTCGGATTCGGGATAACCGAATGTCGAATAGGAGGTCATCGCCACGCGCGGTTCCAGCCCCAGCTTGCGGGCGGCCCCGGCGGCGGATTCGGCGATATTGGCCAGTTCCTCCGCCGTCGGCATCTCATGGACCAGGGTATCGGCCACCAGCACCGTGCGCCCCCGTGCCAGAACTGCCGTCACACCGATGACATCGGGCTTGCGGTCGGGATCGAGGACGAGGCGCACGTCTTCGAGGATCATCGAGGATTTGCGGGTGACGCCGGAGATCATGGCATCCGCATCCCCCGTCTCGACCATCAGGGCCGCGAAGATATTGCGATCCTGTTGAACCATGCGCTCGCAGTCACGGTGCAGGTGTCCGCGCCGTTGCAGCTTGGCGTAAAGATGCTCGGTATAGGCGGGGACACGTTCGGACAGGCGGGCATTGTGGATCGTGACTTCCTCCACCCCGTCGAGACCGACTTTGCGCGCCTTCTCATGGACTTCATCCTCGCGCCCGATGAGGATCGCCTCGCCCAGACCTGCGCGGGTGTAGGAGACAGCGGCACGGATGACGCGCTCGTCCTCGCCCTCCGCGAAGACCACGCGCTTGGGCTGCATCCGCACCCGTTCGTGCAGGCGTTGCAGCATGGTGACGGTCGGGTCGAGGCGGGCTTGCAGGCTTTGCTCATACCCTGCCAGATCGATAATGGGTTTGCGGGCGACGCCGGAGTTCATCGCGGCCTGGGCCACAGCGACCGGCACCTGATGGATCAGACGCGGATCGAAGGGGGCGGGGATGATGTAATCGGGACCATACCGGAGTTTGCGGCCATAGGCGGTGGCCACGTCGTCATGCACATCCTGCCGCGCAAGCTGAGCGATTGCGCGGGCGGCGGCGATCTTCATCTCGTCGTTGATCGTGCGCGCCCTCACGTCGAGCGCTCCCCGGAAGATGTAGGGGAAACCGAGGACATTGTTGACCTGATTGGGATAATCGCTGCGCCCGGTCGCGATGATCGCATCGGGTCGGGCTTCGCGGGCATCCTCGGGAGAGATTTCGGGGTCGGGATTGGCCATCGCAAAGATGATGGGCCGCTCGGCCATGGTCATCAGCATTTCGGGCGTCAGGATACCGGGGGCAGAGAGGCCCAGAAACAGGTCTGCTCCCTCGACCGCTTCGGCGAGCGTGCGCTTGTCGGTGCGGATCGCATGGGGAGCGCGCCATTCGTCGATATCGCCCCGGTCGGCGTGCAGCACCCCGTCGATATCCACGAGGATCGCGTTCTCGTCGGGCAGGCCCATCTTCTTGAGCAGTTCGATGCAGGCGATTCCGGCGGCCCCGGCCCCGCTCATCACGAGACGGGTATCCTCGATCCGCCGGTCGGTGAGGTCGAGTGCGTTCAGTACCCCCGCCGCGACGATGATGGCGGTGCCGTGCTGATCGTCATGGAAGACGGGAATATCCATCATCTCGCGCAGGGTGCGCTCGATGATGAAACATTCCGGGGACTTGATATCCTCCAGATTGATGCCTGCGAAACTCGGCCCCATGTAGCGGACGGCATTGACGATATCGTCGGCGCTGGCCGTATCGAGCTCGATATCGATGCTGTCGATATCGGCGAACCGCTTGAAGAGGACGGCTTTCCCCTCCATCACCGGCTTCGACGCCAGCGCCCCGAGATTGCCGAGGCCGAGGATCGCGGACCCGTTCGTGATGACCGCTACGAGATTGCCCTTGGCCGTGTATTCATAGGCCAGATCCGGGTTCTCCGCGATGGCCCGCACCGGCACCGCGACGCCGGGCGAATAGGCGAGACTCAGGTCACGTTGGGTCGCCAGTGGTTTGGTCGCCACCACCTCAAGCTTGCCGGGTTTGCCCTGCGAATGAAAACGCAGGGCCTCGTCGTTCGTGTGGCGGCGGGGGGTGTCGGACATGGTGGGGCGCTCGGGTCTGTCAGGGGAGGGAGCGCGACCCTATGCCGGGGGTATGGCGGCGATCAAGTGGAACACTTGGAAGAGTGTTGGGCAGCTCACGGACCACCGGGGGAGGGAACAGATGTAATGCTCGTGCATTTGCCGGGAACACTACTTCTTTTCATTCGGAGAAAGACAATGGATGACTTCCCTTATCTGATCGTGCTGTTCCTGTTCACGGCAATCGCCGTCATGCTTTACGCAGCAAAGACATGGCGCAGCGCCGAGAAGGCCTCCAACGATGACAGTCCCTCCAACTTGCGCATGGCCGCGAAGCGAAGCCCTGCCGGCAAGGTAATGAAGGCCGCGATCAAGGAACGCGAGGCGTAACGGCCGATTTGCACGGTAATTGACGAACGAATGGTACGGGGCGAGTCATGCTTTCGGCTCGCCCGCCCACCGTTCCACACCTTCCGGTATCACAACCCAGGGCAGCTTGCTGTCGAGCCAGATATGCGAGGTAGGCTCCGGTGTCTTGTCCAGTGCGCCGCCTTTTACCGACATGAACCCGCCGCCCATGTGCCACAGACGCGAGCCGCAATCGGGGCAGAAGGCGCAGGTTATCGTACCGCCGCTATCCGTGGGGCGGGTCCATTCTTTCGGTTCGCCGTGCTGGAGTTCCACGCTGCCCTCCGGCACGATCACCGAGATACCGAAAGCCGATGACGACTGGCGGCGGCATTCAGTGCAATGGCAGCAATATACCCGGCTCGGCGTGGCGGTCAGGCGAAAGCGGATCGCGCCGCATTGGCATCCGCCCGTCGCATCGTTTGACATCGTTCCACTCCCCCGCTCATATCGCCTCTACCATAGCAGGGGAGCAAGACATGGCACAGGGCAGATTAGCGGGGAAGCGGGCCTTCCTGACGGCGGCGGGGCAAGGCATCGGACGCGCGACGGCGCTGGCCTTCCTGCGCGAGGGAGCAGAGGTCGTCGCGACCGATCTGAACGGCGACCTTCTGGTCAAGCTGGCCGAAGACGGGCCGGGGATCATCACGCATACGCTCAATGCGCTGGATACCGACGCCGTCCATGCCGCCGCGAAAGAGGCGGGCGATGTGAATGTCCTGTTCAACTGTGCGGGGTTCGTCCATCATGGCACGATCCTCGACGTGGACGAGGCGGCGTGGGATTTCAGCTATGACCTGAACGTCAAATCGCTGTGGCGGACGCTGACCGCCTTTCTTCCGGGAATGCTAGAGCGGGGGGGCGGGTCGATCGTCAATATGTCCTCCGCCGCCCAGACCATAAAGGCGCCGCCGAACCGGGCGCTCTATGCCTCGACCAAGGCGGCGGTCGCGGGCCTGACCAAGACGGTGGCCATCGACTACATCACGCAGGGGATCCGCTGCAACTGCATCTGTCCCGGCACGGTGCAATCGCCCTCGCTGGAGGAGCGCATCCATGCCATGCCCGACAGCTACGAGGAAAACCGCGCCAATTTCGTTGCGCGTCAGCCGATGGGCCGGATCGCGGAGCCAGAAGAGATTGCGATGCTGGCCGTCTATCTCGCCTCGGACGAAAGTGGCTTCGTGACGGGCGGCGAGCATGTGATCGATGGCGGCTGGTCGCTCTGATGACCAACGCGGAGATCGAAGAGAAGCTCGCCAAGCTTGAAGCGCTGTTTCGACGGGCAGGCACCGCCGGTGAAGCAAAAGCGGCGGGGGCTGCGCTCGACCGGCTCGCGAAACGCAAGCGCAAGGAACCGGCTGAGCAGGGTCTGACCTTCAATAACCCGTGGTCTGTCAGGTTATTCGTCGCGCTATGCCGCAAGCACGGGGTCCAGCCGTACCGCTATCCCCGGCAGCGGCGGACGACCGTGATGCTACGCGCCGAGGCATCCCAGTTGAACGATGTCATCCTGCCGCAGTTCAACGAGCTGGAAGAGGAACTCTACACCTATGTGGACGATCTGACGGATCACCTGATCGCGAACGGCATGGGGTCGGACGGGGACGACACGACGATGGAAGCTCCCCGCGCCCTGACGGAAGGGAAAAAACGATGAAGGCCGCCTATTACGAACGCCCCGGCCCCGCGCGCGACGTACTGACAATCGGCGATCTGCCCGACCCGGTCGCCGGACCCGGAGAGGTGCTGGTCCGGGTTGCCGTCTCCAGCGTTCATCCCTCGGATGTGAAGCTGCGCGCAGGCGGCAGGCCGGGCGTGGACGGCATCGGCTATCCCCGCATCGTGCCCCATAGCGACGGAGCCGGGACCATCGAAGCGGTTGGCGAGGGCATCGATCCGGGGCGTGTGGGCCAGCGGGTCTGGCTCTGGAACGGTCAATGGCAGCGGTCCCATGGCACCTGTGCCGAGTTGATCGCCCTGCCCGAAGCCCAAGCCGTTCCCCTGCCCAATGCGGCCAGCTTTGCGGACGGGGCCTGCATGGGCATTCCCGCCATGACCGCCCATGCGTGCCTGTTCCCCGAAGGCTCTCCGAAGGGCAAAACCGTGCTGGTGACTGGCGGTGCCGGAGCGGTATCGATCTATGCGATCCAGATGGCCAAGGCCGCTGGAGCGCGGGTACTGACCACCGTGAGCAGTGAGGGAAAGGCCGACTACGCCCGCATCATGGGAGCCGATCACACCATCGATTATCGCCGCGAGAATGTCGCCGAGGCGATCATGGCAGCGACGGACGGATACGGCATCGACCATGCCGTCGATCTGGAATTCGGCTCGAATATCGACGCGCTGGCAGACGTCATGCGCCCGAACGGAGCCATCGTCGCCTATGGCTCGGCGGCAGCGCGCGAGCCTGCCCTGCCCTTCTACACGCTGATGTTCAAGCGGGTGACGGTGCGGACGGAACTCGTCTATCTGCTACCCGACGCCCCCCGTGCGGAGGGCATCGCCTATCTGACCGACGCGCTGGAGCGTGGCACCCTGAAACACGCCGTCGCCGCCGAAATGCCGCTCGACGACGTTGTTGCCGCCCACGAACTTGTCGAAGGCGGCAACCGGCGCGGGTGCGTCCTTATCACGCTGCCCTGAGCCTTGTTGTTGACCTTGGGTAAGCTAGTTTTGGGATCATGAATGACCTCTCTTCCCGCCCACAGCGTAGCGGACAGGTGCAATCCCTGACGCGCGCGATCAGCTTGCTTCGCATCCTCTCGGAGTCCACCGCTGGGGCGACGCTGAAGCAACTCTCCGCCGAAGCGTCTCTCGCGCCGTCGACGGCCCACCGTCTGTTGACCACCTTGCAGAGCGAACGGTTCGTGCGGTTCGAGCCGACGACGAATATCTGGCGTATCGGCGTCGGAGCCTTTGGCGTCGGCAGTGCGTTCCTGCGCACCCGTGACGTGAGTGTCACTGCGAGGCCGCATCTGCAACGCATCGCGGAAATGACCGGCGAGACGACCAGCCTCTATGTCGCCGCCGAGGACCGGGCCATCTGCATGGTGCAGATTGCCGGTCAGGCACCCAGCGACGTGATCGCTCAGGTCGGCTATCGTCTTCCTCTGCACGCCTCCTCCGCCGGAAAGGCGATCCTGTCGCGCCTATCGCCCGAGATCGTCGAGCAACTGATCCGCGACTTGGGATTGGAACGGCGTACCGCGAATACACGGGACAGCCGCAATGCACTGTTTGGCGAGTTGGAGCGCGCGCGCGAACTTGGCTATGCCGCTGATCTGGAAGAGAATACCGAAGGCGTCACCTGCGTCGGGGCTGCGTTGCTCGACGAGAACGGCTATCCGACCGCCGCGATCTCGATCTCCGGTGCGACCGCGCGGATCGGGCCGCAACGGGTGCAGGAACTTGGTATGGTCATCCGGCAAACCGCCGAGAGTATCATGATGGAAATGGGCGGGATCTTCGAAGCGGCGCAGTGAAGCGGCTTCAAGGAAACCTGAAGTCTTTCGCGATATCCTGACCTTTATCGAGATGGTGATCGGGGGAGATGCGGCATGGAAAAGGCTTTCACGCTCGTCATTCTGGCGGGATTTCTGGGATATGCCATTCTTCAGGGCGCCGCCGATAACGGGGGCAGCGAGCAGGCGCAGCCCACGCAGACCCGCGCGGCGGCACCCCGTTCCACCGCAACGACAGCCCCCACCCCGGACATACAGGGCCGCGCCGCGATCCTGCGCAAGAAGGATGACGGGCACTTCTGGGCCGCTGCCGATGTGGAGGGAATGCGCGTGGATTTCCTCGTCGATACAGGTGCTTCGAGCGTCGTTCTGACAGATCGCGACGCACGGCGCATCGGCCTTCGCACCGATGATCTGGTCTATAACGGCATTGCCCGCACGGCGAATGGAGAGGTTCGCACAGCGCAAACGCGGATCGAGCGACTGCAGGTGGGCCGCGTTACAGCGCATGATGTTCCGGCCATCGTAACCGAGGGCGAGTTGCACGTCTCGCTGCTCGGCATGAGCTTTCTCGGGGCGCTGCGGTCCTTCGAGTTCAAGGGTGATAATCTGATCCTGCGAGAATAAACTCAAGCGAAATGTAGGCTTACCCGCCTGTTCCGCTTGCCCTTCTTCTCGATCTTGCCGAGCCGCACCGGCCCGATTTCGCCGGTTCGCCCGACATGCGTGCCCCCGCAGGGCTGCAAGTCGATATCCCCGATCCGCACCAGCCGCACCCGGCCCTGCCCTTTCGGCGGCTGCACCGACATGGTCTTGACCAACGCCGGATTGGCCGCGAGTTCGGCATCCGTGATCCACTCTTCGCTGATCGGGTAGTCGGCTTCGATCATCTCGTTTAAAGCGCGCTCGATGGCATCGCGATCCTCGGGAGCCTCAGGCATATCGAAATCGAGCCGCGATTTCTCCGCCCCGATGGACCCGCCCGACACCGGCAACGGAATGGCGACCGAGAGCAGGTGCAGCGCGGTATGCATCCGCATGTGTGCGAATCGACGATCCCAATCGAGGGTCGCCGTGACCGTCTCGCCGATCCCCGGCAGTTCGCCTTCGCACAGATGCAGGATGGTGCCGTCCTCGCCCTTCACCGTGTCGTGCACCTTGGCCAGATCGAGCGTGCCGGTATCCCCCGGCTGCCCGCCACCCGACGGATAGAAGACGGTGCGGTCGAGCACGACCCCGGCAGAGGTGACATCGACCACCGTGGCCTCACAGTAATCGAGGGTCGCATCATCGCGAAACAACAGGTCTGTCATGCATGATCTCCATCAGAATCGATTTCGACGTGGTCGGGGTTGTCGGAGGTGGGCCGCGCACTCTGTTCGGGACGCTGGGGGCGCGGCTGGGCATGGGCCGCTGATTTGGCAATCAGCTCGATCATCTCGGCGGCGTTCTTGACCGTCACATCGGTCTGGCCGAACGGAACCTCGATACCTTCCTCGGCGAACCGTCGTTCGATTTCGAAATTCAGATCCGAGCGCGTGATCGTAATCCACATGACGTCGCGCAGGAAAGCGCGCAGTTCAAAATCCAGCGAACTACCGCCGAAGCCCTGAAAGATCACCTGCGGGGCGGGGCGGCGCAGGGTCATCGGATGCGCACGCGCGATCTCCAGCAGAATACGCTCGACCTGTCGCACATCGGTGCCATAGGCCACCCCAACCGGACAGATCACCCGCCCCATCACGTCCTCATGGGTGTAGTTCGTCACCGCGCCGGAGATCAGCTCCGAATTGGGCACGATATAGCTGGCTTTGTCGAAAGTCTGGATTTCGGTGGAGCGCACATTGACCTTGCGAACGATGCCGTGGATGCCCGACACCTCGATCCAGTCATCGACCTTGATGGGCCGCTCGATCAACAGGATGATCCCCGACACGAAGTTGTTGACGATATTCTGCAATCCGAAGCCGATGCCGACGCCCAACGCTGCGCCGAGGAAGGCCAGATTCGTCAGATCGATCCCGCCGATGGAAATGGCGGTGAGCGCGGCGATGAAGAACCCCAGATACCCCAATCCCGACACGATGGAGGACCGTGCCCCCACGTCCAGCCGCGTGCGGGGCATCACCGAGCGGCGCACGATGGCCTGGAACAGGCGCGTCAGGAACAGACCCAAAGCAAAGACCAGCGCAGCGATCAGCAGATCGCCGGGGCGAAAGCGCGTCTCCCCGACCGTAAACCCTTCGGTCAGGCCGAACCACGCTTCGCGCAGGTCACCCGTCGTCGCGCCCCAGACGAGGGCCAGCACCGGAATAGCAAGAAGCGCAAGTATGAAGCCGATCAGCACCGGGAAGAGGCCGACGCCCTGATCTTTCGATTTTTCCTCCGGCTTTCCATCCTTGTCGCGCGGGGTCTGGTCCGTGGCTTCGTGCAGCGCCTGCATCGCTTCGCGGGCGACGAGGAACAGAATCACGGCGAGGCCGATGACTGCCCCGCTGAGCAACCCACTGCGCAGCATGTGCCGAGACAGCGCATAGTACCCTGCCACCGAGGCCAGAGGCATGGCAATCGCGAGC
Source organism: uncultured Neomegalonema sp. (assembly GCA_938034615.1). Lineage (GTDB taxonomy): Bacteria > Pseudomonadota > Alphaproteobacteria > Rhodobacterales > Rhodobacteraceae > JAHDDY01. Next base: position 2,715 of record CALHLW010000108.1, on the reverse strand, counting down.
GCATAGGCGGCACGACGGCAGGCGATAATCAAGTTGCTGGAGAGCCAGTTATCGTCCTCCCCCGAAGCATCCTCTCCTTCGGCTGCCACCTTACCGGGATCTGGCACAGGGTCGCGCCACACTTTCGCGATGCGCCACAATCCCCATGCCGCGAGCAGCACCGTACAAAGATTGAAGACCGCCAGCGATTCAACGGGCAGCCCCAGCCGCTCCCCCGCCCCGACGAAACCGATGTTCAGCGCAAGCGCGACCGCCACGGTCATCGCGTAAAAGGCCGCCCGACGCGCCACAGAATCTGAAACGCCCGATATCCGCAGTTCCGGCATATCGGGCGCGAGATAGGCAAAACCCAGCGCGTAGATCACTGCGACGAACAGGGCTCCCACCGTAAAGCCGTTCGCCAGCACCGTGCCGGTCGGGCCGAGCAGTTCGAGGATTTCCAGCGCATAGCGCGCTGCGATGATCGCGGCGACGGGCAACAGAAGCCGCGTGAGCGTGACCCCGATCCCGACGAGCAGACGGCGCACGCGACTGGGCGGTGGCCCGAGCGCGGGGCCGATTTGCCCCTCCATGTTGCCCTGCGGATGGTCCAGCCTTTCATGGGCATTCAACCCGCCGAAGGCAGACATCTCCGTTTCCGCATCAATCTCGCCAGCGGGATGGGGTTGGATCATCCGCCTCAACCGCCGCAAGGCATAGCGCCGGACGAAAAAGATCATGACGAAGGCGAAAGCGAGGGCTGCGAGAGCCACCAACCCTGCATCCTTCCAGATCTCGCGACGGCGTGTCTGCGTCACGTCGGCCATCGATTCGGCGGCGACATCACCTGCGATCTTTCCGACGCTGCGTCCGGCGCTCAGCCAATGACGGGGATCGACCGGCGCGGGGCCGCGCTGGAGCAACTGTCTCGTAAAGCGAGTCCGCTGCGCGCCCGTCGCGGAGGCGATCAGCCTATCCGCACGGGTAAAGGCGAGATCGGCCTTGCTGACTACGGCGCGCAGACCCGCGATCCGCTTGTTGAGATCATCGCGCTCGACCGACACGGCGGCGTCTTCGCTCGCCCCGTCTTCGGGCGGCGGGCCGAGGGATTCCAGTTGCGCGAGGAGCGGAGCAAGCTGGGTCTTGGCGCGCTCGGAGAGGATGCGGGAATCGATCCGCTGGGGGTCGAGCACGGCCCGGAACTCATTGAGATTGTCGGTGGTGATCGCCTCCGATAGCAGCCGCTCCTCCAGTGCCTGCGCGTCCTTCTCCCACTTCTCGAACAATGCATCGGCATTGTCGAGATTCACGACGGTCTTCGGCTCGGCAGGTTCTTCTGTCGTCTGCGCAAGCAGCGGCACAGGAAGCACCGACAGCATCAGGAAGACGAGAAGGAGACGCAACATTCGCATTAAGTACATCGTCATTCCGCGCGGAAGCGCAGTAGCGTCCAAGACGCTGCATTTCCGTAATAGTGAGGCTTCATTCGTGCCATCCATACCCGCTGTCCCGGATGCTCCGCTGCACGAAGTGATGCGGTGCTGGTCCGGGGTCATTTCCCGCTTAGAGAGACCCCGGACCAGCGCAGCAGGACTTCGTCCCGCCGCACATCCGGGGAAGCGAACACAGTTCAATAGCATCAGGCGGTAACCGTCACGGCATCCGCACAGAGGCCGATAAAAGCATCCACGCTCGCAGGCGGCGTCGAGGGAGAGCAGACGAGCCGCGCCCGGACGCTTACCCCGTCGCCTTCTTCCGTCTGGGAGGCCGGTTCCAAATAATAGGCCGCGCCCGCCGCGCGCAGATGGCGATGGACCGGGAGCGGCAGGCGCACGAAGAGGATATTGGCGGCTGCATCGTTGGTGATCTCGACCCCGTCGATGGCCCGCAGGCCCGCCGCGAGCCGCTGGCCCATCGCATTGGAATGAGCCGCCCGGTTCAGCCAGAAATCCCCCGCGAGCCACGCATCCATCTGCGCCGAGAGCAGACGCCCCTTCGACACCAGATGCCCACCGCGCTTGCGCCGGAACTCGAAGGAGGCAATCGCCTCCGCCTGTCGTTCCGGCTCGAAATAGATGACCGCCTCCGCCGCCAGTGCTCCGTTCTTGGTCGCCCCGAGGCACAGGATATCGACCCCCGAACGCCATGACAGATCGGCGGGCGTCTTCCCGCTGGCTACAACGGCATTGGCAAAGCGCGTCCCGTCCAGATGCACCGCACACCGCCCCGCATGGGCCGTCTCGCTCAGGGCCGCAATCTCGGCAGGCGTGTAGAGCGCGCCCTTCTCGGTCAGGTTCGTCAGGCTCAGGGCAGCGGGCTGGGTCTGGTGCACACCCCGCGCGCCACATTCCGTCACAGAGTCCGCCAGCGCCTCCAGCTCGATCTTCGCGTCTTGCCCCGGCAGATGGCGCAGGGTCAGCCCTCCCCCAAAGAACTCCGGCGCTCCACATTCATCCTCCGCGATATGCGCCTCTGCATGGCAGAACACCGTCCCCCAGGGCGGCGAGACGCTCGCGAGTGCCAGCGCATTGGCGGCGGTGCCGGTCGTGACGAGAAAGACCCTTAGATCGGTCTCGAAAATCTCGCGCAACCGCTCCTCGACCCGTTCGGCCAAGGGGTCGGCCCCGTAAGAACCGAGCGCCCCCTCATTCGCGCGGGCCATCGCCTCGATAATCTCGGGGGCCGCGCCATAGCTGTTGTCACTGGTAAAATTCACTAATGCCCTCCCTCGACCAC
>CALHLW010000107.1 GCA_938034615.1 uncultured Neomegalonema sp. | reverse complement strand
GTGCAGGATCAGGTCGGGGATCGGGAGATCATCGACTACGTGGACCATGTCATCTGTGCTTCGGGGCATTTCTCGACGCCGAACGTGCCGGAATATCCGGGTTTCGACAGTTTTCCGGGGCGCGTGTTGCACGCCCATGATTTCCGCGATGCGGTGGAGTTCAAGGATCGCGATATCCTGATCCTCGGCACGTCATATTCGGCGGAGGATATCGGTTCTCAATGCTGGAAATACGGCTGCAAGTCCGTGACCGTCGCGCACCGTACGGCGCCGATGGGCTATGACTGGCCGGGAAACTGGGCCGAAGTGCCGAAACTGGACCGGATGGAGGGCAAGACCGCCCATTTCATCGACGGCACCAGTAAGGAAATCGACGCGATCATCCTCTGCACCGGCTACCAGCATCACTTCCCATTCATGGAAGACGCCCTGCGCCTGCGCACCGCCAACCGCCTCGCCACCGCCGATCTCTACAAGGGCGTGGCCTTCGTGGCGAACCCCAAGCTGATTTATCTGGGGATGCAGGATCAGTGGTACACGTTCAATATGTTCGACGCGCAGGCATGGTGGGCGCGCGATGTCATCATGGGCCGCATCGCCCTGCCTGATGAGGCAACCATGCGCGCCGATGTGGAGGCACGGGTGGCCAGTGAAGATGCCATCGAGGACGATTACGGCGCGATCCGCTATCAGGGGGCCTATACCAAGGAACTGATGGACGAGACGGATTACCCCGGCTTCGATGTCGAAGCAGCCAATCAGGCGTTCTTCGAATGGAAGAAGAACAAGAAGAAAGGCATCATGGAATTCCGCAATCACGGGCATACCTCGCCCCTGACCGGCACCATGGCCCCCGCGCACCATACCCCATGGAACGAAGCACTGGACGACTCGCTGAAGTCTTATCTCCAGACGGGGTGATGGTCTTCGGCGGCAATCGTGAGGGCAGTCACTCTACTGCCTGCCCCGCGCGATAGGCTCGTGACCGGGCGTATCGAGCGGGGGCATCATGCTTGAGGACTGGGGGGCGGCGATATCGCTCGTCTACATCGCTGCCGCCATCCAGACCGTCGGGTTTCTGGTGCGGGATCAGCTTGTCCTGCGAGCGCTCATCCTCGCCGGGACCATCCTCTATATCGTCTATTACTACACAGAACCGGAGACGCCGCTGTGGGATGCTATGGCGTGTGGCGCTATCATGGGGGCGGCGAACCTCTACACGATGATACGGATGGCACTCGACAGACGCCCGACCGTCTTTGCCGAAGAAGACCTCGTAGTCTATCGGGCCTTGCCGCAGGTATCTCCGGGTGAGTTCCGGCGACTTGTTGCGATTGCAGAGCGGGGAACGGTCTCGATCCCAATGGGAGTGACGCGGGAAGGTATCTTGCCGGACTACCTTTACTATTTGGTCGAAGGTTCCTTCACGCTTGAAAAGCGCGGGAGCAGCCGCGAAATCGTCGGACCGACGTTTCTGGGCGAGATCGCCTACATGCTCGATCAACCCGCTTCGGCAACGGTCACTCTCAACGAAGGCGCACGCTACATCCGGTGGAAAGTGACCGATCTCAAGGCGCTGATCGCGAAGGACCAACTGCTGAAGAACGCTCTGGAAGTCGCGTTCAATCGTGATCTGGCCGTGAAGGTGGTCGATGCGCGGTGATCGTTATGCCATGACATCTTCCAATCATTTCACGCAGCAAGTGCGTGGATGCCTTACCATCGGGTAGCCAGCGAAGGCTGGCATCCAGCACAGCGTTTTGCACACCGTTTCCGGCAACTTCGCGAGACGGGATTCCGGCCTTCGCCGGAATGACAAGTTAAGGCGTTTCGAGATACTGCCTCGATGAAAACCGCCAACGATTTTCGCCGTTGGTTATTCCCATTCGATCGTCCCCGGCGGTTTCGAGGTAATATCGTAGACGACGCGGTTGATGCCGTTGACCTCGTTGATGATCCGGGTCGCGACGCGGCCCAAGAAGTCGTGGGGGAACGGAAAATAATCCGCCGTCATACCATCGGTCGAGGTCACGGCGCGCAGGGCGCAGACGTGGTCGTAGGTGCGACCGTCGCCCATGACGCCTACGGTCTTGACCGGCAGCAGCACAGCGAAGGCCTGCCAGATCGTATCGTAGAGTTCAGCCTTGCGGATTTCGTCGAGATAGATCGTGTCCGCCGCGCGCAAGATGTCGAGCTTTTCGCGGGTGATATCTCCCGGCAGGCGGATGGCGAGACCGGGACCGGGGAAGGGGTGACGGCCCACGAAGGTATCGGGCAGGCCCAACTCGCGGCCCAACGCGCGCACTTCGTCCTTGAAGAGTTCGCGCAGGGGTTCGACCAGCTTCATCTTCATGCGCTCGGGCAGACCGCCGACATTGTGGTGCGACTTGATCGTGACGCTCGGGCCGCCCGTGGCACTGACGCTCTCGATCACGTCAGGGTAGAGAGTGCCTTGGGCGAGGAAGTCCGCCCCGCCCGCGTTGGTCGCTTCCTCATCGAACACATCGATGAAGAGACGTCCGATGGTCTTGCGTTTCGTCTCCGGATCGCTGACCCCGGCCAGCGCGTCGATGAACATATTGGAGGCATCGCGGGCGACGAGGGGGATGTTGTAATGGTCGCGAAAGAGCGTGACGACCTCCTCGGCCTCGCCCGCGCGCATCATGCCGGTATCGACGAAGACGCAGGTGAGCCGCTCGCCGATGGCTTCGTGAATCAGGACGGCGGCCACGGAGGAATCGACGCCGCCGGAGAGGCCGCAAATCACCCTGCCCTCCGGCCCAACCTGCTCACGGATGGCGGCGATCTTCTCGTCGCGATAGGCGGCCATGGTCCATTGGCCGGAACAGCCGCAGATGGTGCGCACGAAATTGGTCAAAAGGGTCGCGCCGCGCGGGGTGTGGACGACTTCAGGATGGAACATCACGCCGTAGAAGCGGCGGATCTCATCGGCAAAGGCAGCATAGGGCGCGTTGGGCGATGCGCCGATGATCTCGAAGCCGTCCGGCAGGGCCGTGACTCGGTCGCCATGAGACATCCAGACCTCCTCGGTCTGACCCGGTGCGGCCAATCCGGCGAAGAGGGGCGAGGCATTCTTCACTTCGACAAAGGCTCGTCCGAATTCGCGCTCGGTGCTGCCCGAGGCTTCGCCCCCAAGCTGCGCAACCATGCACATCTGACCGTAACAGATGCCCAGCACCGGCACGCCAAGATCGAAAACGGCCTGTGGTGCGCGAGGGCTGCCCTCGTCGCCGACACTGCACGGCCCGCCCGAGAGGATTACGCCTTTCAGGTCGTCTCCCAGTGCCTCTGCTGCCTTGTCGAACGGCACGATCTCGCAGAACACGCCCGCTTCGCGGATGCGGCGGGCAATGAGTTGCGTCACTTGGCTTCCGAAATCGATGATGAGGATTCGTTCAGCGTGGGGGTCAGTCATGGCGAGGTCTCCGGCTCCGGCTCATGCTCGCGTAAGCCGCGCATCGCGCGCTGTCCAGCCCCCCACGTCGCGGATGCCGCGTCGAGTGACGAAATCGGGCCATGGCCAAGGCCAGACGCGCTCTATTTTATCTGGAGGAAAACTGCGTTCTGGAGAACGAGCGATGGACGGACAAGTCGAGGAACAGGGCAAACGCCGCACACGCGGTGGCTCGGGTGGTGCAGGAGCGCGCCGGGCCGCGCGCACGAACCCCAAGCTCGTCCAGATGCCCGCCATTGAACGCAGTCTGCCGCCTTATGAGGTGCTGGACGAAGCCGGTCTGGAACTGATCGAGCGCAATGCCGAAGCAATGCTCGAAGAAATCGGAATCGGGTTCAAGGATTACCCCCGCGCGCTCGACCTCTGGGAAAAAGCCGGGGCGCAGGTGGATCGGGAAACGGAGCGTGTGCGCTTTCCCAAAGGCATGTTGCGCGAGTTGCTCAAGACCGTGCCGCAGGATTACACGCAGCACGCCCGCAATCCTGAGCGCAATGTGCATATCGGCGGGAACACCACGGTCTTCGCACCCGTCTATGGCCCACCCTTCGTCTCTGATCTCGACCGGGGACGCCGCTATGCGACCATCGAAGACTTCAACAACTTCGTGAAGCTGACCTATATCAATCCGTACCTGCACCATTCGGGCGGCACGATCTGTGAGCCATGCGACATCGCGGTGAACAAGCGCCATCTCGATATGATCTACGCGCATCTGCGCTATTCCGATAAACCGTTCATGGGATCGGTCACGGCCCCCGAACGCGCGGAAGATTCGATCAATATGGCGAAGATCGTGTTCGGGGATGAGTTCGTCGAGAACAACACGGTGATGACCTCGCTCATCAACTGCAACTCGCCCATGACGCTCGATGGTACGATGCTCGGTGCGCTGGATGTCTATGCCCAACATAATCAGGCGTGCATCGTCTCGCCGTTCATTCTGGCGGGGGCGATGTCGCCGACGACGGTTGCGGCCACGCTGACTCAGGTATTGTGCGAGGTGATGGCGGGATCGGCCTTTGCGCAGCTCGTGCGACCCGGTGCGCCGGTGATCTTCGGCACGTTTGCGGCCAATACCTCGATGCAGACGGGTGCTCCGATGTTCGGCACGCCGGAACCGGCCCTCGTGCTCTATGGCGCGGCACAGCTTGCGCGCCGTTACAACATGCCGTTCCGGTCGGGCGGGGCGCTGTGCGGATCGCCAGCCGTTGATGCACAGGCGGCCTATGAGACCAATGCGACGATCATTCCCGCGGTCATGGGGGGCGTGAATTTCATGCTGCACTCCGCCGGTTGGTTGGAGGGGGGGCTGGTTGCCTCCTACGAGAAATTCATCCTCGATTGCGATCAACTTGGCATGATGCATACCTTCGCGAAAGGCGTCGACCTGAGCGAAAATGCACAGGGGCTCGATGCCATGCGCGAAGTTGGCCCCGGCGGGCACTTTCTGGGCTGCGCCCATACCCAGGCGAATTTCCAGACTGCGTTCTATACTCCTACGACGACCCATAAAGGCTCGTATGAACAGTGGGATGTGGAAGGGAAACGCGATAGCGCACAACGAGCCAATGCGATCTGGAAGCAGCAACTCGGCGATTATGTTGCTCCCCCTCTCGACGAGGGCATGGATGAGGCGCTGAAAGAGTACATGGCGAAACGCAAGGCGTCGGAGGCGGATGCGTTTTCGTGACGTAGCCTTCAACTACCTCGAGATGCAGAGCCGCGTACTTTACGCGGCGGCGACGATGGCAAGGAAATCGTCAGCCTTGAGGCTCGCGCCACCGATCAAGCCGCCATCCACATCCTCAATGGCGAAGATTTCCTTGGCATTGCCGGGCTTGACCGATCCGCCATAAAGAAGGCGAATCTTCTGGCCCGCATCGCCGTAGCGCCCGACGACGGCTTGACGGATCGCATGGTGCATTGCGGCGATATCGTGGTTCTCCGGCACCCGGCCCGTGCCAATGGCCCATACCGGCTCATACGCCACAACGATCGCAGCACTGTTCGGCAGCGAGCCGTCGAGTTGCGCGAGGACGGTCGATTCAGCGGCCCCGGAATCGCGCTGCGCTTCGGTTTCGCCGACGCAGATGACGGGCAACAGCTTGGCGGCGAGGGCCGCTTCGGCCTTGGCTTTCACCAATGCATCGCCTTCGCCATGATCGGCACGGCGTTCGGAATGGCCGAGGATCACCGCGCTCGCGCCCACGGCGGCGAGCAAGGCGGGAGAGACGTCGCCGGTATGCGCGCCGTTCTCGGCGAAATGACAATCCTGCGCCCCGATCTCAATGCCGCTGTCGGCACTGTCCCAGACGAATTGTGCGATCAGGGGAAAGGGCGGGCAAACGAGAACGTCGCAATGCTCGCCCCCTTCGAGCGCGTCGATCATCTTGCGCAGTTCGGCGGCGGAACCAGGGAGACCGTTCATCTTCCAGTTCCCGGCAACGAGAGGCCGCCTCATTGCGCGGGCACCTCGAAGGAAACGGATTCGCCGCAACCGCAAGCCTCGGAGACGTTGGGATTACGGAACTTGAAGCCCGATTCGAGGAGGCCGGTCTCATAGTCGATCTCGGTGCCGATCATGAACATCGTCGCGAGGGGCGCGATGAGGACACGCGCGCCGTCCTGCTCGACCATCTCATCGCCGGGCTGGCCTTCGCTGGCATAGTCCATTGTATATTCCATACCCGCACAGCCGCCTTTTTTCACGCCGATGCGCAGTGCATAGACCGGATCGTCCGTGCTCTCCATCAGCATGGTCAGGCGCTTTACGGCGCGGGGTGTGAGGGTCAGGAGTGGCTTGTCGCCGGGAAGACCGAACATCGAGAAAGCTCCTTACATAAACCCAAGTTCGAGACGCGCCTCGTCGGAGAGACGGCTCATATCCCATGGCGGCTCCCACACCAGCCGCACATCTACCTGCTTGATCCCCGCGAGCGGTTCGACGGCATCCGCCACCCATCCGGGCATCTCTCCCGCGACCGGGCATCCGGGGGCCGTGAGGGTCATATCCACGTCCACCGCGTTCTCACCGTCGATCCGAATCGAGTAGATCAAGCCGAGATCGAATATATTGACCGGGATTTCAGGGTCGTAAACGCTGCGGATCGCCTCGACCACTTCATCATAGCGCGGATGATCCGTGCTGGACTCGGGGATGAGCGGATCGCCCATGGCGGCGGGGGGCGAAGGGGCATCGTCGGTCATAGGTCTCTCCTACGGAGCGGTTCCCACGCGAGGCAGGAAATTCAAGTCCAATATAGGCATAGTGCGTGTCTCGCACCAGAGCGAGGGAGTCGCAGACAGTAGATCGCCCTGCCCGCCTAGAACGTCTTGAAGGTCAGGGTGGTCAGTGTCCGCTCGATCCCGTCGATATCGAGCAGGCGGTCGTTGATGAAGCGGCCCACATCCTCACCCTCCGGCACGTACATTTTCAGAATCAGGTCATACTCGCCGCTGGTTGAATACAGCTCCGATTGCAGCTCCCGCAGCACGATGGCATCGGCCACTGCGTAGGCGGTGCCGGGGCGACATCGGATCTGGATGAAAACACACTGCATGGGCACGGACTCCGTGGGGTTGCCAAAGCGCAGCTTACGCGATGGAGCGTGGGGGGCAATGGGGGTAAATGACGAAAAGGCTCAGGGCACCGATCTTGAACCCAACGCGCAATTTTCGTATCGAGAGGGTCCACAGAGGAGATGCAACCATGAATAGCCCCCTGAAGCTCGCCGTTCCCGACACGCCGACATTCATGGTGACTCATGCCCGCCTCTCTGACGCTCCAATCCCTCCGGCTCACAACCCCTAACGGAACGCCGCTCGTTCCCGAATTCTCGCTGACATTCGGCGAGGAGCAGACCGGCATCGTCGGCCCGAATGACTGTGGCAAAACGACTCGACCGAGCCTCGCAGGATCTCGCACGGGTCAAACGCGCGGCGCAACGACAACACGAACGACAGGCACGACGCGGCGGCAAGGGCCGGTCGGAACGGGTCAAGGGCGGTCAGCCCAAGATACTTCTGAATGCGAGGGCTGAACGCGCCGAAAACACCGCAGCGCGCGGAAACAGATTGGCTCAGAAGCTGGAAGCCGAGGCCCAGAATCGAAAAGACAATGCGCGAGCCGCCCTGCACATCCTGCCCGAACTCGGGATGGAGACTGATGCGGCCCTTATCCATGGTCGGCTCCTGCATCTGGAAGACGTGCTCTTTCAACGGGGCGCTTTCCGACTCGGCCCGCTCGATTTCGAGGTGCGAGACGGCGAGCGTGTCGCCGTCGCGGGGCCGCCATGAGTTGTAGCCGGGTACTAAGGGGTCAGGGACGCAGCTTTAGAGGCATATCGTCGATCGGAGACACGGCTTGCCGCTCGATCATCCGGTGCACGCGCGGTGCCTCCGGCCCGCGATGCAAGGTCATCAAACGCTCCCACACCTCTAGATCGGCCTGCGTCCTGCGCTCGTTGTGGCGGACGTACTCTACCCAGGTCGGCACGTGATAACTCTCGGTCCAGATATCCGGATTCTCCAGATCGCGCAGCAGCACCCAATGCTGCGCGCCATCCCGGATACGCACCCGCCTTCGAGCTGCGATTGCAGCAAGGAAGGCGGGGACATCGGCCTGATCTATCGTGTAATCGACCATGACCATGATCGGGCCGCTGCGCTGTGTCAGGTCGAGGCGCAGGGGCGGCTCCCGGAAAAGACCGAGCGGAGCGAGATCCTGCTTGCCGAATTCAGGTAAGGGAATGCGGACCCCCACCAGTGCCCCGATCACGAGCACGACTGCCGCCGAAAGCAGAGCCGCAGCGGTATCCGTCCTTTCCGCAAGCATTCCCCATACCCAGCTTCCCGACGCCATCCCCCCGAACGTGCCCGTCTGATAAAGGGCGATGGCGCGGCCCACTACCCATCGGGGCGTGGAGAGTTGGATCGTGACGTTGAACATCGACAAGGCCACGACCCAGCACCCGCCTGCAAGGAACAACGCGCCACCGCTCGGCAGGTAATGCCCGCTCGTCCCGAGCAGCACGCAGCCCGCCGCAAAGCCGGTGAACGCGGCGCGCGCGATAGTCTCACTGCTGAAGCGTTCGCGCAGCCGTGAATTAACCAGCGCCCCGACCACCGCTCCGAAACCGAAACATCCCAACATGATGCCGTAGACGAATGAATCCCCCACGAGGGTCTCGCGCACGACTACTGGCAATAGCGCGAGCAATGCGACTGCCGAAAATCCGAAGATGAACCCGCGTAAGATCACCTTGATGAGATTGGGCGACATGGCGACGTAACGTAGCCCCGCCGCAAACGCACTGCCGAACGGTTCACGTGGCAAGTGGCGATCAGGCGGCGGTGACTTCCACCGGAACAGGGCCATGATGATGGCGACGTAACTGAGCGCGTTGACCGCAAATGCCGCCGCTGCCCCTGCGACAGCAACGATCACCCCCCCGATGGCGGGGCCAACGCTGCGCATCAAATTGAAGCCCATGCTATTCAGCGCGACGGCGGAAGGCAGGTCGGCGCGCGGAACGATATCGCCCATCGACGCCTGCCACGACGGGTTATGGAGCGCGGTGCCGCACCCGATCAAGAAAGTGAAGCCGAGCAACGACCAGGGCGTCAGCCAGCCCTCGTAGGCCATGACGGTCAGGACGACCGAAACCGCCATCATAAAACACTGCGCGATCAGCATGACGCGACGCCGATCGAAATTATCGGCGAAGACCCCGGCCAGCAACGAGAAGATCACGATTGGAAGCGTCACTGAGGACTGGACCAGCGCGATCATGCTTTCCGAGTCGGACAATAAGGTCATCATCCACGCCGCCCCGACCGCCTGAACGAGCCCCCCGAAGTTGGAGGCCAGAGCAGCGATCCAGAGCGTCCGAAAGGTATGGTTGCCGAACAGGGAGAGCGGAGACTGATGGGGCATGATGCTCCGTTACCGAGGTGGCATCATCCGCGCAGGATGACGTCTTCAGTTGGGATCCGGTCTGAAATCACAGCGTCGAGACGAGATGCCCACCATCGACAGCGATGACCGCTCCCGTCATGAACGATCCGCGATCCGAGGCGAGCATCAGTAAGGGACCGTCGAGTTCTTCCATCGTGCCCGCGCGGCGCATAGGGCTGCGTTTCAGCAATGTCTTTCCAGCATCGCTTTCCAGAAATTCGCGGTTCATGTCGGTCGAGAAATACCCCGGCGCGAGGGCGTTGACGCGGATGTCGTGGCGGGCCAGTTCCAGCGCCATGATCTTGGTCATATGGATCACCGCCGCCTTGCTGACGGCATAGGCCGCTGCTCCGCCGATGGGTCGCTCGCCGGTGATGGAGGCGATATTGATGACCGAGCCGCCCTCCTCTGCGCCGATAATGCCCTTGCAGACGGTCTGTGCGACGGTCCACGCGGCCATTTGATTGAGCGCGAAGACGCTGCGCATATCGTCATCCGTGGCGTCGAGGAACGAGGTGCCGTGGGCCATGCCGGCATTATTGACGAGGATCGTCGGGGCACCCGCTTCGTCGGCCAATTTCGCGACGCTGGCCTCGACGGATGCGGCGTCGGTTACGTCGGTACGCAGGACGATGCCGCGCCCTCCCCTGTCCTCGATTTCGCTCGCGAGGGACGTGAGATAGCCCTCCCGCCGTGCGGCCAGCCCAACGGTGCATCCTGCTGCCGCAAGCGTGAGTGCGAAATGCCGCCCCAGACCGGATGATGCGCCCGTCACCAACGCCACACGACCCTCAAGCCCGAACCAACCATTCGCGATTGCGGTCATACCGACTTCTCCTCAAAGGCGCAAAGATCGTTGATAAGACATTCTGAGCATTCAGGTTTTCGCGCCTTACAGGTATATCGCCCGTGCAGGATCAGCCAATGATGAGCGTGCTGCGCGAATTCGACCGGAATATTGTCTTCGATGGCCTTTTCAACGGCGATGACGTCCTTGCCGGGGGCAATGCCCGTGCGGTTGCCGACCCGGTCGATATGGGTATCGACCGCCTGCGCCGGATGCCTGAACCACATATTCAGCACCACATTCGCCGTCTTGCGCCCTACTCCCGGCAGCGTTTGCATCGCCGCGCGGGACGACGGCACTTCACCGCCGTATTCGTCGATCAGGCGCTGGGACAGTTTGATGACGTTCTTCGCCTTGTTGCGGTAGAGGCCGATGGTCTTGATATGCTCGATCACGCCTTCCTCGCCCAATGCCAGCATCTTTTCGGGCGTGTCGGCGATGGCAAATAGGCCGCGCGTGGCTTTGTTCACGCCCTTGTCCGTCGCCTGCGCCGACAGAGCGACGGCAACGATCAGGGTAAAGGCGTTGGTATGGTCCAGCTCGCCCTTCGGTTCTGCGCAATGCGCTTGAAACCGTGAGAAGATCGCGTGAATAGTGCCATAGGGGAGTTGCTTCGCCATGCCCCGGTGCTACCCCGTTCGCGTCCATCGACGCAAGGCCGGGGGATGCGAGGAGGATGTTCACGCATGGAAATCGAGAATGACGGACTGCTCGGCGCATGGCTCGTGTCGCCCGATGGCAGCGCCGAAAAGATCGATTGGCGACATCTCGATGATGAGATCGAGGATGGCGCTTGGCGCTGGATACATCTGCACCGTGACGGCCACAGAACGCAAAGCTGGTTGCTGGACGGCGAAATTCCGCCCAATCAGATCGCCTGGGCACTCATGGCCGAGGATACCCGGCCCCGCTATACCGAGATCGACGGCACTGGCCTTTTGTTCCTGCGCGGCGTGAATTTGAACGAAGGCGCAGAACCGGAGGATATGGTGTCCCTGCGTCTCTCCATCGACACGCGAACGGTCATCACGGTTGGCTTGCGGCGTCTTCGAACCATTGACGATATGATGGAGGATTTCTCGACGGGTCACGTACCGCCCTCCCCCAGCGCTTTCATCGAGCGGCTCGTCAATTATCTGTGTCAGCGTGCAGAGCCGGTGATCGATGAACTCGAAGAGATCATCGCCCAGCATGAACTGGATGCAATTACCGAAAAGCGTGTGCCGTCGGTCGAGACGCGCAATGCCTTCACCGATGCACGGCAGGATGCGGTGATCCTGCGCCGGTATCTCGTGCCACAGGCGGAAGCGCTGCGAACCATCCTGCGCCATGAGCCACGATGGTTGATTGCGCGTGAAGTTCTAGAGGAAGCCGCCGCCGCCCATGATCGTATCATAGAGGATCTGGACACTGTGCGCGAACGGGCCGCAGTTCTGCGCGATGAGATGGCGGCACGGCTGGCCGAGCGGATGAACGAGATCATGCTGGCCTTGTCCATCGTATCGGTCGTTTTCCTGCCGATTACCTTCGTCACCGGTCTGTTCGGGATGAACGTTGCCGGGTTGCCTCTATCCGAAGTTCCATGGGGTTTCTGGGCGGTCTGTGGTTTCATGGTCGTGGGCACGGCGTTTACGGCGTTCATGCTCTGGAGGATGCTACGCCGCTGATTGGAGAAACGATGTCAGATCAACCCAACATCCTGTTCATTCAGGTCGATCAGCTCACCATCGACGTGCTGGCCGCCTATGGCAATGCGGTGGCGAAGACGCCCAACCTCGATGCGCTGGCGGAACGGGGCGTGGTGTTCGAGAATGCCTATTGCAACTATCCGCTTTGTGCGCCGTCGCGGTTTTCGATGGCGACGGGCCTGCTGGCCTCCAAGGTCGGGGGTTATGACAATGCCAGCGAGCTTCCCGCCTCCATGCCCACCTATGCTCATTACATGCGGGCGCTCGGCTATCGAACCTGCCTCAGCGGCAAGATGCATTTCGTCGGGCCGGACCAACTCCACGGCTTCGAGCGTCGCCTTACGACCGATATCTACCCCGGTGATTTCGCGTGGACGGCGGATTGGAGCAAGCTGGAATTCGAGGGCGCAACCGATGTCCGGATGCTCACCACTTCCGGTATCTGCGCGCGTTCTGTCCAGATCGACTATGACGAGGACGTGACCCATAAGGCGGTTCAGGAAATCTATGACTGCGCCCGCGATCCGGAGGGGCGACCGTTCTTCCTGCAAGTGTCATGGACGCATCCGCATGATCCTTACTTGTGCCTGCAAAAGCACTGGGATCTCTACGCCGACGCCGATATCCCCGCACCACGCATTCCGATGCCCGGCGACAACGAAAACGATCCACATTCCTTGCGGCTCCTACGCCAGCACAGCCTCGCGGATGCCGATATCTCGCCCGAAATCGTCCAGCGCGCCCGCCACGCCTATTGCGGCACCGTCAGTTATATCGACGACAGCATGGGCATCGTGCTCGACGCCCTGCGCGAGAGCGGTCAGGCGGAGAATACGGTGATCGTCTTCTGCTCCGACCACGGTGAGATGCTGGGCGAGCGCGGCTCATGGCTGAAGAAGACCTTCTTCGAACCGGCAACCCGAGTGCCACTGATCATCTGCGCGCCCGGCCATCTGAAGCCGGGACGGTGCGACACGCTCTGCTCGCTGGTCGATTTGTTGCCGACTTTCGCGTCCTTCGGATCGGATGGTGCATGGGACGGCGCGGTCGAGCCGCTGGATGGTGCGGATTTGGTCCCCATCGCGGGCGGCGAGGACGCGGATCGTGCCGTGTATGGCGAATTGCTCTGCGAAGGTATTTTGGCACCGATCTTTATGATCCGGCGCGGACGGTACAAGTTCATCACCAGCACCGGCGACCCGGACATGCTGTTCAATGTCATCGCCGATCCCGACGAGCAAAACAATCTCGTGGCGGACGAGGCCCATGCTGGCAGGATCGCGGTTCTTCGCGCTGAGGCACAGGAATTGTGGGATAACGATGCGCTGATCGAGGATATTGTTCGCAGCCAGAAACGTCGCCTGCTGATCCGCAAGGCGCATCTGCAAGGCGAGGCCCCGGAATGGGATTTCGATGCGGGCGGCGAGGATGACGGACGCTGGTTCCGGGGCAAGGGCAATTACAACGATTGGGCGTTCGACTATTTGCCTCCCGCAGGGATGCGACCGGCACCGCGCGATTCCTGACTGCGCCCTTCTGAAAACGGTAAACCGTTTCTAAAGGGCCACGGTGTTGTATGGTTGCGCTGCAACATTACATCGTGCATACGCCCGCGTAACCTTCTTCCCCATTCGGACATCGGTATCATGGATATTCGCAACATCGCGATCATCGCGCATGTGGACCACGGCAAGACGACGCTCGTGGATGAATTGCTCAAACAATCCGGCGCGTTTCGTGCCAATCAGGCCGTTGCCGAGCGGGCAATGGATTCCAACGATATCGAGCGGGAACGCGGAATCACCATTCTCGCCAAGTGTACCTCGGTCGAGTGGAAAGATACGCGCATCAATATCGTCGATACACCGGGTCACGCCGATTTCGGCGGTGAGGTCGAGCGTATCCTTTCGATGGTCGATGGCGTTGTCCTTCTGGTGGATGCAGCAGAAGGGCCGATGCCCCAGACGAAGTTCGTGACCCAGAAAGCGCTGGCACTGGGGCTGAACCCCATCGTCGTGCTGAACAAGGTCGACAAGCCCGATGCCGAGCCTGATCGCGCACTCGATGAGGTGTTCGATCTGTTCGCGAACCTCGACGCCAATGAGCAACAGCTCGATTTTCCCGTTCTCTATGCATCGGGTCGCAGCGGCTGGGCCGATACGACGCTCGAAGGACCGCGCGACACGCTCGATCCCCTGTTCGATCTGGTGGTGGAGCATGTGCCTGCCCCTGCCGTGATCGCGAACAAGGATAAGCCGTTCCGGATGCTCGCCACGACGCTGGAGGCGGACCCGTTTCTCGGGCGTATTCTGACCGGGCGTGTGGAAGACGGGACGCTGAAACCGAACACGTCGATCAAGGGCATGTCACGGGATGGTACCGAAGTAGAGCGCTTCCGTGTTTCCAAGATTCTGGCCTTCAGGGGCCTCGCACGCCAGCCGGTCGATGAGGCCGTCGCGGGCGATATCGTGGCGCTGGCAGGGATGACGAAATCGACCGTTGCCGACACGCTCTGCGACGTTTCGGTGACGGAGGCGATTGAGGCTCAACCTATTGATCCACCAACAATTTCCGTAACCTTCGGCATCAATGACAGCCCTTATGCGGGCCGTGATGGCGACAAGGTGCAATCGCGCGTCATCCGACAACGCTTGATGAAAGAGGCCGAAACCAACGTCGCCATCAAGATTGCCGACACGCCCGGCGGCGATGCCTTCGAAGTCTCGGGCCGTGGCGAACTCCAGATCGGCGTGCTGATCGAAAACATGCGCCGCGAAGGGTTCGAGCTTTCCGTCTCGCGCCCTCGCGTGGTCTATCGCGAGATCGACGGCCAGCGGCATGAGCCGATTGAAGAAGTCACCGTCGATGTCGATGATGAATATTCCGGCGTCGTGGTCGAGAAGCTCGCTACCCGCAAAGGCGAATTAGCCGAGATGCGGTCATCGAATGCCGGCAAGACCCGCATCGTCGCCCATGTCCCCTCGCGCGGCCTCATCGGCTATCATGGCGAGTTTCTGACCGACACGCGCGGAACGGGCACCCTGAACCGCATTTTTCACGAATGGGCACCGTTCAAGGGCAAGATCCAGGGCCGCCGCACAGGGGTTCTCGTCTCGATGGAAACGGGCATGTCTGTCACGTTCGCGCTCTTCAACCTAGAAGATCGGGGTAAGTTCTTCATCGGTGGGGGCGAAGCCGTCTATAATGGCATGATCCTTGGCGAGCATAACCGCGACAACGATCTCGACGTGAACCCGCTCAAGGGAAAGAAGCTGACCAACATCCGTGCGTCCGGCAAGGACGAGGCCGTCGTGCTGACCACGCCAATTCGCCTTAGTCTCGAACAGGCCATCGCCTATATCGCGGATGACGAACTGGTCGAGGTGACGCCGAACCATATACGCCTTCGCAAGCGGTATCTCGATCCACACGAGCGCAAGCGACAATCCCGTTCGGTTGAATCTGCATAATGCGATTCGCCTCTTATCGAGTCGCATTATGCGAACATTAAATGAGATTTTCTGTATCGATCAACTGAATAAGGCTTTGAATCATTTATTAGGTAAAACAATTATTGTACTGATATTAAAAGCTATTTTATGATTGTACACTTAACATATGACAACTGCGTTAACCTTGGCACCAGACTTGCTCCTTTACGTACACGTCAGCTAAATGACGCATAAGAAGAGAAAAGGTGCGATATGAAACACCATGTAGATGTGCACGTCGGACAGCGCATTCGCCGTCGCCGCTGGATGCTTGGCATGACCCAGCAGCAGCTTGGGGATGCGGTCGGGATCAAGTTTCAGCAGATTCAGAAATACGAGACCGGCATGAACCGTGTCTCTGCCAGCCGCCTTTATGATATCGCCACAGCGCTCGACGTGCCGGTCTCGTTCTTCTTCGAAGGCGTTGGTGTTGACCCTGCCGAAATCGCTGTTGATGGTGATGTCGCCGCGAACACGAATGGCGATGCGGCCCCGACGACCGATATCTTCTCTGAGAAGGAGACACTGGAGCTGATCCGGTGCTACTATCAGATGCCGGAAGAGCCGCGTCGTCGTCTCTTTGAACTGACCCGCTCGCTCTCGCGCGCTGCGGCCTGATCGACCAAGCCGGGTACTGGTGGGGACCGGATACTGGCGAAAGTGAGTGCATAATGACCGCAAGCGGGACGATGGACTGCCTTCCAGTCGCTCATCGACTCGCGGATGCGGCAAGACCAATCGCATTGCGTTACTTTCGTTCTTCCCGGCTGGGGACCGACAACAAGGCTGGAGAGGGTAACGGTTTCGACCCCGTGACTCTCGCGGATCGAGCGATTGAGCGCGCTATGCGCGACATCCTCGCCACTGAGCGACCTGATGACGGTATCCTCGGTGAGGAATATGACGATGTTCCGTCGCGAAGCGGCGTGACATGGGTACTTGATCCCATAGATGGCACACGGGCTTTCCTATGCGGATTGCCGAGTTGGGGTGTCCTGATTGCAGCTAACGATGGCGAGCGGCCTGTCATCGGCATCATGGACCAGCCTTTCATCGGCGAGCGTTTCACGGGCACGTTTCTCCCTGAAGCCCGAAATGCGGTCCTCGACAGTGGGATCGGCAAACGTGATCTTACGGTGCGCGATACGGAGTCGTTGTCTGACGCTCTGATGTGCTCGACCGCGCCGGATATGTTCAAGGGTGACGAGGCAGAAGCCTTCGCGTCACTCAGTGAACAGGTGCAACTCACACGCTTTGGCACGGATTGCTACGCCTATACGCTGCTGGCCATGGGCCAGATCGATCTGGTCGTGGAATCCTCGCTCAAACCCTATGACATTCAGGCATTGATGCCTTTGGTGCAGGCGGCAGGCGGGATCGTCACCGACTGGCAAGGCGGCGACTGCCAGCATGGCGGTCAGGTCATCGCGGCGGCGACACCGGCCTTGCACGAGGCCGCGATGTCTGTTCTCAACGGAGCATGATCGAGACATTCGGCCCCACTCCCATTGATGCCTTGCGCGAAATCATGCGCCGACTGCGTGATCCTAAGGGCGGCTGTCCATGGGATATCGAACAGAGCTTCGAGACCATCGCCCCCTATACCATCGAAGAAGCCTACGAGGTCGCCGATGCGATTCGTTCCGGCAATCGCGAGGCTTTGCGCGGCGAGTTGGGCGATCTGTTGTTGCAGGCCGTCTATCACAGTCAGATGGCAGCCGAGGAGGGGTCATTCGATTTCGACGATGTAGCGCGCGGGATTGCGGAGAAGATGGTTCGCCGTCATCCTCATGTCTTCGGCGACACGGAAATTGGCTCCGCCGAAGAACAGACCCGGCATTGGGAAGAGGTCAAACAGGCCGAGCGGGCGAAAGAGACCGACGACAGCGCGCTTGCTGGTGTCGCGCTCGCCCTCCCCTCTCTTATGCGTGCGCAAAAACTGCAACGCCGTGCCGCGCGGGTCGGGTTTGACTGGCCCGATCATGCTGGCGTGCTAGACAAGATCGTGGAAGAGGCAGGCGAAGTCGCCGAAGCGCAGGCGCGCGGTGATGCGGCGGACATTGCCGAGGAATACGGCGACCTGCTCTTCGTTGTGGCGGTCCTCGGCCAGCATCTCGACGTCGATGCCGAAGAAGCTCTCGCGAGCGCCAACCGAAAATTCGAGCGGCGATTTCGGGGCGTCGAAGACCGCTTGGCTGCTCTTGGAAAGCGCCCACAGGATTCTGATCTCGAAGAAATGGATGCGCTGTGGGACGCGGTAAAGGCGGAGGAGAAAGCGCCCCCTGCGGAGGCGACCGACAAATAGTTGGTCAGGGCCGCGTTACAGGTAATCTTGGCTTTGTCTGCCAAGGCGCTATGGTTCCCCGCAGTTCACATTTAGCGCCGGGAAGCCGCCATGTTCACGACCTCGATGAATTTCGCTCTGGATGATGAAATCGAGGCACTGCGGGAGATGGTGCAGCGGTTTGCTGCCGATGAAGTTGCCCCCGTTGCCGCCGAGATCGACCAGACGGATGAGCCACCCTATCACCTCTGGCCGAAGATGGGCGCGCTGGGATTGCTGGGGGTCACGGCGGACCCGGATTTCGGTGGCTCGGGCATGACGTATCTGGCCCAGACCGTCGTGATCGAGGAGATCAGCCGCGCGAGTGCCTCCGTTGGCCTCTCCTACGGCGCGCATTCTAATCTTTGCGTCAATCAGATCAACCGCCACGGAACGACCGAGCAGAAGGAGAAATACCTCCCCAAACTCTGCTCCGGCGAGCATATCGGTGCCTTGGCGATGAGCGAACCGGGGGCGGGGTCGGATGTGGTGTCGATGAAGCTGCGAGCTGAAAAACGCAATGATCGCTTCATCCTCAACGGCACGAAGATGTGGATCACCAATGGTCCCGGTGCGGATACGGTGGTCGTCTACGCCAAGACCGACCCCGATGCCGGATCGAAGGGGATCACGGCCTTTCTGATCGAGAAGGAGATGGCCGGGTTTTCGGTCGCGCAGAAACTCGACAAGCTTGGGATGCGCGGGTCGGCCACGGGCGAGTTGGTGTTCGAGGACGTCGAAGTGCCGTTCGACAATATCCTCGGTGAGGAAGGGCGCGGGGTGCAGGTGCTCATGTCCGGTCTCGATTACGAGCGTATCGTGCTGGCGGGCGGGCCGTGCGGGATCATGGCGGCGGCGCTGGACGCAGTCGTGCCGTATGTCCATGAGCGCAAGCAGTTCGGCACACCCATCGGGGAGTTCCAGCTCATGCAGGGCAAGCTGGCCGATATGTACACCACGATGAATGCCTGCCGTGCCTATGTCTATGCCGTGGCTCAGGCCGCTGATCGGGGGGAGACCACCCGAAAGGACGCGGCGGGGTGTATCCTCTACGCGGCGGAGAAGGCCACGCAGGTGGCCCTCGACTCGATCCAATGCCTCGGCGGGAACGGCTATACGAACGAGTACCCGGTCGGGCGGCTGTTACGCGATGCCAAACTCTACGAGATCGGGGCGGGGACCAGCGAAATCCGCCGGATGCTCATCGGGCGCGAGATGTTTCAGGAAACGGCCTGAATGTCGGTGTCACCTTTTCAAGCGTAGCGCCATTCCCCACTCGCCAATCCGTCCAGCGACCATTCGCCCACCTGCGCCCGGATCAGGCGCAGGGTCGGATGCCCCACCGCCGCCGTCATGCGCCGCACCTGCCGGTTACGACCTTCGGTGATGGTGATGGAAATCCAGCAGTCTTCAACGGTCTTGCGCGCCCGCACGGGCGGATCACGAGGCCAGAGCATGGCGGGCGCATCCATCCGCTTGATCTGTGCGGGGCGCGTCTTGCCATCTTTCAGAGTCACCCCCCGTCTCAAGGCATCGATTGCCTCGAAATCGGGAATACGTTCGACCTGCGCCCAATAGGTCTTCGGCATTTTGTATTTCGGGTCTGAAATCCGGCTTTGCTGTCGTCCATTATCGGTCAGGATCAGCAATCCCTCGCTGTCCCGGTCGAGCCGCCCCGCTGGATAGACCCCCGGTACGTTGATGAAGTCGGCCAAAGTCGCCCTCCCCTCTCCGTCGGTGAATTGCGGAAGGACGCCGAAGGGTTTGTTGAAGAGGATCAGAGTCACTCGGTCTCACTTTTCTGAGTCATGCCCGCGAACCTTCGCAGGAATGACAAGTAGCGGGGCGTAAATTTCACTCGGTTTTGCGGATGAACAGACCGAACGCGCGCGGACCATCACCTGTATCGTATTCGTCGATCACCTCCAGCGTTTCCGCGTCGATGACGGAGATCGTGTTGGAGAACCAGTTTGCCACGATGACCCGCGCGCCATCAGGCGTCACGTCTATTCCTTCGGGGTATTCCCCTACATCGATCTTGCCCACAACCTTTAGCGTTCCGACATCGAAGACGGTGACGGTGTCCGCATACTGATCCGTCACGAAGCCACGTCCCTTGGCGAAGGCCACGGCATAGGGCCGCTCGCCGACCGCCACCGCTCCGATAACCTTTCGCGTCGAGATGTCCACGACCGTCACCGTATTGGAACCAACATCAGCCGTGTACGCACGGCCATCGCGCAGGGTGATTCCGAAGGGCCGTTCACCGACGGCCACGGTCGCGATCGGCTCCAGGGACTTGGTATCGATGATCGAAATCTGGTTCGAATCCCGATCTGCCGAGAGAAGCAGTGCTCCGTCATCCGAGATCGCCAGCCCGGATGGTGAGGCCCCTGTGCCGATCCGCCCAACGGCCTCACCCTTGGCGGCATCGACCACATGGACCTGCGCATTGTACCAATCGGCCACGTAGAGCGTTTTGCCGTCAGGATGCACTGCGATCCCGAGCGGTCCGCCTTCAAGGACGATTTGGCGAGCCACCTTGCCTGTCGCCGTGTCGATGCCGCTGACCGTCTTGCTCTCCGGGCTGACGATCCACGCGATCGAACTATCAGGTGATAATGCGACCCCCGCAGGTTTACCTCCGACCGGTACCGTCGCGCGGGTTTCTCCGGTTTCAAGGTCGATGATGCTGACATCCTCGCTGGACTGGTTCGTGACAAACGCCTCATCGGCAAGTGCCCCGAACGAAAGTCCGAACGTCAGAGCGGCGGCGAGTCTCCCCGCCGCCGCCCCACTCCATGACCGCACCATCGTTAGTTTCCGGCAGCAAAATGCTCGGCGACTGCCTTCAGCCCCATTTCGTAAATCCCCGTAACGGCCTTTATGGCCGCTTCATCGTTCAGATGTTCCGGCGGATCGTTGTTCGGATAACCACGATAAAAAGCGCCCCGCCATTCGACGAGGGACTTTCCGTCATCCGCCGGTTTGACGGTCAGGTGCGATGAGTAGTTCGTGACCGGCAGCGTCTCGACCTTCACCGACGTGATCCGGTACGAATAGCTGCGCTTCTTTTCCGTATCGCTGTATTTGTAGAGGATCTCGGCAATCGTCGGGCCGCCCTCTTCTGCGAGTGTAATCAGGCGCGTCGCGTCGATCTCGTTGCCGTTCGAGCCATCGGTCTTGAAGGCCGCCGGATGCCAGCTCATGTCCTGAAAGTTGCCGATATGAGCCCAGACGTCCTCGGGTGAGGCGTTCACCTCTTGCGTGATCGTCACCTTTTGTCGCGTCGGTCCGTGGGCGTTGGCAAGTATGGGAACGAAGGCGAGCGCCACCGCGACGGCAAGGCCAAGAATTTTCATGAGTATCCCTCCCGAGGATTATTCTTAAGGGCGTTCGTTCCGCCCTCTGTCGATATCGAGCCTAACGGGCCTTCCGGCGAAAACAAGGCGCTCCGTGCTTAGAATTCTCACAGGAGATTCCCCGTTCCGGGCGGTTGACGAAGCCTGTCACAGGCTGAAACACTTGGGCCATGAGAACCGTCATCATCATCCTCGCACTGCTGCTGTGGCCCGTCATCGCGCGGGCTGCTGATCCCTTGACCGTCAGCATCGGTATTCTCAAGGTCGAGCGCGAGATGCCCCTGCCGCTATCGCGGCTGGACTTGCCCCCTGACGATCTGGGGTTCGCGGGGGCCGAGTTGGGCAAATCGGATAACAATACGACCGGGCGGTTTCTCGGCCAGACCTACGAGGTGACGACCGCGAGTGCGTCCCCTGACGACGCGCAATCCGCTCTCGATACGCTGATCGACAACGGGGTTGGTTTCGTAGTGCTGATGGGTTCGGCGGAGGATGTGCTTTCTCTCGCCGATCACGCCAAGGATCGCGATGTCCTGTTGTTCAATGCGCAGGCCGAAGACGACATCCTGCGCACCGACGAGTGCCGTGCGAACATGCTGCATGTCGCGTCCAGCCGCGCTACGCTGGCGGATGGGCTGGCGCAATTCCTGATGTGGAAGCGCTGGAGCAAGTGGTTCCTGATCGTCGGCTCGCATCCCGAAGATGAAGCCTTCGCGGAGGCTCTGCGCAGGGCGGGGAAACGATTCGGGGCGAAGATCGTGGAAGAACGGGTCTTCGAGGATACGGGCGGTGGACGGCGCACGGATACGGGCCATGTGCTGGTGCAAAAGCAAATGCCGGTCTTTACCCAACGTGCGAAGAAGCATGATATCGTTATAGCCGCCGATGAAGCGCAGGTGTTTGCCGGATATTTGCCCTATCACACATGGGATTCGCGACCCGTGGCGGGATCGGCGGGCCTGCGCCCGGTCGGCTGGCACCCGGCCAATGAGGCATGGGGTGCGACCCAGTTCCAGCGGCGATTCGAGAAGATCGCCGAGCGCCGGGTTCGGACGCTGGACTTTCAGGTCTGGCTCGCCCTGCGTGTTGTCGGCGAAGGGGTCACGCGCACGTCGAGCGCCGATCCGGCAACTGTACGCGACTATGTGCTGGGCGATGATTTCGAGCTGGGCATCTTCAAGGGCACGAAGGTCAATTTCCGTCCGTGGAACCAGCAGCTTCGCTCTCCCGTTCTGCTGGCCAACGACCGAATGATCGTCTCGGTCTCGCCACAGAAAGAGTATCTGCATCAGGTCAGCCAGCTTGACACGCTCGGCTATGATGAACCCGAATCCCGCTGCTCCCTGAACTGAAGGATCGACCCGTATGCGCGCCAGCGTCCTAGCTCTCGTCGCCGCTCTCGCGGCCACGCCCGCCTCCGCCTTTACGATCTACGTAACGAACGAGAAGGGCAACACCATCACGGTGATCGACTCGGAAACGCTGGAGGTGACAGGTACGTTCGATGCGGGTGCCCGCCCGCGCGGCATCACGATCAGCCCGGACGGCACGGAACTCTATGTCTGTGCCTCCGATGACGACATCGTCAACGTCTTCGATACCGAGACCCTGAAACGCAAGCACACCCTGCCCTCCGGTCCGGACCCGGAGCTGTTCGTGCTGCATCCGAGCGGCAACCCCCTCTACATCGCCAACGAGGATGACAACATCGTCACGGTGGTGGATGTGAAGACCCGCCGGGTGCTGGCGGAAGTGCCTGTCGGCGTCGAACCGGAAGGCATGGGCGTCAGCCCCGACGGCAAGATCGTGGTCAACACGTCCGAGACCACGAACATGGCGCATTTCATCAACACGGATACCTTCGAGATCGACACGAATGTCCTTGTGGATCAGCGCCCTCGTTTTGCGCAGTTCACGGATGACGGGTCGCTGCTGTATGTGTCGGCAGAGATCGGCGGCACCGTTGCGGTCATCGATCCGGCGAAGGGCGAGATCATCAAGAAGATCGAATTCGAGGTGCCGGGGATCGTACCCGAGGCGCTTCAGCCCGTCGGCGTGCGCGTTACGGAAGATGGCAAGAAAGTCTTCGTCGCGCTCGGCCCCGCGAACCGGGTGGCACTCGTGAACGGCGAGACCTTCGAGGTCGAGAAATACCTGCTCGTCGGTCAGCGTGTCTGGCAGCTTGCCTTCTCGCCTGACCAGAAATTCCTCTACACGACCAATGGCAATTCCAACGATATCTCCGTGATCGACGTGGAGAAGGAAAAGGTCATCAAATCCATCCCCGTCGGTGAACAGCCTTGGGGCGTGGTCGTTTCGCCGAATTGATCGCCCCTGCCAGCCCCCGATGCAGGGACTTTCAAAACCCAAACAGCCTCCGGCTCAAGGCCGGAACAGGTAATCCATTCAACCAAGGAGCCTCGCTCATGAAAGCTATTCTCGCTGCCGCCACTCTCGCGCTCGCAGGATTCGCCGTTCCTTCCGGCCCCGCCGACGCCGCGCCACTTTGCGATGCGAAGAAGATGGGATTTGCGGGACTGCTTGCGAAATGCAACAGGGGCGAGAGCATCACGCTGACCATGGCCTCCGGCAAGCCGATCTATGAAGACGGTCCCATCACGCTGCAATCCGGCGCCTATTACGAATTCGAGATCGAAGCGGACGGCTCTGCGGAGCTTGCACTTGCGGGTGCGGAATTCTTCCGCGCTGTCTGGATCGATGAAATCGTCATTAACGATCTGGAGATTCGCCCTCTCGGCCTCGACAGCTTCGAATTCGATGACGAGGGAACCATCGAACTTTCTTTCGTTGCGATCAAACCCGGCACCTACACCCTGAAAATTCCGGGTAGCACGGGCGAGAGCCAGAAGGTGACAATTTCGATCCAGTAACGCGCAACGGATAGCGGTTGCCACTGGGGACATACGGTCCTACTTCCTGATAACGGAAGGCGGGTTATATTGCCGACAGGTTTTCCGTTGTCGGCCCGAGTCCCGCTCCGGCCCCGAGAGGTCGTCGTGAGTCGCCATTTCGTCCCAGATTCTCCGACCCGCTTCGCCTGGCAGATTCCAGCAGCGCTGATCCTCGCGATGTGGGCGTCGATCCTCTCGACCGATCTCTACACGCCCAGCCTGCCCGATCTGGACGATGTCTTCGGCACGACCGACCGGGCCGTCAAACTGACCATGAGCGTCAATTTCATCGGGTATGCCGTCGGGCCGCTGCTGGTGGGGCCATTGGCGGATCATTTCGGGCGACGGAAAGTGCTCGGGATCGGATTGTGGCTCTTTGCGCTGGCCAGCGTGCTCTGTGCCATCGCCCCGGATATCTGGACCCTGATCGCCCTGCGCGGATTGCAGGGCGCGTGTGGCAGCGTTGCCTCGGTGCTCTGCGTGGTGCTGATCCGCGATCTGTTCCGGGGGCCTGAAGCGGTCAAGGTTCTCAGCCTCTATGGTGCCTCCATCGGCATCGCGCCAGCGGTCGGGCCTTTACTGGGCGGCATCATCCATGTCTGGGCAGGATGGTGGGCGAATTTCGTGCTGCTGTCGTTCCTCGGGATCGTTGCGGCCATGATGGTCTGGCGATTGATCCCGGAGGGTGGCGGGGGCGCACCGTTCAATGTGCTGCTTTCGCTGCGGCGCTATCGCAGGCTGTTGCGGAACACCGTCTTCCTGCGGTTTGCCCTCGCCATCGGCGCTACCTTTGCAGGGTTGTTCGCTTATATCACCGTCGGTCCGTATCTCTTCATCGAGCGGTTTGGAATCGCGACGGAGGATTACGGTTTCTACTATGGGGCCAGCGTCCTCGCCTATATCCTTGGCGCGACAGCAGCGAACCGGCTGGCCCACCGGGTCAGCGCCTTTGGCCTGACGAAGATCGGCGCAGCCTTTGGGATCGCGGGTGCCATCGTCTTTCTCGGAATCACTGTCGCCGAAGCCCTGACGGCCCTTTCGATGCTCTGCGCGATGTCGCTGTTTTCGCTCGGCCTCGGCATCCTCTTCGCCGCCGCCCCGGTTTTGATGTTCGCAAATGTCCCAAAGGCACTCGGAGCAACAGCAGGCGTCTTGTTCAGCATCGGCCAAAGCGCGGGTGCGGCCCTCGGCGCCGGGTCTGTGGCCCTGCTGCATGACGATCGACCGGAAATCCTCGCGGTCGTCATGCTAGGTTTCGCGGCGTTTGCCGCCGGGTTGGTCTTTGCCGGTCCCGTCATCGAAACCGAGCAGGAAGAATGACCCCGTGTCACTGCGATGTACTTATGCTGGCAGGCTACTCAAGACGGCCATACCGACACAGATGAGCAGCAGCAATACAGTGGGGTAGAAGGTCAATCCAAATCCAACAGCTCGTCGGGCCGCCCCTTGCGCATATCCGCGCCAGAAGAGAATCCGCCCAATCAAGAACAGCAAAGCCGCAACTGGGAGCATTCCCAGCCAACTCAATGGTGCAAGGACGGCAAACAGGAAGTATGCTGGAATCGCCAAAACGGTTTGTTCAAGCGTGTTCTGCAAGATCGATCGGAGCAGCCTTGCCTCTTCCGTGAATGTGCTCGATCCACCATCAATATCTTCCGCTGAGAAGAACCTGTGCCGCGCCAAGGCAGCTATCGAGGCCGCAAGGCAGAGGGTGACGATAAGAACAGATACCGACGCGAAGGTAATGCGCGACTCGATCATGTTATTGTCGATCACTGCTGGCTGAAAAACCAAAATCAGGGCGAAAGCTGAAACGGTGACGCCCGCAGCAAGCGAGATACCTCTCAGGACACCCGCTTGCTTCTCGGACAGATTCATTGCCTGCTATTCCGGCATCCGGCGAGGGACCGGATACCCTTCATAGCGTCACGCCTCCAGCGCGTCTTCCAATGTACGCAGGCCGGGGCGCTTTGCGCTGACCAACACGGCCATGTTCCCAGGCTTATGCTCATTGCGGAGCATTTTGGTGTGGGCCTTCGGGATGTCACGCCATGCGAAAACTTCGGACATGCAGGGATCGAGGCGACGCTCGACCATCAGCTTGTTCGCCGCCGATGCCTGCTTGAGGTTGGCAAAATGCGATCCCTGTACGCGCTTCTGGTGCATCCAGAGATAGCGGGCGTCCATGGTCAGATTGAACCCGGTGGTTCCCGCGCAGATCACGACCATCCCACCGCGTTTGACGACGAAGACCGACGCCGCGAAGGTCGCCTCGCCCGGATGTTCGAACACCATATCGACGTTGTTGCCCTTGCCGGTGATGTCCCAGATCGCCTTGCCGAATTTACGGACCTCGCCGAACCACGCCTTGTACTCGTCGGAATTGACGATCGGCATCTGGCCCCAGCAATTATAGTCCTTGCGGTTCAGGACGCCCTTCGCGCCGAGGCTCATCACGAACTCTCGCTTATCCTCATCGGAGATAACCCCGATGGCATTCGCTCCCGCCGCATTGATGAGCTGTATCGCATAGGAACCGAGGCCCCCGGACGCGCCCCAAACCAGCACATTGTCGCCGGGTTTGAGGATATGCGGGCGGTGGCCGAACAGCATCCGATAGGCGGTGGCGAGCGTCAGCGTGTAGCAGGCGCTCTCTTCCCATGTCAGATGACGTGGACGGGGCATGAGCTGCTGCGACTGGACGCGCGTGAACTGCGAAAAACTGCCATCGGGGGTTTCGTAGCCCCAGATGCGCTGGGTCGGCGAGTACATGGGATCGCCGCCATTGCACTCTTCATCGTCCCCGTCGTCCTGATTGCAATGCACCACGACTTCATCGCCCACTTTCCACCGTTTCACCTTGTCGCCTACGGCCCAGACGATGCCGGAGCAATCGGACCCGGCAACGTGAAAGTCCGCCTTGTGAACGTCGAACATGGAAATCGGAACACCGAGACCGGCCCAGACACCATTATAGTTCACGCCCGCCGCCATGACGAAAACGAGGACTTCGTGGCTATCCAATTTCCATGTCGGTACGGTTTCGAGCTGCATGGCCTGCTCGGGTTCACCCTGCCGATCCTTCCGGATTGCCCAAGCGTACATTTCTTTCGGCACATGACCGAGCGGCGGGATTTCGCCGATTTCGTAGAGATCCTTGACCGGCTGGTCCTTCAGGGTATCGGCAACGGGGTCGGCAATGGCATCCATGGGAGGTCTCGCTGGTATGGTCGCGCAACATTCGGAATGGTATCGAGCGGTTCGCTTGCATGACATTTCGTGCGCTGCGGTGCAAGCGGGTTTTGTGCAGTGCGGTGTAGCGAACGGAGCCAGTCACTCTGCCCATCGACCATATTTGCCTCTCAGCCCTTCGATAGCCTTAACAATGCTGCACCGCAGAGCGTGAGCATGGTCGAGAAGACCTTTGGCAGATCGAGTCGTTCGCCGAGGAAGCCGACACCGATCAGCAAGGCGAAGATGATGGATGTCTCACGCAATGCTGTCACGAGCGCGATGGGCGCGTGCATGAACGCATTGACCACCATCGCATAGGCGACGAAGGACGCACCGCCTCCGATCAGGATCACTTTTCCCATGCCTCGCAGGTCTTGCAGCAGGTTCGGGCGAACTTTGACGCCGATCAGGATGTAGAAGATCGTATTCGCAAACGACGACCACGCATAGAAGCCCACACCCGTTTCCGCGATTCGCGCACCGGTTCCGTCCACGAGTGAATATCCTGCAATGAAGCAGCCTGTGACGAGGGCGAGTACCGCCGCGCCTCGATTCCGTACGCCGTCCCGTTGGCGCACGAGACTTAGACTCATAATCCCCGCCGCGATGACGCCGATGGCGACGAGCTCCAGCGTGCCAAGGACCACGCCGAGGAACGCGATGGACACTGTGGCTACGATCAACGGGGCAACACCCCGCGCGATGGGATAGACCTGCGTGAGATCGCCCGTCCGGTAGGCATTGCCGAGAAAGAACTGATAGCCGATATGCAGGACGATGCTGGCCACGAACCATGGCCAGCATTGCCAGTCCGGTATCGGCACGAAGGGCATGACGAGCAGCGCGAAGATCGCCTGCCCGACCACGACCGCCGCGATGCTGAGCGTCTTGTCGCCGCCGCCCTTGACCAATGCATTCCAGATCGCGTGCAGCAGCGCCGCCCCGATCACCATCAGGAAGATGCTGCCGCTCATAGTTTATGACCGGCAGCGCGCATGGTTACTCCATGACCGGGATCGAGAACTCCGCGCCTTCCTTAACGCCGGAGGGCCAGCGGGAAGTGATGGTCTTCACGCGGGTCCAGAAGCGGATCGAATCGGTACCATGCTGGTTCAGATCGCCGAAACTCGACGCCTTCCACCCCCCGAAAGAATGGTAGGCCAGCGGTACGGGGATCGGCACATTCACACCGACCATGCCGATATTGATGCGGCTCGCAAAGTCGCGGGCGGCATCGCCGTCTCGCGTATAGATTGAAACGCCGTTGCCGTATTCGTGTTTCATCGGCAGATCGATGGCTTCCTCATAGGTTTTCGCGCGCACAACCGAGAGGACAGGACCGAAGATTTCGGTCTTGTAGATGTCCATGTCGGGCGTCACATCGTCGAAGAGGCATCCACCGACGAAATAGCCGTTCTCATAGCCCTGCCGGGAGAACCCGCGCCCATCTATGACGAGCTTGGCACCCTCGCTGACGCCCTTGTCGATCAGGCCGAGGATTTTTTCCTTTGCGGCGGCAGTGACCACCGGGCCGAAATCGGCTTTCTCATCGGTATAGGGGCCGACATTCAATTCTTCGACGCGCGGCTTGAGCTTGGCGATCAAATTGTCGGCGGTTTCCTTACCCACGGGCACAGCGACCGAAATCGCCATGCAACGCTCGCCCGCAGAGCCATAGCCTGCCCCGATCAGCGCATCCGCCGCCTGATCCAGATCGGCATCGGGCATGATGATCATGTGGTTCTTCGCGCCGCCAAAGCACTGCGCGCGTTTGCCGTGGGCCGTAGCCATCGCATAGACGCTCGCCGCGATGGGGGTCGAGCCGACGAAGCTGACCGCGCCGATATCAGGATGCGCGCAGATCGCATCGACCACTTCCTTATCGCCCTGCACGACCTGAAAGATGCCATCGGGCAAGCCCGCTTCCTTGAAAAGTTCAGCAATGCGAAGGGGCACCGATGGGTCGCGCTCAGAAGGTTTGAGGATAAAGGCATTACCACAAGCGATGGCGGGGGCGCACATCCAGAGCGGAATCATGGCCGGGAAGTTGAACGGTGTGATTCCCGCTCCGACGCCCACCGGCTGGCGCATCGAGTACATATCGATTCCCGGTCCAGCCCCTTCTGTGAATTCGCCCTTCAGCAGATGCGGCGCGGCGATGACGAATTCGACGACTTCCAACCCCCGTTGGATATCGCCTTCGGAATCCACGACAGTCTTGCCATGTTCGCGCGACAATTCTTCGGCCATCGACCGTTTGTCCCGCTCCAGCAGAGCCGCCATTCGCATGAAGACCCGAGCGCGCTTCTGGGGATTTTGCGCGGCCCATTCGACTTGCGCTGCCTTAGCAATGGCGACCGCCTCGTCGAGTTCGGATGCGCTGGCCAATGGGGCACGTTTCTCAACCTCGCCGGTGGCCGGATTGAAGACATCCGCGAACCGGCCACTGGTGCCCTCACGGTGATCGCCGCCTAT